>JBGTMU010000123.1:0-5625 GCA_041743405.1 Longimicrobiales bacterium | reverse complement strand
AGATCGTCGCCGCTTCCGACCGCGCGGGTGCGGCGCTGCACGTCGTGCACATCGGCTCGAGTGCGGGTGACGATCTGCCGGAAGCGCTGGCCGTTCTCGACTCCGCGCGCGCCGCCGGCATGGATGTCTCGACGGAAGTCTATCCGTACACCGCCGCGTCGACGGCCCTTGAGTCTGCGCTGTTCAACCCCGGCTGGCAGGAGAACCTGCGCATCGACTACAGCGACCTGGCGTGGGCGCTGACCGGCGAGCGACTCACGAGTGAGACGTTCGAACAGTACCGCCGGCAGGGCGGCTGGGTAATCATCCACATGATGAAGGACGAACTGGTGGAGAAGGCGCTGGCGCACCCGGGCGTAATCCTCGCCAGCGATGGCGTGCCCTTCGTCGACGGCACCGGGCACCCACGCGGAGCCGGCTCGTTTGCGCGCATGCTCGGCCACTATTCGCGAGACCGGCAACTGCTGCCGCTCATGGATGCGCTGAGCCGCATGACGATCCTGCCGGCACAGCGTTTCGAGAGCTTCGTACCCGCATTGCGCAACAAGGGCCGGATCGCAGTCGGCGCGGACGCTGATGTCACGGTGTTCGATCCGGCGACAGTCATTGACCGGGCCACGTTCGAGGCGCCAACAACGACGTCGGCCGGCATTCCGCATGTGATCGTGAACGGCACGTTCGTCGTTCGGGACGGCACTCTGCTCGAGGACATGCGCCCCGGCCGACCCGTCCGAAGGGGTGACCGCTGATGCGCTTCAGCCCACGCTCTTCATGAAGTCGAGACAAAGGCGATTGATGAGCGCCGGGCGCGCGATGTTGCACACATGACCGCTCCGACGCAGTACGCGGTGCACCGAGCGCGGCTCACCTTCGGCCGCGCGGCGAGCCTCGGGCAGGAACATGAGATCCTCATCGCCCATCAGATACAGCGCAGGAATACCGGGATCATGCGCCTCGAAGCGGTAGACCGGTGTGGCACCGGGCCACCGGTTGGCGCCACTACCGAAGGAAGGCGGGACGAGGACAGCTCCCGCCTCAGGGATCCCAGTCCCGCCCTCGTCAGGAGTCGGTGACGCTTCTCACGACGCGGTCCAACAACTCCCCGACCCCATGCTCCATGGCCATGGCCCGAAGCCGGCCGACATCAATCTCCCTGGGTGAGATGCGCAGCATCGACGTGATGTCACGCAAGTGCTTGTCCGAGGATCCCTGCTCGTAGTACAGGAGTTTCTTCATGACCAGTTCCTCGGGGGGTGAACACCAGGCTTCCAGTCCGGGGAGGATCATCCGTCGCAGGCGGCGATCGATCTGCGACATCTCGATTGCATCCCCAGCCACGAAGAAGTCCACCTTCATGCCCGATGTGGGATGGATGACATTGAACTGCGACTTTGCCCGCACGGCTTCCCGGGCCGCATCGATCGAGATGTAGAATGCAGGGGGCGGGAAGAGCCGCTCGATCGCGTCGAGATCCGAACTCTCCAGCACAATTACGACATCGACATCGAGCGTCGCCCGAGGCTCTCCGTAGGACATTGCCGCGATGGACCCCACGAGGGCATAGGTCAGGTTCCCGCCCTCGAGTCGATGGACGAGGTCGGTGAGGAACTCAGTCGCTAGCACCGATCATCCGTTGAGACACCGCCGCGGCGACCGCTTCGGGGCTCCACCCAGGGTGAGCTTCCTGGATAGTGGCCCGCAGTCTCTCCCGGATCATGTCCGTAGCCGAGAGCCCGGCCGCCACCCTCTCCGCAGACGTCATGGCGCGAAAGATGGGCACGAGGTCAGGGTCCAGATGCTCGATGCGGAGGGCTGGAGGGGCGGCATTTCTCATATCCGAATTTCGGGGCGCACCGTCGCCTCGGCAACCATTGGCCGGGACGCGCGGCGAGACCTCCCCTCCTACCGCTCCAACCTCAGAACCTGCCCCGCCAGGACACCGGTGAACGCCCCGTCACGGATTGCGAACTCCCCGTTCACGAGCACGTGGACCATTCCCTCGGAGAGCTGATGCGGGGCGGTGAAGGTCGCGAGGTCCCGAACCTGCTCCAGGTCGAACACGACGAGATCGGCCACACCGCCAGGTCGTACCATCCTGCGGTCCCCCATTCGGTGAACCGAGGCGGTGAGCGAAGTCATGCTCCGGATCGCTTCCTCCAGCGAGATCACCCCCTCCTCGACGACGTAGAGGCGGATCTTACGGGCGAAGGACCCGTAGGCGCGCGGGTGAGGGACGCCGACCTCCCATACCGGAAACTCCGCGTCGGACGAGGTCATATTCCACGGACGGCGCATGAGCTCAGCAATGTCGCGGGCGTCCATGTTGAAGGAAACGATCCCCGGACTCCCCTCCTCCAGGAGCCGGATGGCGGCGCGCACCGGATCCAGGCCCCGCGCCCGGGCCACCTCCGCGAGGGTGCGTCCCTCGATCGAGGGGTCCGGGGCGTGGCGTCGGAACTGGATCCGCTCGGCCCCGCCCCGCCGGTCCAAATTCTCGGCCATCTCGCTGAGGATGCGGGGGAGGTGCGCCGGATCGGAGAACCGGGCCTGCATCGCCTCGGTGCCGCCTTCCTGCGCCCATCTAGGCACGAGCGCCGCGCCGAGGGAGGTGGCCGATGCGTGGTACGGGTACTGGTCGGTGAACACTTGCACGCCTTCTTCCCGCGCCCGCTCGATGCGCCGTGAGACGGCGGTGGAGAAGCCCCACACCCGGGGGCCGAGCGCTTTCACGTGGGTCACGATCCCTCGCACCCCCGCCTCCCGGGCCACGGTGATCACCTCGTCCACGGCCGCGATCAGGCCGATCGAGTAGTCGCTCTCGTCCCGGATGTGGCTCGTGTACACGCCGCCGTACTCGCCCGCCACCCGCGCGAGCTCAACGAGCTCATGTGTGTCCGCATAACTCCCCGGCACATAGAAGGGACCCGACGAGAGCCCGAACGCGCCTTCCTCCATCCCGCGCCGCACCAGCGCCCTCATGCGCTGCAGCTCCTCGGGACGAGCGAGCCGGTCGTCCAAACCGAGCACCTCGTCACGCACCGACCCGTGTGGGACGAGCTGCGCCACATTCACCCCCAGGCCGTCGCGCAGAAGGGCCGTCCGCTGCTCGGCCAGGTCCACCGGCCCACTTCCATCGGGGTTCACGAAAACGGTCGTGACCCCCTGGGCCAGGAGGGGATGCGCGTGGCTCCGATCGTCCTGGGTGAGTCCCTCGGCGGCGTGGGAATGCGGATCGATGAATCCCGGCGCCAGATAGAGCCCCCGGATATCGACCTCGGTCGGAGCCTCCCAGCCCAAGAGCCGACCGACCGCCACGATGCGATCGCCCCGGATCGCCACATCGGCGAGAACCCAGGGATTTCCGGAACCGTCCAGAACGCGGCCATTCCTGAAGATCAGGTCCGCCTCCTGCGCACTGAGCGGCGCGGGGGGAAGGGCGAGCCCGATCACTGCCGTCAGCAGGACCGACCAGGAAATGGGTCGCACGACCGACTCCGCGGTTCAGGTGGGTGGTTCGAGAAAGCTGATCTGCTGGGGGCGAGCGCGAAAGAGCGATCCGTGTCCGGCCGGTTGAGGAGGGGCGGACGGATCTCGGTGTCGGGCAGGGAGTGGAGGAATCCAGACGGCCTGCATTCTCACCTCGTCATACCGGGAGTATCACGAACGGGCAAGAATGACTGGGTCCGCGAAACACGGCGGGCGCCTGGCGAGTGGTCCGTCGAGGGGACGCACCGCGGCTTCATGTGTGGAAAAAGTCGTCCCATCCAGACATGCAATTGAGCAAGGAGGGCCTTGACAGGATTGGGAGTGCGGGATGGACGGCGTCCCCGACCCCGATGATATCCGGCCGTCGATTGCCGTGAGAGGGCCACAGACGGCCGTCGAAGGGCACGCGACCCTGCTTGTTACCCCAGGCCCCCACTTCGAGGCTCCACCGGGCCTTTCCGTGGGTCGGAAAAGGGGCTTGTATATTTCTTGCAAGTTGATTTGTCACATTCACTTGCACGAGGTGGACCATGGTATACCTGACTTCTCCCGCCTCCCCGGCCAAGGCGGGAGCCTTCCTCTCTTTCGGAGGCTCCCCCGTCCGCCCGCTCGGCCACTCTCTCGGCCACTCTCTCGGCCACTCTCTCAGCCACTCTCTCAGCCACCCTCTCGGCTTCTCTCTCGTCCGCGAGACGGAGGCCGATTACGAGTCCGACCTGCCTGACTCTCCGCGCCCTGACTCTCCGCGACCTGACTCTCCGCCCTTCAACGGAGAGCCCCCACACACGGAGGCCACGAACGAAGAGGTTTCCGACATGGAGGCCCAGGATGTGGGAGCTCCCGACGTGGACCCCCCCGACGTCGAGGCTCTCAACATCGAGGCCCAGGATATGGAGGCCCTCGACGACCTGGACCAAGAGATCGCGCTGCTCTCCGCCCACATCGAGTCCGCCACTCAGCGGCTTCTCGATCTCATTGTCCGGTTCGACGAGCGGCGCGGCTGGGAGCTGGCAGGCTTTCGCTCCTGCGCCGAGTGGCTGGCTCATCGCACCGGAATCGACAAGGGTGCGGCGCGGGAGCGGGTGCGCGCGGCGCGGGCGCTTGGCGAACTCCCCCTCATCCGGGAGGCGATGGCCCGAGGGGAACTCAGCTTCTCGAAGGTCCGCGCCCTTTCGCGAGTGGCTGAACCGGAGAACGAGGCCCACCTCCTGCATATGGCCCGGGAATCCACCGCTTCCGAGCTGGAGCGCATGGTTCGCGGCTGGAGGATGGCCAACGCCCGGGACGAGGCTGAGCGAGACGAACTCCGGCACCGGAAGCGGTGCCTCTCGGTTTTCCCTGATCTGGACGGGACGTACGTGGTGCGAGGGCGGCTCACTCCTGAGGTGGGTGCACTCCTCATGCGGGGGATCGAGGCCGCGAGCGATGACCTCTACTCAGCGGAGCAGACGGAGGCCGAGGAGGCGATGGGCGCGCGCCGCCAACGCACGCGTCCCTCCGCCGAGGATTCGGAGGCGGCCGCTTCCCGACGGCGGGCCGATGCGCTGGCGCTCCTTGTAGAGCGGGCCATGGGGGTAGGGCTGGGGCGCGGCGATCATGACAACGCCGTCTCAAACGTCTCCGCGGAAACGTCTGACCCAGGGTCCTCACCCCTCTCCGGTTCGATCGCCGAGCGCTACCAGGTCCTCGTCCACGTAGATCTGGAGACGCTGCGCAACCCTGACGTCCATCCGCTGGAGCAGGCCGCTGAACGCCACCGAAAGCGCGCACGCAAGACGAAGCTGGACCGGATCGTGGAGGCAGCGCGGGAGGCGGGAATGGTCCAGGAGTCCGGGGGGAAGCCAACGCGGGAGGCGGGGATGGTCCAGGAGTCTGGGGGGAAGCCAACGAGGGAGGCGGGGATGGTCCAGGGGTCCGAGGAGGGCCCGGCGGTCCAGCCACCATTGGGATGTGGCGACCACTCGCACATTGACGACGTGCGCGTTGGGCCGCGCGCTGCGCGGCCGTCTCGCGGACCTTCGGAAGAGTCACAGCGTGAACTGCCGGATCAGCCGCTCGGCTCCGCGGCCGCCGGGCCAGTCCGCCGCGACCACTCGCACATCGACGACGTGCGCGTCTCCGCGGAAACGTGCAAGCGGC
>JBGTMU010000122.1:0-26949 GCA_041743405.1 Longimicrobiales bacterium | reverse complement strand
GCCGGCCCCCGAGGATCGTTCGCGTCCGGGAGGTGGGGGAGGGGAGTGAGGGCGCTTCCTTTGGACGAGCGCGCGCCATGAGGATTCCGGGCGGCTCCAGGGACCGATCCGGGCCACACTGGCCGGCGAAGTGATCCTGATATTCGTCGGCATCACGCGGGCGCTCTGGTTCGACAGCGCGACCGAGGCCCGGCGCGAGTTCGTCCGTGAGACAAGCATCCTCAAGGAGCTATCCGTGGGGCTCGAAGCCGACCTCACCGGCGTGCGGGGAAACCTCGGGGCGGACAGCATCACCGCCCTGACGGTCTTCCTGGACAACTCGGCGCCATATGAGCACCTGAAGGTGCAGGGGATCGATCTGATCAAGGATGCGGACCTGAGGCAGGCGATCGTGACCTACCACGAGCACACGGTGGCCATGGTAGCCAGTTTCGAGTCCGGGGTGTCCTTGATGCACTGGCAGGACCAGGTGCACCCCCGGATGCTCCGGTCCTTTCGCTACCTGAGTCCGCATCAGTCTGCAACCCCTGTCGACTACAATGCTCTCCTCGAAGACGTGGAGTACCAGAACACGTTGCGGTACATGGGATTCGTGCTGGCCGTGAAGGACATTCTCTACCAGCAGATCAGTGCCAGTGCGCGAAGTCTTCGCGAACGGATCGAGGCCGAACTGACAGGTCGTTGAGGGCGTGCCCGGGCTTGGGTAATGATGGATCCGCGGGCCGGCTCGGTCGGCTTCCTCACTCATCCATCGCACCCCGATCCAGCGCCTCGCGCGCTCTGGCCTCGAGCTCCCAGGGGATGTCGGCGTGGCGCCGATACCGGGAGGAGGCCGTGTGCGGTCCGGGTGTCATCCCCCGGGACCGGTTCGCGCGGGCGAGTGAGCGCACCGGATCATCCCCGAGGGGCGGCGGCGGAGCGAAATCAGGAAGTGGCCATCCCGTGCGATCGAAGAACCGGGGGCGCCCGGACCGCTCCATCCGGACGGTGAACCCTTCCTCGTGCACCGCCCGATGATGATGCCGGCACAGAAGGATCAGGTTCGAGAGCTTCGTTTCGCCCCCGTCGGCCCAGTGGCGCATGTGATGGGCCTCGGTGAAGCGGAGCCCGCACCCGGGGAACGCGCAGCCACGATCCCGTACTTCGAGCGCGCGAAGGATCGCGGTGGGGACGGTGCGCGTGCGGCGCCCCACGTCGAGCACGGATCCATCGTGCCCCCGGGCCACTTCCACCTTCGACGCGTCGCAGGCTAGGCGGCGCGCCGTTTCGGGAGCCAGGCGGGTGCCGTCTTCGAGATGAGAGCGACCACCAGTCCGCCCACCAGTCCGACCTCCGGCGCAACTTCCGTGGCCCGTAGCGTTCCCTCCCGATCCGCCGCCGCCCATCGAGAGCACCTGCGGCTCCACATGAATCACCACCTGGTACCGTTCTGCCCGGGTGCCGCGGATTGGCGCGGGACGCGGCGTTCGCGGTTCCGCGGAACCGCGGCAACGGGTTGTGTCGTTGGGGTCATCCCCCTCCGCCCCCGCCTCCGCCGGTCCATCCGTCGCCGCATCCGACTCGCTGAACCCGAACCCCAGCTCCATCGCCCGTTCCGCGATCAACCCGAGCGCATCCGCTCGCCGCTGCTCCGGGGTCACCTCCGCGGTCCTCGGTCCCCGAGCTCCACCTTGAGCCGCCCAGTCCGCTCCCTCCCGAAACAGCGCATCACTCGCGGCTTCGACCGCACGCATGAGAAGCACGCCCACCTCGGCCGGGAGTCGTCCGCGGATTTCGTACATCCCATCCTCGTCCGGAAAGATGGCAAGTCGCCGGCGGCGGTGCCTCCGCCGCTCGAGATCCGCCTCATCACCTCGGCTGAGTTCATTCCAGCTCCGACCGAGCCGCTCCACCTCGGAGGCCGTGTTCATCCGCGCGTACTCAAGCAACTCGCCCTCCGACTCCGCAGACGCGAATCGAGTCAGGGCCCGGATCTTCGAGAAGCTCAGTTCGCCCCGGGCCATGGAGGCCGAGATCCGAGGAAGATGAGTCAACGCCCGGGCGCACCGAACGTGCTCGCGGGCCGTCCGCGGATCCATCCCGGTCCGCATCTGGAGCCACTCGGCGCACCCCCGGTACCCGCCCCGCTTCCACCCGCCCAGGCGATCGAACTCAGCGATCCGCCCGAGCATCTCGTGCGTGGCGGCGTGAATCTGAGCAGCCAGCACCGCGATCTCGTCACCCAGCGTTTCGAGCGCGTCTTCGTCGGGGGAGGGGTCGGGCTGAGCAATACCCCACGCTGGTCCGGTCTCACGAACCAGGGGGAGTACCGCCGCCTCGACCGTCCACCTACCATTTGCATACCCCATGATCCCCTCCCATCCAGAGCCGTGATAATGACTTACGAAATATAACCGGCTCTTTTCATGCCTCCGGAAAGGGGGTCAGAAGCCCCGAAGTCGACGTAAGACCCCTCCGCACCCGCCCGCCCTCGAGCGAGCTGCTCGTGCAGGCGGAAAGGTGCCTCAGGGAGGAGGATCAGGCCCCATGTCGAACCCGCTCGCTCCTGCACCCCCGAAATCCGTCCATAGCAGAATGGGACAGATTCGCTCCCTTGCCACCCCCCCCATCGCGCGGGTAGCCTACCGTCATCCGTTTCGCGTGATCTGCTTCTGCGATCTGTCGGCATCCAGGAACGCGCCCGCAGCCTCCCCCACCACGGTCCAGCTCCCAGACGAGTGCCTCTGTTGCCCCCCCTCCCCTCCCTCATCGCCGCGGCTCCCTCCCTCCGCGCGCGGTCCGTCCACGAAATCGTGGATGCCCTCGGACGAGCCGGCGCCCGATTCCTCGACCCCTCCGACCCCCTGCGCCGCGAGGCCGAGGCCCGCCTCCCCGACGAGGCTGCCTACTCCCCCCCCATGGCCCGCCGCGTGATCGAATCGATGGCCCGCGACTGGACCGCCGACCGACTTCGCACGGCCCTCGAGGCCGATTTTCCCGACCCGACAGTCCTGGACGGCTTCCGCGACTCCCCGACCGGCGACGCCCTCCACGCCCTCGGCGCCGACCTCACCCTTCAGATCGTTTCTGGAAGTGTCCCGGGGGTCGGAGGCACCGCACTCCTCCGCTCGCTTCTCGTGAAGTCCCCGACTCTGATCAAGCCGGGACGGGGCGACCGCGCTCTCACCGAGCTCCTCTCTCAGGCCATCCGTGAAGCGGACCCGGGGCTCGGCGCGGCCCACGCCGTGATCTACTGGCCAGGGGGCGAGGGGGGAGCCCTCGAAGAAGAGGCGCTGGGTCGTGCCGGATGCGTGGTAGTCTACGGAGACGATGAAACCATCCTCTCGGTGCGTGCCCGCACCCGCCCCTCCACGACCTTCGTTGCCTACCCGCACCGGGTTTCTGCCGGGGCCGTGGGAAAGGGTGTGCTCACCGGCGAAGCTCCAGCCCGTCAGACCGCATTCGACGCCGCGGAAGCCGTGGCCCTGCTCGAACAGCGAGGCTGCGTTTCCCCCCATGTCATCTGGGTGGAGGAAGGAGGCGTGATCTCACCTGCGAGGTGGGCTGCGCTGCTGGCAGAGGCCATGAACGAGGTCGCCGAGCTGCTCCCTCCGCTCTCCCCTGACCCCGATCTCGCGTCTGCCCTGGCTCAACTGAAAGGCACCGCCGAACTGCGCGCCGCCGCGAGTCGCGGTGATCAGATCTTCTCAGGGAAAGCGAACGCCTGGACCGTTCTGTACGACCCGGAACCCGCATTCGCCCCGTCCTGCCTCGGGCGCACGGTCCGCGTCAAGCCGATCCACAGCCTTGAGGAACTCCCGGCGGTGCTCGCCCCGATCGGCGCGCAACTGCAGACCCTGGCACTCGAAGGCGCAGGGGAAGGGAAGGAAAGCGAACGCTACGAAGCCCTGACCCAGTCACTGGCCCGGGCGGGCGTACTCCGAATCACCCGCTTCCGAAGACAACCCTTCCCTCCGGCCTGGTGGCGGCACGACGGAAAAGGACCCCTCGAAACGCTGGTTCGCTGGGTGGTGCGAGAAGATGGATCAGGGTAGGGGAGCAAGGCGCCCCGACCCTCCGGGACTCAGCTCTCGGCCTGCTGCTCCGAGCGCCAGACTACCATCTGACGCGTGCCGGCGGAGTTCTCCTCGACGCGAACCGTCAGGGAGTCACCTTCCTCGATTCCCAGGTCGTCCCGCATTTCCTGGGGAATCGTGATCCTTCCGCCGACGCCGACGGTGACGTCGCCATAGTAGCGCGTCCGATAGATGGCCATCCAGTGTCCTCATGCAGGTAGGGGTGAATCTTCAAATCTACCGAAGCCCCACTTCAGGATCTACCCCTCTTCGAGGACCCTTGCTCCGGACCGCTGCATGGATCCGGGGAAGCAAGAGACATCTTGCCCCGCTAGCTGGGAAGAGTGAAGATCCCACGCGAACGCCCCGTACCTGTCTTCTGAGGCTCATCGCCTACTGAGCCTTCTCACCTCGCGGCCCCTCGCGTCTCTTTTCTCCAAGCAAGGAACCCTTCGATGCCTCAAGCAGCGGTTCGCCTGGAACGTGTGACCAAGGAATTCGGATCTCTCCGAGCCGTGTCCGAACTCGATCTCGAGATTCCCTCTGGGAGCATCTACGGACTTCTCGGCCCGAACGGCTCCGGGAAGACCACCACGATCCGGATGATCATGGGAATTCTCGGGCCGGATACGGGGAAGGTGATCCTCTTCGGGGGTGACCCGGGGGAGACGCGGCGCAGAAAAGTAGGGTACCTGCCCGAAGAGCGGGGCCTCTACAAGAAGATGAAGGTTCTGGAACAGCTGATCTTCCTTGCGCGAATCCGCGGGGTCGATGGGCGTGAGGCCTCCGATCGCGCAAAGGAGTGGCTGGAGCGCCTGGGCCTCGCCGATCGCGCCGAGAAGAAGGTGGAAGACCTCTCGAAGGGGATGCAGCAGAAGATCCAGTTCATCGGGACCGTCCTCCATGAGCCCGAGCTTCTGATCCTCGATGAGCCCTTCTCGGGGCTCGACCCGATCAACCAGGACCTCCTTGAGCAGATCGTGAAGGAGTTCCATGCGAAGGGGACGACGATCCTCTTCTCCACGCACCTGATGGACCAGGCCGAACGTCTGTGTGAGCGGGTGTGTCTGATCTCGCGATCGAAGAAGGTTCTCGACGGCGAGCTCCGCGCTCTCAAGCGCGCCGAGTCCGACGGGATCGTGGCGGTGGATTTCGAGGGAAGCGATCGCTGGGTCCATGGCCCCGAAGTGCTCCGCGCCCAGCCCGTGGAAGGAGGTGTCCGGATTGAACTCCACAAGGGCGCTGATCCACAGCCCCTCCTCGAGCGCGCAGTGGCCGCCGGAGCCCGGATCACCCGCTTTCAGGTGGTGGAGCCCAGGCTCCATGAGATCTTCGTGCGTCACGCCGGCCCCGGCGCCGCGGCCGACGCCGGAACCCCCCTTCTCGCACAGAACTGAGGAGTCCCGAACATGCGAACCGTCTTCGTCATCGTAGCCCGGGAGTACCTCCAGCGGGTACGCACCAAGTCCTTCATCATCTCCACGATCGCGGCGCCGATCCTGATGCTGGCGCTGCTCCTGATTCCGGCCTGGATGGGCGCCCGCTCGGCCATCTCCGAGCGGGAGATCGCCGTGCTGGACCGCACCGGAGTTCTCGCCGACGGGGTGATCCCCCGCCTCGAAAGCGCCGGCTTCCGCATCGAACGGATCGAGCCCGGCACGGCAGCCGAAGACTCCCTGGAAATCCGCCTCGAGGAGAAGGATCTGGCTGGTGCCCTCTACCTGGATCAGGCCAGCCTCGACCGCGGACACGTGCTCTGGCGCGGCGATGAAGGGCCCTCCACCCTCCGCGGGATCTCGATTCAGCAGGCGGTGACCGGCACCGCGCTGACGAATCTCCTCGGCACCACGGAGCAGGGCCCGGCGATCGCCGCACTCCTCGCAGGCGGCGAGCTCGAGATCCAGACCCTCTCCGAAGACGATCGCGACTCGATGGACCGGGCGGCAGGGATGGCCGCAGCCTTCATCGGGGCGTTCTTCCTCTACATGGTGCTCCTCATTTACGGCACCATGGTGCTCCGCGCCGTACTGGAAGAGAAGACGGGCCGTATCGCGGAGGTGATGCTCTCATCCGTCCGCCCCTGGCAGCTCATGCTCGGCAAGGTGATGGGGGTGGGTGCCGTGGGGCTCACTCAGCTCGGAGTCTGGATCGGGTCGATCCTTCTCCTCTTCGGGCTCGGGATTCCGGCCATGATCCCCTTCCTCCCGGAAATCCCGATGGCGGATCAGATCAACCAGTTTCTTCCGGAGCTCGGCGTGTTCGCCTTCTTCGTGGTCTGCTTCCTTCTCGGCTATTTCCTCTACGCCTCGCTCTTCGCGGCTGTGGGCGCCATGTGTTCGAGCGAGGAGGAGGCGCAGCAGATGCAGGTGCCGGTCGTGATGCTGGTCGTGGTGCCGATCGTCTTCGTGATGCCGATCATCGAGGATCCGGGTTCGACTCTCGCCGTGGTGCTCTCCCAGATCCCCTTCTTCGCCCCGATCCTGATGTTCGCGCGCGTTGCGGCTGGCGGTGCGGCAGTCTGGGAAGCGGCAATTTCAGTGGTGGGGATGGTTCTGGCGCTCTTCGCCACCGCCTGGGTTGCGGGGCGGATCTACCGAGTCGGGATCCTCATGCAGGGCAAGCGCCCGACGCTCCCGGAGCTCTGGAGGTGGGTGCGGGAGGGGTAGCTCGGGACACCACCTCAGGGCAGCAGCGAGCGGAGGAAGGAAGCAAACTGGTGGTCGTTCAATGCCCTCGCCGTTCGCACAGCTTCCTCATACGAGGGCTCGATGATCACGGGGATCGTTCGAAGCGTTTCCTCTCCATCGCCGAGGTCGGCGGGGGAGAAGGCCAGAACCCCTCGCCACCCCTCGTTGCGGCGCGGATCGTCGGCGAATTCGAGATAGACGTCCCAGAAGCGGCCGTCGTGGCTGATGCTCGCGATGTGCTGGCCGTCGGAGGGAGGGTTGTTGTCGGAGGCTGCGTTCATGGTGCGGACTCTTCAGGGTTCGGGGGGTCCTCCCGGGGGCTTTCCACGATCCGGATGGGGAAGGGTGCGGAGGCTTCCCCTGCATACAGCGAACGATGTGGGAAGGGGATTTCGATTCCCTCCCGGTCGAAACGCTCCTTGACCTCTTCCAGGAGCGACGTCTTCAGGGCGATGAAGTTCTCCTTCGTGGCCCACACGGCAAGGCGGAGGTCGAGCGACGACTCCCCGTAGGAGTCGAAAAAGACCACGGGCGCGGGTTCCATCAGCGCACGCGGGTTCTCAGCAGCGACCTCGACCAGAATCTGCCTCACACGGCGGATGTCTTCCTTGTAGGCGACTCCGATGCTCAGGTCGATGCGGCGGATCGGGAAGCGGGTGATGGTCGTGACTTCGCTCTTCACGAGGGTTTCGTTCGGGATCCGGATGAAGCGGTTGTCAAAGGTCCGCAGCTTCACCGACAGCGTGTCGATCGAAAGTACCCGCCCCACCGTGGTACCCACCTGAATCACGTCACCCACCTCGAAGGGCCGCTCCGCGATCAGGAAGAAGCCGGAAATGATGTTGGATACGGACGTCTGGGAAGCGAATCCGATCGCGATTCCCACGATCCCCGCAGCGCCGAGAAGGGGGGCGAGGGTAAATCCAAGCTGGCTCAGGATGGTGACGAGGAGGAGCAGAATTCCGGGATAGAGAATAACCTTCCCCGCCACGAGCCCCTGCTGCGGAGTGTACCGCCTGGAGACTCCGGTTCGGGTCCAGCGTGCGGCCCAGTAGATCGCTGGCATGCCGAAGAATACGAGGAAGGCGACCTCGGCGATGGTTCGAAGGGAGTCTCCCTGGAAGAGGGTACTCATACGCCGCCCCCCAGTCCGGGGAAGGAACGGAATCGGGCGAAGGTCCTGGCCCTGAGGCCGCGCAGCACCGGCTCGCGGGGACCGGCAACGAGCCGGGCACCCTTCGCCTCGACGGGAGGCTTTCCGGTCATCTCGATGTGGCTCGCCTCCTCGTCTCCCTGGTAGCTTACGCGCGACTCGTCGGCCCAGAGTTCGCTCCCTTTCGCGAAGAGAGTCAGATGGTTCACGCGAAAGGCGATCCTCTCCACTTCCAGGTCGATGTCGGCCTCGTTCTCCAGATGGAGCGGACAGACAGCGAGGTGCGGCGCAAACAGCTCCGGCGCCATCTTCGACCGAGCGGTGGTCGGGAGCCAGTAGGCCAGCTCTCCTTCTTCGACGTCGCCCCACCACGTGTCCGACATCGTGACTGAGGGAACGGAAGTGAGGAGGATGGCCCTCTCCTCATCGCCCTCGCCGCGGGCGCGGCCACTCCGGAGCTCGATGTGGATCCAGAGGGGGACCCGCACGAAGACCCGGGCGCGGGCTCGAGGCAGGAGCCTGAAGGGCCGTTCAGGACTCAGGACCAGAGGGCGATCGGGGAAGGCGGGACGGATGAAGATCTCTCCGTCCTCCCCGGCCGTGGCCCACCGTGACCACCCTCCCGACTCGGGTGGCCCATCGGTTGACTCACCCACATCGCCGTCGACCCGGGGATCCACGCCCCCCTTGTATCCGTCCACGCCGGCGGCCAGCACTTCGGTTCCGCTGCGCTGGAACCAGATCTGCCGCGGGCCGAGCCTGAGTGAATCGACGGTTCCCTCATCCAGCGGGTGAAATCCCCATGGAGGGGGGAGTGCGTCGTCGCCACGAGGAGGAGCCATCTGGGATGCCGGTTTCGAAGGTTCACATCGGAAGGTCGAAGATGGGACGCCTCAATCTGTCCCGAGGGGGCCGCAGGAGGCAACGTGGAGCGCTGAAACCGCCGGATGTTTCAATGTCTGAGCCCCTTCCCCACGTTGACATCTCGCAGGCCCATCGCCTAACTTGCCGCCTGCAATATGCAGGGGAGTTTCTTCCTTCCCTCCTCAGAATCGAGACCTCACGGCCATGAAAAAGCAGTGGATCGCCGCCCTGATCGTCGGGCTCGCCCTCGTCGGCTCCCTGGCCTTTGTACAGGCCCGGGACGATGGCCAGGCGAGTCCCGAAGTCGAGGCGGCCATCGAGCTCACGCAGGGGCAGCCCATCGCCTTCCCGCACAACATTCACGCGGGAGTGAACCAGATCGACTGCCAGTTCTGCCACTTCTCCGCGGAGCGTTCGACCTCGGCGGGGATCCCTCCGGTGGCGACCTGCATGGGATGCCACTCGTATGTGAGCGGCACGGCCAATCCCCAGGAGATCGAGAAGCTGCGCGGGTACTGGGAGCGGTCCGAGCCGATTCCCTGGAACCGGATCTACAAACTGGCCGACCATGTGCAGTTCCCCCATATGCGCCATATCGCGGCCCAGGTCGACTGCGCCGAGTGTCATGGGCCGGTGGCCGAGATCGGGGTGATCCAGGAGGTGGCACAGCCCCTCCTGATGGGATGGTGCCTCAACTGCCACATCGAACGGGGTGCGTCGCGCGACTGCACCGTCTGCCACTACTGATGAGCGGGATCACGTTCTCCCGCGATCGGATCGTCGAGGGAATTTCATGAGTGACGGGATCAAGCGGCGCGACTTCCTGAAGGTCATGGGTGTCACCGGTGCCGGGGCGGGGCTGGTGGGATGCTCCACGGACCAGGTGCAGAAGCTCATCCCCTACGTCACCCCTCCGGAGGACATCACCCCGGGCGTGGCGACCTGGTATTCCACCGCATGCGATGGCTGCGGGGCGGGGTGCGGGGTCTGGGTGAAGACGATGGAGGGGCGCGCGATCAAGCTCGAGGGGAATCCCAACCACCCCATCTCCGGGGGTGCGCTCTGTTCGCGGGGGCATTCTTCGCTCCAGGCGCTCTACAGCCCGGATCGTCTGACCCAGCCGATGCGCCGGGTGGGCGAGGCGTTCGAACCGGTATCCTGGAGCGAGGCCGAACAGCTCCTCGCCGACGGACTTCGCGGTGCGGGAAGCAATGTGCTCTTCCTCACCGGCCGCTCGGGGCCGACCCGCGCGCGGCTCGTCAACCAGTTGGCCGCAGCGATCGGGGGCACCCGCGTGGAGTACGAGGCGCTCTCGGAAGCGCCGCTCCGGGAAGCCACCCGCATCGCCTTCGGGCGTGACGTGGTGCCCACCTTCGACTTTGAGCAGGCGGGGATCATCCTCTCGTTCGGAGCCGACTTCCTCGAGACCTGGCTCTCTCCGGTCGAGCATGCCCGCGCCTTCGCCCGCGCCACCTCGACCGATGAGCAGTTCCGGAAGACTCCCTTCGTGTTCGTGGGGCCGCGCCTTTCGCTGACCGGGCAGAACGCGGACGAGTGGGTGCCGGTGGAGGCAGGAACGGAGGGGATCCTCGCCCTCGCCATGGCGAATGTGATCGCGGGTGAAGGGGGCGACGCGGGGCCGTATGCGGATCTCCTTTCTTCGTACGACCCCGAGTCGGTGGCTCCGGATGCCGGCGTATCCGCCGACGCGATTCGCGAGCTCGCGCGGCGCTTCGTAACCGAGGGGCCGGGGCTTGCCGTGGGGCCGGGCCTGGCCGGACAGGGACGAAACGCCACCGCCACGAACCTCGCGGTCATGGTTCTGAATGCGGTGGCCGGGAGCGTGGGGACGACGGTGCATGTGGGCCGCCCCGATCTGGGAGCGGCGTCCGCTTCCTTTGCTTCCCTTTCGGAGGCGCTCGGAGCCATGACGTCGGGGTCGACGCAGGCGGTCGTGGTGCATGGGGCGAATCCCGCCTATTCGCTTCCCGCTTCGTCCGGCTTCGGCGCTGCCTTCTCGCAGGTCGGCTTCAAGGTGGTGTTCGCCACCCAGATGGATGAGACAGCCGAGCTGGCCGATCTGGTTCTCCCGGATCGGCACTACCTGGAGACGTGGGGCGACAGGAACCCGAGGCCCGGGCTCTGGACCGTGCAGCAGCCGGTCATGCGCCCCGTCCCCCACTTCGATTCGCGTCCGGCAGAGGATGTGCTCCTCGGTGCGGCGCGGCACCTGGGACACGACCTCGGCGCCGAGACCTTTCACGACTATCTGAGGAACCGCTGGACCGAGCTTCACGCGGAGGCAGGATCGCCCGGGGGGAGCTTCACCGCGTTCTGGCGGGAGCTGCTCCGCACCGGCGTGCTTGAGCTCCCGGGTGCCGAGAGTGGGGCCGTGGCGCTCCAGTCTCCGGATCGGGCGCTTACCTTCGATCGTCCCCTCCTCACAGGAGAGGGGCTGGCCCTCGTGGTCTACCCCTCGCCCCGCTTCGGGGACGGACGGGGCGCGAACCGACCCTGGCTCCAGGAACTGCCGGACCCGGTTTCCAAGATCGTCTGGCACTCGTGGGTCGAGCTCCACCCCGACACCGCCGCCGAGATGGGGGTCGGGAAGGGGCACATCGTGCGGGTCACCTCTTCCGAGGGCGAGGTCGAGGTTCCGGTCTGGACCTACCCCGGGATCCGGCGGGATACCGCCGCGATCGCGATGGGTGGGGGACACACGAGTTACGGGCGGTACGCCCAGGGGAAGGGTGTGAATCCGATGTCGCTCCTTCCGACCGAAGTCGAGCAGCCGTCGGGTGCCCTCGTCCATCTCGCGGTGCGCGTGCAGATCGAGCCCACCGGGGCGCGGCGCAGGCTGGCCACGGTCGAGGGTTCGGATCAGCAGTATGATCGCCCGATCGCGCCGGCCATCCAGCTCGCCGCGCTAACCGCTGGCGATCATGAGGAAGACCACGGCGAGGGTCACGGCCAGCTCCAGGAGCTGCAGGCGATCGGTGGGTTCGTTCCGGTCCCGACCGATGGTCAGCCTGAGGACTTCCCCCTCGAGGGCGCTCGCTACGGGGACTACGATCCGGAGGCCAACGCGCGCTGGGCCATGGCGATCGATCTGGACAAGTGCACCGGATGCTCGGCCTGCATCACGGCCTGCCAGTCCGAGAACAATGTGGCATGGGTGGGCGAGGACCAGATCCAGATGGGGCGTGACCTGCACTGGATCCGCCTGGAGCGTTTCTACGAGGAAATCGATGCGACGCAGCCGGGGCCGCTGGACATCCGCTTCCTCCCGATGCTCTGCCAGCACTGCGGGAACGCGCCCTGTGAGCCGGTCTGCCCGGTGTACGCGGCCTATCACACGCCGGAAGGGCTGAACGCCCAGGTCTACAACCGCTGCGTCGGAACCCGGTACTGCGCGAACAACTGCCCCTACAAGGTCCGCGTGTTCAACTGGTTCGAGTTCTCCGACGTGCCGGAGCCGCTCAACTGGGCCTACAACCCGGACGTGACCGTCCGTGGCGAAGGCGTAATGGAGAAATGCTCCTTCTGCGTCCAGCGCATCCGGCAGGCCGAGAACCGGGCCACGGTCGAGCAGCGCGGGCTGAACGATGGAGACGTGGTCCCGGCCTGTCAGCAGAGCTGCCCGGCCGAAGCGATAGTCTTCGGGAATATCCGCGATCCGGAATCGCGGGTTGCACAGGTTTCGCACAACGATCGGAGCTACCGCGTGCTGGATGTGCTCATCAACACCCAGCCGGCGGTGAACTATATGCGGAAGGTCACCTTCCACCCCGTGAAGTCCATCCACGTCTGACGGGGCGCCGCCCGTCCGGGCGGCGGCTTCAAGGCGCGCGAGGTAACGAATGGCGACGGCAACAGAAAAACCGCGGGGCGCCGAGACCCACCCGGACGTGAAGGCGTTCGGTGAGGTCAATACCGATATCCTTCGAATGCTCACCCGGCCCGGTCTCGGGTGGTGGGTGCTCTTCGGGCTGTCGGTTGCGGGCGTAGGGCTCCTTTTCTTTTCCTGGGGGAACCAGATCATCAACGGGATCGGCCTTTCCGGGCTGAACTCTCCCGTGGGGTGGGGGGCGTACATCACGACCTTCGTGTTCTGGGTGGGTATCGCGCACTCCGGAACGCTGATCTCGGCCATCCTCTTCCTTTTCCGGGCGAAGTGGAGGCAGTCGATCTACCGCGCGGCCGAGGCGATGACGGTCTTCGCAGTGATGACGGCGGGGCTCTTCCCCCTGATCCACCTGGGGCGGGTGTGGCATGCCTACTGGCTCTTCCCGTATCCGAACCAGCGGATGCTCTGGCCGAACTTCCGGTCACCGCTGGTCTGGGACGTGTTCGCGATCACGACCTACTTCACCGTTTCCTCCCTCTTCTTCCTGCTGGGGCTGATTCCGGACATCGCCGCAGCGCGGGACCAGGCGCAGCCCGGCACACTCAGGAAGAAGTTCTATACGATTCTCGGCTTCGGATGGCGCGGAACCGACCGGCAGTGGCACCACTTCGGAAAGGCGTATCTGCTTCTCGCAGCGCTCGCGACGCCGCTGGTCCTCTCGGTGCACTCTGTGGTGTCCTGGGACTTCGCGATGGCGATCGTCCCCGGGTGGCACGCCACGATCTTCGCTCCCTACTTCGTGGCCGGGGCCATCTTCTCCGGGGTTGCGATGGTGATCACCATCCTCGTTCCCGTGCGGAAGGTTTTCGGCCTCGAGAAATACCTGACGACGAAGCACTTCGACGCAATGGCGAAGCTCTGTCTCATGACGGGGACCATCGTGTTCTTTGCGTACCTCACCGAGTTCTTCATGGCCTGGTACTCGGGTGAGGATCCGGAGCGACGGGCCTTCTGGAACCGGCTCTTCGGGACATACTGGTGGGCGACCTGGATCATGCTCATCTGCAACGGCTTCATCCCGATACTGCTCTGGTTCAAGCGGGTGCGGTACTCGATCGGTGCGCTCTTCGTGATCTCGATCTTCATCAACATCGGGATGTGGTTCGAGCGATTCGTGATCATCGTCACATCTCTCACCCACGAGTACATGCCCTTCGCGTGGGGGGTCTATCGGCCCACTGTCACCGAGATGGGGATCGTGATCGGGACCTTTGGATGGTTCTTCTTCTGGTTCCTCCTCTTCATCCGTCTGCTCCCCCCGGTGGCGATCGCCGAGATCAAGGAGGTTCTGCCTCCGCCCATGCGACCGAAGCGCACTCAGGAGGTGGCTCGATGAGCACCGCCAGGACGGGGCTCCTCGCCTCGTACGACTACCTCGACTCCACGGTTGATGCCATCAAGAGGCTGCGATCCGAGGGGTTCGACGAGATCACGGCCTTCGCGCCCTTCCCGGAGCATCATATCGAGGAAGCCCTCGGGTACGGAGCGAGCCCGGTGCGGCTCTTCACCCTCGTGGGCGGACTCACCGGTGCGGCCACGGGGTTCGCCTTCCCGATCTTCACGAGCATGGACTGGCCCCTCGTGGTTGGAGGGAAGCCGATTCTCTCGATGCCGGCGTACGTGGTGATCGCCTTCGAGATGACGATCCTCTTTGGAGTGCTCTTCACGGTCATCGGGGTCCTGTGGAACATGCGAGTGCCGAATTTCAAGAACGACGTGGTATACGATCCGGAGCTGTCGGCAGGCCGCTTCGGAGTCTACGTGACCGCCCCGGAAGATCGGATCGGTGCGGCGCGGCAGATTCTGGAAGCGAGCGAGCCGGCGCTCATGGAAGAGGATCCGAGCGGAAGGGCCCATGGGTGACATGATGAGCAATACTATGAAACATACCGGGTCTGGCACCCGCTTCTGGACGCTCCTGCTCGTCGTGGGTGCGACTTCCGCTGGGTGCAACCCGATGGACGACGCGCTCGTTGCGATCTTCGGGCGAAGCATGCGGGAGCAGCCGGCGATCCAGCCGTATCAGGATCCCCGCACCCCCCCGGAGGGCGCGGTCTCGTTCGCATCCGGGAATTTCCCTGCGGCGCCCGGTCAGGTGGCGGTGGGGCAGGCCGAGGGAACCCCGGTTCCCCCTCCGGTGACCCCCTTCCAGCTCCTGACCGGTGATCCGGCTGCATCGGACCTTCCGAACCCGATCGCGCCCGGTGCCGTGTCGCTCGCTCGCGGCGAGGTCATGTTCAACCGGTCGTGTGTTCCCTGTCACGGGGTGACCGGGGCCGGCGACGGGCTCGTGACCCAGGCGGGAGTACCGGTCCGATCGCTGCTGACTCCCGAAGCCCGGATCCTGAGTGACGGCTACATCTACTCTCTCATCCGGGTCGGGAGGGGAGCGATGCCTTCCTATGCGCACCAGGTGACCCACTATGACCGCTGGCATGTGGTGAACTACGTGCGGCAACTCCAGAGTGCTGCGATTCCCGGCGAGCCCGCCGGACAGCAGGAGAACTGACGATGCACGAGATCCACGTTCCCACGGATCTGAAGGCGCGCTACCTCTCCAGGAGGCCTGGAGTCACCCTGGGGCTCGCGGGCGCTGCAGTCGTGGGTCTGCTCGCATTCCTCTTCCTGCTCGGCACCGACCCGGATCGGGCGTGGCAGGCATACGTGTCGAACTGGCTCTTCTTCACCAGTGTGGCACAGGGGTCGATCATTCTCTGTGCGGTCACGGTGATCACGAAGGCGAAGTGGAACTGGTCCGTGCGACGGGTGTCGCTGGCGATGGGCGCCTTCCTCCCGATCGCCTTCCTCCTGCTGCTTCCCATGCTCGGGCTCCGGGAGAACTACTTCCCGTGGATCGAGGCGATGGCCCACGACGAGATCGTTCAGAAGAAGGCCGCGTACCTGAACATCCCGTTCCTGATTACCCGGAACGTGGTGGGGGCACTTCTCCTGTTCGGGGTCTCGCTCATCTTCATGTACCTTGCGCTTCGCCCCGATCTGGGCCCCGAGCGGGCGGGCGATGAGGGGGATGACACGGGGCGAGCAGGCTGGCGCGAACGGATTTCCGGAAACTGGCGCGGGCTGGATGCCGAGCGGGGCCATAGCTGGGCGCGGCTCACGGTGCTCTCGCCGGTGCTGGTGCTGACCTACGCCGTCGTCATGAGCATCTTCGCGATCGACTGGGCGATGTCGCTCGAGCCGCACTGGTTCTCCACGCTGTTCCCTGCGTGGTTCTTCATGGGTGCGTTCTGGAGCGGGATCCTCGCCACGATCGTGGGAATGGTTCTGCTGAAGCGGGGGGACGGGCACTTCGACGAGCACATGGGTCCGCAGCAGCAGCACGATCTCGGGAAGCTGGCCTTCGGATTCGCGATCTTCTGGACCTACCTGTTCTGGTCGCAGTACATCGTGATCTGGTACGGGAAGCTCCCATGGGAGCAGGCGTGGATAGTCCACCGTTCGGGACCCGAGTGGGGCCCGCTGTCGCTCGTCGTGATCTCGCTCTGCTTCATCGTGCCCTTCGCGGCGCTCATGGGGCGCGCGCCGAAACTTCTCCCGCATTGGCTGGGTGGGGTGGCGGTGCTGGCGCTCATCGGTCTCTGGCTGGAGCGCTTCCTCCTGGTGGCGCCTTCGCTCCACGTGGAAGGCACGGCCACGCTCACGTTCTGGGAGCCGCTGATCGGACTCGGGTTCCTGGGTGTCTTCGCGATGAGCGTGCGCTGGTTCCTTGCCACTTTCCCCGCGATGCAGCTCTGGCAGCCGGATCCGGAACCGGAGATGATGGAAGCGGAGCTGCCCCCGGCGAACGCGCGGGGCTGACTCAGCCTCCCGAGAGCGTCTTCACGACCGCATCATGCAGGTGACCGTTCGTCGAGATCCCTGATCCGCCTCGCACGGTCGCGGTTCCCTCGAGGTCGGTGAACATTCCCCCTGCTTCGGCGAGGATCGTGAGGAAGGGAGCGGCATCCCAGGGTGAGAGTACGGGGTCGACCATGATTTCGGCCCGTCCGGTGGCCACGAGTGCGTGACCGTAGGCGTCTCCCCAGCTCCGGGTGATGTCGCAGGCCGCAGCGAGGCGGTTCCACCCATCTTCCAGCGGCCCGGCCGGGAAAGCCACTGGATCCGTAGTGAGAAGGGCCGCATCGCGAAGATGCAGGGTGGACGAAACACGGGCATCCGATCCGTTCCACCGGCATCCGACCCCGCTCGCCGCCGAAACCATCTCATCGAGGGCGGGGAAGTAGCTCACACCGACCACGGGCTCGCCTTCCACCTCGACTCCGATCAGCACTCCGTAGAGTGGCACCCCCCGCATGAAGGAGCGGGTTCCGTCAATGGGATCGAGAATCCAGCGGATGGGGAGGGTGCCGACGCTCTCTCCAAATTCCTCGCCGAGGACGCCGTGCCCCGGGAAGCGCTCCGCGATCCTCTCTCTGAGGCGAGTCTCCGCTTCGCGATCGGCAAGCGTAACCGGGGAGCCGTCCGCCTTCGCCTCGAACCCGAGGCGACGCCCGAAGTAGCGAAGGGTGATCTCACCGGCCTCACGCGCGAAGCGTTCGGCGGACTCGAGGAGGACGAGTGGGCTCGGAAGGTCTGAAGAGGAGGATGTCACCGAGAAGGAACCCGATTGCCCTGCTTCGATCGGTACATGTCCGCATCTGCCTCGTGGATCAGTTCACTCACCGACTTCATCCGATCGGAATAGGTGGCGACTCCCCAGCTCACGGTAAGTGGAGCCCCCCTCTCCGCCGATTCACGGGCGATTCTCTCGGCCACACGACCTGCGTGGAGTCGGGCCCCGTCTTCAGGCGCGTCGGAGAGAACCGCCAGGAATTCGTCGCCACCGTAGCGGGCCACCAGGTTCATCGCGCGCGTCTCCCCCGCAAGCAGCTTGCCCAGGAATCGAAGGGCGTCATCGCCCGCCACGTGGCCGAGCGTGTCATTGAACTGCTTGAAGTTGTCCAGATCGAAGACAGCCACGGCCAGTCGACGCCCCCGCTCGGCGGCGGCAAATTCCCGGGAGAGGTGCATCTCGAGGTGGCGCCGGTTCGGGAGGCCGGTCAGCGGGTCCGTGAGCGAGATCCGTTGGAGCGCGGCGTGAAGGCGGGCATTCGCGAGCGCGGACGTGGCATGCCCGGACAGTCGCAGAAGAAGGCGGAGCTCGTCGCGGGAGAAGGCACGTTTCTCTGCACTCCCCAGGGAAAGTGCACCCAGAATGCCTTCGCTGCCGACGAGGGGAACGATCATGGCACTGGCGGCCCGGATGCCCTCTTTCAGTCGCGGGGTGAGGAGGAGTGATCCGGCGATGTCGTCGATGATGACGGGCACGTGGTCCTCGATGAGCCTCCGGACCATTTCTCCCTCGAGGGGGAGAGTGGCGTCGACACTGGGGGCGATGGCACCGATAGCCGCGCCGACCCGGGCCGCCTCGTCCTCGATGAGCCAGACCACCGCGTCGTCGGCGGAGAGCAGGTCGATGGCCGCCCGCACGATCTCATTCAGGACATCATGGGTGTCGAGGGAACGGGAGAGGGCCCGCACGATCTCTTCCATTCCTTCCGCTTCACGCCTCCTGCGGCGGAGTTCCTCTACGTACCGGGCATTCTGCCCTGCCACCGCGGCCACATCGGCAATCCCCTTGAGGAGCTCCAGATCCGAGCGAGAGAAGGCGTGGGGCCGGTAGCTCTGTGCGCTGATGGCGCCGAAGGTACTGTCTCCGGCCCTGAGCGGTGCCGAAACCGCCGAGCGGGTGACGGGCCCTTCCTCTGCCGACTGACCGATCAGAAGCAGAGAGCGATCCTCGAGCCCGTCGCCGACGAGGCACCCCTCGCCGGTCCGGAGTACCTCGGAATCGGAGCCGCGGTAGGGAATGCGGGAGTGCTGGTGCTGCTCACCGTCGGCCCAGAACACGATGGTGCCCTCATCGGCTTCCGCATCGTAGAGCGAGATATAGAAGCCATCGGCCTCGATCACCCGGCGGGTTTCCCGGTGGATCGCCCGGTAGAGCTCCTCGGCCTCCAGAGTCCCCGCCAGCGAACGTGCGATCTCGAGCAGGACCCGGTAGCGGTCCGCGAGGGTGCCGTCGGAGGAGGGGGAGTCGGAGGGTACCATTCGGGTCAGAGGCCGGGGGGGCCGGAGGATCGGACGCGGGAACCCCTGCCGGCGGGGGCAGGACGGGGGCGCCACACGATAATAGGGACTCAACCGGCAATCCAACAGACTACTGGTCGATATCCGCGTCGGAATCCTCGATCCGGTCGAGAAAGCGGGAAATCTGAAACCCCACCGCCTGCATCAATCCGGCCTCCTGCTGGTCCGGCTCTCCCCGGGAAAGATAGGTGCGGATCGTCCTCATCACGTTTTCCGCGCTGCGGACCCGGAAGAAGCCGATCCGGTCGAGCCCGCCCTCGAGCGCGCGGAACATGAGCTCGACCTCTTCCCGGCTGGCCGGGGCCGTGGCGCGCCGCCCCATCGGGAGCGGACGGTCGCCTCCGTCGGTGGCAAGAAAGACCTCATAGGCCAGGATCAGGAAGGCCTGCGCCAGGTTGAGCGACGAATACTCCTCGTCGGTCGGGATGATGGCCACCCCGTGACACAGGTCGAGTTCCTCGTTCGTGAGCCCGCGATCTTCCCGCCCGAATACGATGGCCACATTGCCGTCAGCGGCACGGGCGACGAGCCCCTTCGCCCAGTCTCGTGCATATCCGTAATTCCGCTGAGCGGTGCGGGCACGGGCCGAGGTGCCGAGCACGAAGACGCAGTCGGCCACGGCTTCCTCGAGCGAATCCAGGATCTCGACCCGGTCGAGGATGTCGTCGGTTCGATGGGCGATGCCGGAGATTCGCCAGGCATCGAACTCGGCGGGTCGAACGAGGCGCAGCCGTGAGAGCCCCATGTTCTTCATGGCGCGGACCACGCCCGCGATGTTCACGAGATCCTGCGTGTCCTGCAGGACGATGACCACGCGATCGAGGGGCGTGGACTCCGGGGATGGGGATGGGCTTTTCATCGAAAGGAGGATCGTCGATCGGGCGAGGAGGATCAACTCCCTGTCAGGCGTCTCGGGGCTCGGGCTGCCGCAGTCTGAGCGCCCATAATCCCCCGAGGGCGGCGATCCCCGCGCCCACCATGTAGGGCCAGGACATCCCCATGGAATCCCAGAGCCACCCGGCCAGGAGGGGGCCGGCGATACGGCCGAGCGACCCCACGCTCTGACCGAGCCCGAGCGAGCCGCCCTGAAGCTCGTCCGGCGCCGCCTGTGAAAGGAGGCTCACGAGCGCCGGAAGCGTTCCTCCGAAGCCGATTGCGAGCACGCCGACAGCCAGATACAGGCCCCCGATCGAGCTCGCTGCGGCAATCAGGACAAGTCCCGCGACGAAGAAGAGAGACGAGATCCGCACGAAGACCGCCTCGCCCACGCGCGGAACCACCGCCCGTACCACCCCGCCCTGGACCACCGCCGAAACCAGCCCCATGAACGCAAAGACCCACCCCACTCCTCGCTCGTCCATCCCGAAGAGGCGCTGGGCGTAGAGCGAAAAGGTGGGGTGAATGCTGGCGAAAGCGACGGTGAAAAGGAAAATGAGCGCCAGAACCTGGACGAACTGCGGATTGGCGAGGATCTGTCGAGCCTCGGCGAGCCGACTGCGGCTGGAGGGGGCACGGCGCAGCATCAGTCGATGCGACCGTTCGTCCTCTTCCAGTGACTCGGGGAGAAGGAAGAAGGCAAGGAAGGTGTTGATCAGGCAGAGCGCCGCGGCTGCGAGTCCGGGTGCCTCGGGTGCGACCGGAGCCAGAATGCCCCCCAGTGCGGGGCCGAAGATGAAGCCGAGACCGAAGGCTGCCCCGATGAGTCCCATCGCACCCGCGCGCTCGCCCGGCTTCGTGATATCGGCGATGTATGCCTGGGACACCGGGAGCGTGGCGCCGAGCACCCCCGCCAGCGTCCTCGACAGGAAGAGGAGTGCAAAGCTGTCCGCGTAGGCGAAAACCAGATAGGAAGCTGCGGAGCCCACCAGTCCGACAAGGAAGATCGGCCTCCTGCCGAAGCGGTCCGAAAGGCGTCCCCAGAACGGAGCCACCAGGAGCTGGCCCGCCGAGTATGAGAGGACGAGCAGGCCGATCTCGACCCCGCTCGCCCCGAAACGGTCGGCATAGAAGGGGAGGAGCGGGAGAACGATCCCGAACCCCACCAGGTCGACAAGGACCGTGAAGAAGAGAATCCCGAGCCGGAGCCGGGTCGATGGACCTCCCCCGTCAGCGCCGGTCGTCGCGCCCGTCACGGTCCTCCGAGGGATCCTTCTTCAGACGATCCGGCTCCTTCACCCCGGTCTTGAAGTTCCGGATCCCTTCGCCGATACCGCGTGCGATACCGGGGATCTGTTTCGCCCCGAAGAGCAGGACGACAAGAAGGAAGATGAGGACGAGTTCCGGGACACCGAGTCCACCGAACAAGGGGGAGCCTCGCTTTTCGGAGGTGAGGGAGGACGTCGCTTTCAGCGAAGGAGGTACTTTGCGATCGTCTGGAGCTGCATGTTCGTCGTTCCCTCGTAGATCGTCCCGATCTTCGCGTCGCGATAGAGCTTCTCGACGGGGTACTCCTTCGTGAATCCGTACCCGCCGAAGAGATCGATCGCCTGCGAGGCAATCCGCTGCGCCGCCTCGGAAGCGTAGAGCTTGGCCATCGCCGCGGGAACGAGGAAGTCCTCCCCCCGGTCCTTGAGGCGGGCTGCGTTGTACACGAAGAGCCGAGCGGCCTCGAGGTCCGTGGCCATCCGGGCAAGCTGGAACTGGACCCCCTGGAAGTTCGCGATGGGGCTCCCGAACTGCTCGCGTTCCTGGACGTAGCGGACCGTGTGGTCCAGCGCTCCCTGCGCGAGCCCGACCATCTGGGCACCGATCCCGATTCGCCCTTCGTTGAGAGTCTCGATCGCGGCCTTGTACCCCTTTCCGACCTCGCCCAGCACATTCGCCGCCGGGACACGGCAGTTCTCGAATACCAGTTCCGTGGTGGAAGAAGCCCGGATCCCGAGCTTGTCTTCCTTCTTCCCGACCGAGAATCCGGGGGTGTCCCGCTCGACCAGGAAGGCGGTGATGCCCCGGTAACCCTGTTCGGGGTCGACGTTCGCGAAGACGATGAAGAGGCCCGCCTCGTTCCCGCTCGTGATCCAGAGCTTGTGCCCGTTCAGGACCCACTCGTCACCCTGCTTCTCGGCACGGCAGGCGAGGGCGAAGGCATCGGAGCCCGACCCTGCCTCCGAGAGCGCGTAGGCTCCCACGGTGTCCGCGGCGAGCCGAGTCAGAAACTTCTCCTGCTGGGATTCGGTGCCCCAGCGCAGGATCGCGTTGATCACGAGGGTGTTCTGCACGTCCACGAGCACCCCGACAGAGGGGTCCACCCGGGAGAGCTCTTCCACGACCAGAACCGAGGTGAAGAAGTTGCTTCCGGTGCCTCCGAAGCGCTCCGGGACCTCGACTCCCATCAGCCCCAGCTCAAAGAGCTGCGAGATCAGGTCCGCGTCCATCTGCTGCGCCTCGTCCATTCGCAGGGCACGGCCGGGAAGCTCGGACTGCGCGAAGTTGCGCACAGCTTCCTGAAACATCCGCTCGTCCTCGGTGAGCGAAGTCAGCGGGGGGGGAGTTCCGTCAATCAGGGCTTCGGACATGGGATCCTCGGATGCGGTCGGGTCGGGTGGAGCCGACACGTCGGGGAGCGCGCCACACGCACGCTCGGGGACCCTCCAATCTCTCCAAGTTGAGCGAGGAAATCCACCCACCCGGTATCCGATACCTTGACGCACCCCCGGGGAAAATCTCTATTCCCCGGGCAGACCAATCAGCCCTCAACCCTTCCGGAGGAAGCATGTCCGATATTCCCGCGGGCCTTCACTACACCGAAGAGCACGAGTACCTGAAGCCCACCGAGAACGAGGGGATCTACCTGATCGGCATCACCGCATACGCGCAGGGCGAGCTCGGGGATGTCGTGTACCTTGAGCTTCCGGCTCCCGGCGAGGAGTTCTCGCGCATGGATATCTTCGGCACGATCGAAGCCGTGAAGGCGGTCAGCGACCTCTATTGCCCCGCGAGCGGGGAGATCCTCGAGGTCAATCGGGCGCTGGAAGATGAACCGGCCCTCGTGAACTCGGATCCGTACGGGGAGGGCTGGATGATCAAGCTGAAGCTGTCGGACCCCTCGGAACTGGACTCGCTCCTCGACGCCAGCGGCTACGAAGAGCTGATCGGTTGAGCCCCCTGCCCCATCCACGCTCCCTCCTTCGGTAGCCCTTCATGACTCGCTCGCTTGACCGTACGGATCGTTTCGCTGACCGTCACCTGGGCTCATCCGACGGAGATGTCTCCGCGATGCTCGAGAGCCTGGGGTATTCCACCCTTGAAGAGCTCACTCGAGATGCCGTGCCGGCGGCCATCCGGAGCGATGAGCCACTGGACATTCCCGCCGCACTCTCCGAGCTCCAGCTCCTCCAGCGGCTGCGCGAGATCGCGGGGGAGAATCGGATCTTCCGGTCGTACATCGGCATGGGGTACCATGACACGGTGACCCCCCCGGTGATTCTCCGGAACATCCTCGAAAACCCCGGCTGGTACACGCAGTACACGCCCTATCAGGCGGAGATCTCGCAGGGGCGCCTCGAAGCGCTCCTGAATTTCCAGACCGCCGTGATCGACTTGACGGGGCTGGAGATCGCGAACGCCTCCCTCCTGGACGAGGGAACGGCCGCGGCCGAGGCCATGGCGATGTTCTTCGATGAGTCGGAGGAAGGGCGAACGGTTTTCGTGGTGGATGAGGGGTGCCATCCCCAGACGATCGAGGTGGTCCGGACGCGCGCGCTCCCGCTGGGGATCGAAGTAAGAGTCGGCGATCCGGAAAGCGTTGCGCTCGATGGCTCGGTTTTCGGGGTTCTTCTGGCCTACCCGGCGTCCGAAGGAGCGGTGCGGGATCCGGGCCCCGCAATCGAACGGGCGCGGGAAGTGGGCGCGTTCTCGGTGGTGGTAGCCGACCTGCTGGCACTCACCCTCCTTGTCCCGCCGGGAGAGCTCGGGGCAGACGCGGCGGTGGGGAACTCGCAGCGCTTCGGAGTGCCGCTGGGGTTCGGGGGACCCCACGCCGCCTACATGGCAACGCGGGAGCGATTCAAGAGGCGCATCCCCGGTCGGATCATCGGCGTGTCGGTGGATGCGGACGGGAACCCCGCCCTCCGCATGGCGCTCCAGACCCGTGAGCAGCACATCCGGCGCGAGAAGGCGACCTCCAATATCTGCACCGCCCAGGTGCTCCTTGCGGTGATGGCTTCAATGTACGCCGTCTACCACGGTCCGGATGGGCTTCGCAGCATTGCACGCCGGGTGCACGACCTGACCCGGACCCTGGCCCGGGGTCTGACTGAGCTGGGGCACGCGCTCGAGGGCGACCACTGGTTCGATACCCTCCGCGTTCGCCCCTCCGAGCCCGGTGCGCCGACCGTGCTCGAGCGTGCCCGCGAGGCGGGAATCAATCTCAGATCATTCCGCGACGGCACCCTCGGGATCACCCTCGACGAGGCGGTCGAGGTGGAGGAGCTCAGGGCGATCCTGGCGCTCTTCACACCCGGAGGCGAGTCGACGCCCGATCCGGAAGCTTTGTTTGGTCTTCTGGAGGCCGATGACGCGCTTCCTCCCGAGCTCCGCCGAAGCTCGACCTTCATGGAGCATCCCGTCTTCCACCGGTATCACTCCGAAACGGAAATGCTCAGGTACATGCGCCGACTCGAGAGCAGGGACCTTTCGCTCAACACGAGCATGATCCCCCTCGGCTCCTGCACGATGAAGCTCAACGCTACCGCCGAAATGGTGGCGCTGAGCTGGCCCGAGTTCTCCAGGATTCACCCCTTCGCACCGGAAGATCAGGTGAGGGGATATCACCGGATCGTCGACGACCTGGAGAGCTGGCTGGCCGAAATCACCGCGCTTCCCGCCGTCTCACTTCAGCCGAATTCGGGCGCGCAGGGCGAGTACACGGGGCTTCTCGTGATCCGCGCGTACCATGAGGATCGGGGCGAGGGGCACCGGAACATCTGCCTGATCCCGTCGTCGGCACATGGAACGAACCCTGCGTCGGCCGTCATGGCGGGGATGCAGGTGGTGGTGGTGCGATGCGATGAAAAGGGGAATGTCGATCTCGCCGATCTGGAGGCGAAGGCCGAAAAGCACCGCGATCGCCTGTCGGCGCTCATGATCACGTACCCCTCCACGCACGGGGTATTCGAGGAAAACATCCGGGATGTGTGCCGGGTGGTGCGGGAACGGGGAGCGCTCGTCTACATGGATGGGGCCAACCTGAACGCCCAGGTGGGCCTCTGCCGCCCCGGGGAGTTCGGGGCCGATGTCCTCCACATCAACCTCCACAAGACTTTTGCGATTCCGCACGGGGGCGGCGGACCGGGGATGGGGCCGATCTGCGCCACGGAGGCGCTGGCACCCTATCTGCCCGGACACCCCGTGGTGACCGTGGGAGGAAGCCGCGCAATCGGGCCGGTCTCGTCGGCACCCTGGGGGAGCGCGTCCATCCTCCTGATTTCCTGGGCGTACATCGCGCTTCTTGGAGGAAAGGGGGTCCGCCGGGCCACGCAGATGGCGATCCTCAATGCCAACTACATGGCGAAGCGGCTGGAGAACCACTTCAACGTCCTTTACCGCGGGAAGCGCGGGCTCGTGGCGCACGAGTTCATCCTCGATCTTCGCCCGTTCCGGAAGAGCTCCGGAATCACCGAGGCCGATGTGGCCAAGCGCCTCATGGACTACGGGTACCATGCCCCCACCATGTCCTGGCCGGTGCCGGGCACCATCATGGTCGAGCCCACTGAATCCGAGTCCCGTGCGGAGCTGGACCGCTTCTGCGACGCGCTGATCTCGATCGGAGCCGAGATGCAGCAGATCGAAATGGGCATCCTCGATGCCGAAGACAACCCGCTCAGGAACGCACCCCATACGGCCGCTTCCGTGATCTCGAGCGAATGGAGCCACGCCTATTCGAGAGAGCAGGCGGCCTTCCCGGCGCCGTGGACCCGGGAGTTCAAGTTCTGGCCTTCCGTGCGCCGCGTGGACAATGCCTACGGTGACCGGAACCTGGTCTGCGCCTGTCCGCCGATGGAGGCGTACGCGGCGGTCGAGTAAACGGAAAGAGGAGGAACCGAACGATGACGACCCTGACCTGGCATGGCCATTCGACCTTTTCGATCCGGACTGCCGACGGGACGCGCATCGTGGTCGATCCCTGGTTCGAGGGGAATCCACGCGCCGACATCGGTCTCGCCGAGGTGGGAAAAGTCGATTACATCTTCTGCACCCACGGGCATTCGGACCACTTCGCGGACGCGATTCCCCTCGCGAAGGCATCGGGTGCGATGCTCGTTTCCAGCTTCGAGATCGAGCAGTTCGTGCGGACCCGGGGAATCGAACGGGCCCACGGGATGGGGGTGGGCGGGGGATTCGACTTCCCCTTCGGTCGAGTGAAAATGACCCCCGCCCTTCATGGGGGGCAGGTGCACGGTGACGAGAGCGGGCAGTGGAGCTGCATTCCAGGCGGGTTCCTGTTCGACCTGGACGGGGTCCGGATCTACCATGCGGGGGATACGGCGCTTCTCACCGACATGCAGCTCCTCAGGGGGCAGGTGGATGTGGCGCTCCTTCCCATCGGCGACAACTTCACGATGGGGCCGGACGATGCGGTGCGGGCGATCGACTTCATCAGGCCCGAGGTCGTGGTTCCGATCCATTTCGACACCTTCGAGCTCATCCAGCAGGACACCGCCGCCTTCGTGAGGAAGGTGGGCGCGCGCGCGCGGGTCGAGGTGATGGAGCCGGGTGGACAGCTCACGTTCGGGTGAGGACGCGGGGTCGACCCGGGATCATCCCTTTCCCTCCACATGGCGAATCCTGCGGGACCCGCCCTCCACGGCAGCGTGGAACATGGCGGCGGACGAAGCGCTGGCGCGGTCCGCGCGCCCTGATGAGGGGGTTCTCCGGATCTACCGCTGGGCTCGACCGACCCTCTCCTTCGGCCGAAACCAGAGCGCAATCCTTCGGTACGACCCTGCGGCCGCGGCGGCTTTCGGAGCGGAGATCGTGCGGCGTCCCACGGGTGGCCGGGAGGTCCTCCACGACCGTGAACTCACCTACTCGGTGACCCTCCCCGCCCGCGCCCTCGGGGGGCCGCGCGCGGCGTACTCCCTGATCAACCGCGCGCTGGTGGCGGCGCTCCGCTCGCTCGGAGTGGACGCTCGA
>JBGTMU010000121.1:0-6642 GCA_041743405.1 Longimicrobiales bacterium | reverse complement strand
CATGTCGATCCACCATCCTGAGCATCCTCCTTCGCCTCCGCTGTTGGTCCTGAGTGGACGTGCAACGTGAAGGCGAAATCCTACGTGAGTGTTGCCCAGAGGGGGACAGAGTTTAGAGAGAAAACCGGACAGAATTTAGGGCACGCACAGGACTGGTGGCCAGGGCAACCGCTGGCCCTTCCAAGCCCCCCGCACCCCTACCCAAACCGGCCACCAGTCGACACCTTTCCAGAGGGTCCTTTCCGGGATCGCACCGAGTGGGCGTGGTGTGACAGGAGTGTGCCGACAGGACGGTAAGCGACGGTACTCAGCGGTACGGGATCTCGGGCGGATCGCTCGTAAGTCGTGAAAAGACAGTATGTAACGGTACTGGACGGTACGAGACGGCACTCAATGGAAAAGCGCCTGATCGGTCTTGAAAACCGGCGTCCGAAAGGACTTGTGGGTTCGAATCCCACCCCCTCCGTACCGCGGGTTGCCCGTTACGACGCCAGCGTCGCTCGGTGCTTCCGAGCTATGGCCGGGTATACGTCGATCCAATTCCGAACTGGAGTGCTGAGCTCAACGCCATGCCCGTCCTGGGATTCGATACTCCCGCGACCCTGCAGCCGGGTTACGGCGGCGTGAGTGGCCGAGTAGCTTGCGTCAACTTTCCGAGCTATGGCGGCAATCGTGGCGGACCCTCGTTCGAGCACGTGCATGACCTCCGCCTCAAGCCCGGGACCATACAGGGCTCGCAGCCGAAGTTCGGGGCAGTGCTCGAGAATCCAACTGACTGGACGTAGTGCGTCGAACTTGAGTGTCAATTCGTCCTGCCAAAGCCCCCATGCCTCAAATGCCGGCAGGGTTTCTTCCTTCGCGAACTTCCGCAGAACGGGGTTCGCATCGGTACGGTCGAAGAGGGCCCGCGGCTTTCGTAGCGGGCGGCAGTGGCGCTGGACGGGCCTCAGCCGCTCGACGGCTGAACTCGCTTCACTGGCGATCTCGATCATCGCGCCGAAGATGGCCGAAGGGACTGCCTCCAGTTCGCTCGCCACCTTTCCGAGCCGTCGTATGTCCACGAGCTGCGAGTGCTGCGTGATCCACGTAGTGGCAACTGCAAGTGCTCGGTAGTCCCTGGGCGCGGCCACCGCTGTTCTTCCGATGAGGTGCTCCAGGTCGATGGCGTAGGTTGCAGGCTCGGCCATGAAGCCTCCGCCGGCACGCGCCCACTCCGCTGCGAGCCGATCCCGCTCCTCATCGTGGCTCATGGGGCGCCCCGTTTCGTTCCGCCCCCGCCTTGCTCCAGATAGAGCTGCATTCGGAGCGCCTTGTCGGGTCGGAATTGCGCAATACGATCAAGTTGTGCAAGCACGAACTCGACCTCTTCGTCAGTCGGGCGCAGCGCAGCCAGATCCTCGAGGTCGACCTCACGTCCGCCGAAGAATTTGCTCAGGATCAGGTCCATTCGGCCGAGCAGGAGGACCTGCAGGTTTCCGAAGGTGCCCATTCTGTCAGTCCGCTGGTCAAAGTCGTCCGGCAGTACGTCACCGAACGCTTTGACGCCGTCGTTCAGCCAGTGAGGCGAGAGCCCCTTCTCCTGGGCCACCTGGAGAATCGCAGAGCGGAGGTGCGTCAGCGGTGGGTCCGCATAGACGACGTCGCCGTCGGAGGTGCCTCGGTCGACATAGTCCCCAAGCATGAGCGCAGCACCCCCGGCAATGACGATCTGCGCCTTCTGCGGAAGAAGTTCACCCAAGCGCCGGAGCGCTTCCAGCAGTTCTTGTCGAGTCATGCTTGAAGTATAGGGTTGTTCCGATACTCATGCAAAGGGGAGGGTCGAGTTCGATGTGGAGTACGGGGTGGGTCTCGACGTTGATCCCCTGGTCAACTGATAGAGGGCTGGGTGGGGAATCCCCGCCCACGAGCGGCCTCTCGGACGAGTCCTTCTACCATGCTGAGGTTGATTGCCCCTGCCTGAATAGTTACACGTTCAGTGCAAGACCGCGGCCTGAGTCTACACGTCTTCGAGACGGCCACCGGGAGGCTGATCGAACGACCCAGGATCGGCGGATATGGACCCTAGGGCCTTCGCATGGATGAAGCGCCTCGCAGCGATGGTGATACTCGTGGGCACGCTCATTGCCTGCGGCGAGACCGACCCCGTGCGGACTCACCAATACAGCTCCTGGGCGCTGATCGACCTGAGTTTGCTGGATCCTTCGGGAGCCCCTTCCGGGCCTGTGTATTTCACAGTGGCCGCATACCCAGACGAGTGCGGCGGCGTGAGGAAGGCTAGCACCGGGAAGCTCAGGGCCGTCCAAGGTCATCGACGAATCGCACTGCATACATCCGTCGCACCTTTCATCGCCACGTGCTTCGAGTTGACGTTCCGGCCGGATGACGATCCCGATCGGGTGATCCTCACGGTGCGCGAGGACGTCGAGGTGCTATTCAGGTTCCACCACCCCCAGGTCCTCCCCGACAGTGTAGCCTTTGTGGTGACGCTCCCCGGCGATCCGGGAGCCTGAGCGCGGGGATCAAGGTCGAGGTCGCGCTCGGGGCGTCAGCGGTCGAAGAGGGGTTCACGGACATCGCGGTCAACCCAGCGAAGCGCGTGTAAACGTCGCTTCCGGAACGATGGAAGCTGGAGTGGATCGGAGTGTCATTTCCCACGAGCATGGAGCCACCCGGGGAGGCTTTTTCTCACCAGCTCCAACCGCGCCATTGAAGAATGGATCCCCCTCTTCGACGATCCCATTCTCGCCCAGAGCGCCCTCGACCGCCTCGCCCACAACGCCCATCAAGTCATCCTGGAAGGCGAAAGCTACCGCAGCCGCCAAAGGCCGGGACAAGCCCCTTCGCCCCGACCCCGAAAACGACGGAGGGAGCGCAAACCGACCCCAAACCTGATACTCACTTAGGCCCCGAGGGGGGTGGCCTCATGCTCGTGAGAACCCTGGCTCCGTGCTGGTGAGAAGTGACACGGGGTTTGCCTCGGTATGGTCGAAGAGGGCCCGCGGCTTTCGTAGCGGGCGGCAGCGGCGCTGGACGGGCCTCAGCCGCTGACCGAGCTGTTTGAACATACGGAACTTGAGTTCGGCAAGGTTTTCGGGGCTTTCGACGACTCCCTGCCCGACCGCTGGGGGCTCTCCCTGATGGATCGCGTCTTCAGAAAGCAGGGGTTGGATCCGGCGCGGGTTTCGGTATTGGACAGGCTCGCATATATCGGCAAGCGCGGCATGGGGGCGCTGACGTATCACCCACCGACGGCGGAGGGAGGGGACGAAAGCCCCATCGTGAATCTTGAAAAGGTTGCTCAACAGGCGGAACGCATCCTTGAGGGCAGTGCAGGAGAACTGCTCCCTTATGCCATCGCTGGAATACGAGGAGAGGCGGCACGACCGGGTGAGAACGAAATGATTCGGGTCGCGGGAGATTGCGATATCGATAGCAGTCGGGCGAGCGAGATCATCGAGAGGGTTCGGCATGCTGTGGGGCAGTGGACTCGATTCGCAGGAACCGCCGGCGTCTCGACCGGGACGTCCACGCGGATCGAGAACGTGATATCAGGATCACGCCTGCTCCCAGGTGTACTCTGGAACCAGTCTCGAACGCAAGAGAATTGACAGGACCCGCGCCTGCTGGACCGCCCAACTCCGTGAGATGCTGTCGGAGGGCCAGGAGGTGTCACTATCGAAAGTTGCAGGGACCCCCCCATCAAGAGTTCAATGGTGGCCGCGGAAGGAAGGTACGACTTTGGCCCTCTGGATGCTTGGCTGCCGGCTACCGGTGGCACATGCAGGTCACCCACCAACAAGGAGAACGACATGCTGTCCCGTCTCTCAATCCTCGCCTTTGCAGGGGTGTTCCTCCTGGCCGCTTGTGAGGCCACGGAATCGCCGCTTGCCGTCGACGAAGTCTCGGCCCCCTCATTCCTCCTTCCGGACGGAACTTTCAACCCTGACTTCAGCAACCCCGACCTGAACCCTACGTTCCCGGAGAGATCCGGGGAGGAGACCGGGACGATCGCCTTTTCGGGCCACGCGATCAACCTGGTCGTCAACGGCGATTTCGAGATCGGAAATTCCCACGGCTCCACCGCCATTCCCGGTTGGACGCACGTGCAGTTCGGGAACGGTGGGGTGCGTGGGCAGGCCGGGACCCGCTCGCCCATCAGCGGCTGGACGGTGCAGTCCCCCCCGAGCGGCAATTTCGCGGCGATGAGCGATCAGACCGGGCCGGGCACGCAGATCATCTATCAGGACGTGGAGATCCCATCGAGCGGTGCCACGCTGAGTTTTGAACTCTTCATCGGCAACCGCAGCGGGGTGTGGTTCTCCCCGGCCACGCTGAGCCACCAGCAGACGAACCAGCAGTTCCGAATGGACGTCGTGAGCACTGGCGCCAACCTGCTCAGCACCACCCAGGGGGTGCTTCTGAATGTATATCATGCGACCGCCGGTCACCCGTTGATCAGCGGCTACAGGACGGTGACGGCTTCTCTGAACGCCTTCGCGGGCCAGACCGTGCGCTTGCGGTTCGCCACGGTCGAAACTCAATTCTTCTTCCAGGCCGGGATCGACAACGTTCAGGTCGTCGGCACCCCCGACCCCGTGGACGCGACTCCGCCGGTCATCGAAGCCACGGTATCAGGGACGCTGGGTGACAACGGCTGGTACACTTCGGACGTGAACGTCTCCTGGACGGTCACCGACGACGAATCGGCCGTGAGTTCCTCCGTGGGCTGTGGGACCACGAACGTCACGGCCGATACCAACGGCGTGACTTTCACCTGCACGGCGACATCGGCGGGTGGTACGGCATCGGAGAGCGTCACCATCAAGCGCGACGCCACGGCGCCGACCATCGCGGTCGCGCTCGGTGGCACGCTCCACAACGGCTGGTACAACACCGACGTGACCGTCGACTGGACCGCCGCCGACAACCTCTCCGGCATCGCCTCCGACACCTGCGCAGACAACACCGTCACCGGAGACGGCGACCCGATCTCGCAGGAATGCACGGTGACTGACAACGCCGGAAACTCGGCGACGGGAACGACCGGTGAGTTCAAGCGGGACGCCACCGATCCGACCGTCACCTACTCCGGCAACGCCGGCAGCTACGACGTGGCCGGGTTCGTCGGGATCACCTGCGCGGCGACGGACAACCTGTCCGGCATCGCCTCAGACACCTGCGCCGACCTCTCCGGAGCCGCCTACACCTTCGGGTTGGGCACGACATCCTTTTCGGCCTCGGCCGAGGATGTGGCTGGCAACACGGGTTCGGCCTCCGGAAGCTTCGAAGTCACGGCTTCCCTGGACGGACTCTGCACCCTGGTGCAGCGCTTCGTATCGCATCGTGGGATCGCCAACTCGCTCTGCGCGAAGACGAGTGCTGCCGAACGAGCTCGGAACGACAGTGCTCATGACGGAGCGCTCGGCGCCTTCATCAACGAGGTCCAGGCTCAGTCCGGCAAGAAGATCGACGCCGCTGACGCCCTCGTCCTGATCGCGATCGCCAATGCCCTGATCGGGTGACGGCGACTACACACCCTGCCTCCGGGTAGGGGTCCGAACGGGCCCTCAGGCGACGGCCCCCGACGTTCTGTCGGGGGCCGTCGTTGCGTAGCCCTCGTTCTGATGCTCCTGGGAAGGGCTCGCTACCTGTGGTGGAAGTGCACCGGAGACCATCCCCCACCCGCCGGCTCCTTTCCATTCCGTGGCGACCAGGCAGTCGAGTCGGTGATCCGTGATGGCACCTTCAGCGCCAGCGAGATCCACGAACCTGTGCTACCGCGACGGGAGCGGTGACGGGTCCGTGGCGGGCCGGCTACGCCCGCCGTAGCTTTGCAGGGACCACGAACCAGGGATGATCCTCCCCTTCCGGGAATGATGTGAGCCTCCCCGACCGCCTCGCCACCGCACTCAGCCGCAGCTACCGCCTTGAGCGCGAGCTCGGCCAGGGCGGCATGGCCACCGTTTATCTGGCCGAAGACCTCAAGCACAAGCGCAACGTGGCGCTCAAGGTGCTCAAGCCCGAGCTGGCCGCCGTGCTCGGCGCCGAGCGGTTCGTGCAGGAGATCACCACCACGGCGGCGCTGCAGCACCCGCACATCCTGCCGCTGTTCGATTCGGGTTCCGTCTATGGGCCGGACAAGTCCGGCCCCTACATGTACTACGTCATGCCCTTCATCCAGGGCGAGACTCTCCGCACCAGGCTGGACCGCGAAACCCAGCTGGGCGTCGAGGAGGCGGTCCGGATCACCGTAAACGTGGCCGATGCGCTGGACTACGCCCACCGCCAGGGCGTGGTCCATCGGGACATCAAGCCCGAGAACATCCTGCTGCACGAGGGCCGCCCGATGGTGGCGGACTTCGGCATTGCGCTGGCGGTGAGCGCGGCGGCGGGGGGACGGATGACCGAGACTGGGCTCAGCCTCGGCACGCCGCACTACATGAGCCCGGAGCAGGCGACGGCGGAGAAGGAGATTTCGGCCCGGTCGGATGTCTACTCGCGGGCCAGCGTGCTCTACGAGATGCTGACGGGGAGTCCGCCGCACGTCGGCGCTTCGCCGCAGCAGATCATCATGAAGATCGTGACGGAGGAGGCGGCCCCGGTCACGAAGCTGCGGAAGTCCGTACCGCCCAACGTGGCGGC
>JBGTMU010000120.1:0-6453 GCA_041743405.1 Longimicrobiales bacterium | reverse complement strand
CCCCGCCACGGGACCCGCCCGGTGCCAGAGCCCGGGGACCGGCGGCTTCCCATCCTGGAGTACCGCCGTCCCAGCAATCCGGTCATGAATGGCCTGCCGGTTCGGGTCCCAGTACACCTGAGCGAATCCGAGGAGCCCCGTGGCGAAGCCGGCCGCGTACCCGCCGTAGCGCTCGAAGGCGATCCACCAGGTCATGGGTTTGCCGTCAAGCCGGACCACGCGCAGCCGCATGAGCCGTTTCCCCGGAGTCTGCCCCCTCATCCGGACCATGAAGAAGGAGAAGTAGAGCGCGGCCCATCCGAACCCGAGCCCCAGGTCATCGGCCACACGGCTGAAGAGGCGCGTGAAGAACCCTGCGGCCCGCTCCTCTTCCAGTTCACTCCGGGTCACGGCGAGCGCGGCTTCGGCGCGTTCCCTTTCACCCTGCTCCTCGGCGAGCCGGGACTCCAGCGCCGCGAGGGTGTCCAGCACCGCCTGTTCTTCGGGGGTGGGTTCGGAGGTGGCGATGGTATCCTGCGGGAGGGTGTCGGCGGGGAGGGTGTCGGCCGAGCCGGGCTGAGCCGTCTGCGGGGCTGTGCTGTCCGAGTCCCCCTCGGCGGCGCCTGCTCTCTCGTTCGCGCCCGCAGCATCCCCCGCACCCACGTTCGCACCCGCCCCCGCACCCTCCCCACTCAACTCCCATTCCCCGATCGAATCCCGCCAGGGGGCCTCTTCAGGAGCGGTTTCCAGGAGGAAGTCCCGGATATCGGACTCGTCCGTGACTCCCACGGAGCGCAGGCGCCCGGCGAGCGTCTGTCCCAGCACACGGGCTTCCTCGGAATCCGACGCCTCCCGGAATTCGGAGACCTCCTGCATGCCTCCAATGAAGTCGAGGAAGCCGCCCGAGAGGGTTCCGACATTCGCGTCGAGCGATACCTGCGGGGTGCTCGCGCCGGAGCCGCCGCGCCGGAGGAGCCCCTGGATTCCTCCCCAGAGCGTGAGCACGGTGATGAGCAGGATCAGCCCTCCGAAACACCCGATCGTTCCTCGGAAGACCTTCCGCATGGGGGAAGGCGCCTCTTCCTGCTTGCGGCGCATCGCCATCCGGAAGAAGAAGACGGCTGCGAGAAGCCCGAGGAGGAACCCGGGAAGCTGGGTGAGAACCGCAATCAGGAGCAGATCCAGGAGGATCGCCGTGAGGCGCCGCCCGTGCTGTGCGAGGGGCCGTCCCAGAAGGCTGGGGTCTACCGAGAACGCGTCCGGGGTGACGATCCACCGAGGATCCTGGGCCGGGTCGTACGTCGCCATGATCGGGGGGAAGAGCGAAGGCGCGAGGGCGCCGCGCCGCTCAGCGCCGGAGCATGGACCCGAGAAGGAGCCCGGCCGCGAGGCCGATCAGAACGCCTCCGGCGAGGTTCCGGACTTCCTTCCGCTCTTCATCCGTGAGGGGCGGGCGCCTGGATCCGGGGGGCGATGCCGGACTTTCGGCCGGCTCCAGCTCCTGCATCCCATCGGCTTCGAACCCACAGTCGGAACACGACTTGCGGTCCCGGTCGCGTGCGGTGCGGTTCGCGTATCCGAGTTCGGATCCGCATTCGGGACAGGCGGCGCCGCTCGGAAATGGGCGGAGCAGCTCGTAGAGCCCGCCCTTCGACAGACCCAGCTCCTCGGCGACCTCGTTCACGCTCGCGTCGGAGCTCCAGTACAGGCGGTTGGCGCTCTCCGCCGCGCGCCCGAGACCTTCATCGGTGTTCGTCATGCGATTCCTCCCTCTGCCTTCACGTCCCCGGAGTCTATCCGAATGATGGGGCACGGCGCCCCGGACTCCACCTCAAGATAGCCTGAGGTGGGAAGGCTTGCGAGGAGGGTGGACCCCGGCTCAGTCCGGGTCGTTCACCAGGCGGTACACGCTTCCTGACCCGGACTGGGAAAGGAGGTAGAGCTCCCCATCCGAGTCCACTCCCATGGAAACGATCCGTCCCAGGTCGCCCACGGGCCACTCCTTCTTGTCCACGGCCGCGCCCCCTGAGAGGCGGAAGCTCCGGAGCCAGCCGGTGCAGAAGTCCGAATAGAAGTAGTGCCCCACGATGCCCGGGATCGCGCTTCCCCGGTAGACGTGCCCGCCGATGACGGCGCATCCCTCGGTGCCGATGCGGTAGGAGAGAACGGGAAGGACGAGTCCCGTCTTGTCGCACGTTTCGGTCCCGAAGCACTCGGGCCCCTCCATTACGCTCCAGCCGTAGTTCAGGCCGGCTTCCGACGTCGGGACTGCATTCACCTCTTCCCACCGGTTCTGCCCCACGTCGGCTACGTAGAGCATGCCCGACGGGGTGTCGAAGGAGATGCGCCAGGGGTTCCGAAGGCCCCAGGCCCAGATCTCGGGGCGTCCGGTGGCGTCCCCGACAAAGGGATTGGTCGCGGGAATGGCGTAGGGGCTTCCCCCGTCCACATCGATCCGAAGCAGGGCGCCGAGGAGGCTCCCCGTGTTCTGGCCCTCGTCGTCGGGATCGTTCGCGCCGCCGCCGTCACCCATGGCGATGTAGAGCATCCCGTCGGGGCCGAAGAGGATATGACCCCCGTTGTGGTTGGCGAAGGGCTGGTCCACCTGGAGAATCAGCGTGCCGCTCGAGGGCGCAGCCACGTCCGCGGCCGCTGAGACCGTGTAGCGGACCACCCGGGTATCCCCGTCCTCGTCGGTGAAGTTCACGTAGAAATGGCCATTGCTGGCGTAGCCGGGGTGAAACGCCATCGAGAGAAGCCCCCGTTCATTACCGGTCGAGACGATGTCGCTCAGATCCAGAAAGGGCACGGCCAGCAGCGCGTCATCCTTCACGACCCGGATCCGTCCTTCCCGTTCGATCACGAAGAGCCGGTCATCGCCCGCGGGGCTCGTCAGGAACACGGGGTTCGGGATCCCCGAGACGACGAGCTCCGCGGCCAGGGACACCTTGGTGGGAACGACGTCGTCGTCTGGATCGTCGGTGTCGGGGTTCGTCGGGTCGTCGCTGCACGCGCCGAGGCCGAAGAAGAGACCGGCGAGGAGAAGGAAGAAGGGGCGGGCGCCGGTCGAACTCTGGGAGGGTGACTTCATTGGGTTGTCCGGACTGGAAGGTTCACGGGATGGCTGCCGGGATGTCGTCCTTGCAAAGAAGGGGCCACCAGGCGGACTGCGCGGAACGGGGGCGCTCCGTCAGGGTGGGGCATGAGGATGTCGGGCCGAGCCGACGGTGGGGTGATTCTTCGGGTCGACAGGGCGGGGGCAGCGGCGTCGTCAGACGTCGAAGTTCCGTTCGTGGCAGCCCCAGCTCACGAGTGGTACATGGACCGTCGTCAGGACGGTCGTTCTTCCGTTGGTGGACCGGGCAGTCGTCGACAGTGGTACATCGACGGTCGTATGCGCGGTCGATGTTCCGTTCGTGGCTGCAACCTGTCACGAGTGGACGATCGACGTACGCCGTCAGTTGGCATCGGCGGTGACCTCGGTGCGGACGGCCGCGAAAGGAGCGGATGAGGAGTTCGGCGTCCCTGCACAGCCCTCCGCGTCCGGCCGGTAGAGGAGGAGAAGGCGGATTTCGGCGTCGGACAGGACGAGAGGAGAATCCATCCGCACCGCGCGGACGGGATTCTGCTGGTTCGAGGTGAACTGCCCCGACCACGAGCGGAGGATCGTGGCTCGATGCGGGTGCCTACCGCGTTCCCGCCATGGCCCGGACGAATGCCTGCCAGTGCTGGACCACGGCGAGTCTTGGCCGCTCCCCGCCGCCGGTCGGCGCGACGAAGAGCATGCTGCGGCCATCCGGGAACAGATCCCACCCTGCCGCGGGCTGGCCCTCTGCCGTGGCCGCAATCGGGTCGCTGACCGTCAGACGGCCAGTGACCGTGGCGCCCGCCATGGTGGCCGCGGTAACCGCCCGATCCGGAAGCGACAGGTAATAGAGCGTTCGTCCATCGGTGCTCCACCGCGGCGACTCGCCGAGCCCGGCCGATACCTGGACCGGGGCGCCGTCCCCCCGCATGGGCCGCAGCCAAACCTGGCCCTCCCCGGTGTAGGCCAGCCACTCTCCGTTGGTCGAGACCATCGGCTGCGACTCGGCGGCATTGGTGCGCAACAACCAGCGCGGAACGCTGTCGCCCGGCGCGGCGATCCCGATGTCCATGCTCGACCCCTCGCCCACCAACTGGGTGAACAGGACCTGCCCGTCCGGCGTCCATGAAGCAGGGTGCATCTCACGGCCCGCGATGACGAGTTCCGGGCCCCCCGAGCGATCGGCGGCGCGAGAGTAGATCCCGGACGGCGAGCCGGACCCGCCGATGAAGTAGTAGGTGACATACTGCCCGTTCCGGGTCCAGATCGGGGTCAGGGCACCGCCGGTGGTGAGTCGGGAGACCGTGCTGGTCAGCATGTCGAGCAACCACAAGTCGCCGACCGATTCGGCTCGATTGGTGCCATTCAGGCTCGGCACCCGAAAGACCACCTGGCGTCCGTCCGGCGAAATCGCGGGCGCGCTGGTCGTGGGCCTGGGCGTCGGCATGGGCAGAGCCTGGGCGCCGTCGACCGCAGACGAGCCCTCGTCACGCGGTGTCGTGACCCCACGAACGGGCGCCACCATCAGTTGGAGCCATGCCTCCTCGCCCGCCTGGGCGTTGGACCCGGATTCTCTATAGGCAAGCGCTCCTCCCGCGGACACCGCAAAGGCCAGTTGCCACGGCCCACCCCGGGTGAGACCGCTCAGGATGGCCGTCGGCTCGCCGGTCAGCCGGCGCCGGGCCGGGTCGAAGGGCTGCACCGACAGGGTACCATCCGCCCCGCCAATGAACAGGTGCCCATCGGCGTACTCCGCGTTCGTCCCGATCCCGATCGTGTCCACGCCTCCCGTCTCCAGGTCCACGACGACGATGCGCCGGTTCGCCAGTCCACCAGCTCCACCATCGACAGAGGACAGCACCGCGCGGCCCCCTGGCAGGGCAGCGGGATAGGGAAGACCGCCCGGGCCCACGGTATCCGCGGTCGGAATCATGACCGGTTGCCCGCCTGCAGCGCTGACCGTCCACAACCGGTTTCTTCCTTGCGTGGCGGCGTAGACGATCTGGTCCCGATCGGTCCAGGTGGCGTTGGAGACAGGGCCCGACCGCGCGATCGGCACGACGGGCCCTCCGGCCAGGCGCAGCTTCTTGAGGATTCCTTCGGCTTCGAACCCAAGCCACTCGCCGTTCGGAGAGAAGAACGGGCTGGCGCCTGATTCGGTTCCGGGAATCAGCTCGGCGTCGAGCTGGTCGAGGGACAGTCGGTAAAGCCCGCCGGTTGCCGCCGCGGTCATCCCTACGAACACCATCGTGTGGCCATCGGGGGAGAGGGTAAACGACCGCCCGCAGCAATTACCGACCGAGACGATACCGTCCGGGATGCTCACCCGGAAATGCACCGGCCTGACGTCGTCATCGGATCGGACGTTCCCTCCGATCAGGTATCCCCCCACCAACGTGATCAGGGCGATGGCAGCGGTGACCCACCATACCTTCTGTGACTGCCTGCCGAGGCCGACACCATGGCCCGCTGTCGTTCCGTGGGTGAAGGAAGGGTTGCCGAGCGCTTCGGCGAAGGTCCTGGCACTCGCGAAGCGATCGGCCGGCAACTTCTCGAGCGCCTTTGCGAGCGCCGCTGCCACGTGGGCGGGCACCGACTTGCGGTACCGCGTGACCGGTTCGGACGGCTCCGCGATGATCTTCATGATGATCTGCTGCGCCGAGCCGCCGATGTGGGGCGGCTGGCCGGCGAGCATTTCGTAGAGCACGCTGGCCAGCGAGTAGACATCGCTCCGCGCGCCAATCTCCTTCTCGGCGGTGGCCTGCTCCGGGCTCATGTAGTGCGGGGTGCCGAGCGAGAGGCCGGTCTCGGTCATCCGGCCACCGGCGGCGGCGCTCACCGCCAGCGCGATGCCGAAGTCGGCCACCATCGGGCGGCCCTCGTGGAGCAGGATGTTCTCGGGCTTGATGTCGCGGTGGATCACGCCCTGACGGTGGGCGTAGTCCAGCGCATCGGCCACGGAAGTGGCAATCCGGACTGCATCGTCGATGCCGAGCTGGGTCTCACGGTCCAGCTTGCTGCGCAGCGTTTCGCCCTGGATATAGGGCATCACATAGTACAGGAACCCGTCGGCGGTGCCGGAATCGAACAAGGGCAGGATATGCGGATGCTGCAGCGCGGCGGTGGTGGTGTTTTCCTGGACGAACCGCTCGGCGCCGAGCACGGCGGCCAGCTCGGGCTTCAGGACCTTGAGCGCCACCTTGCGCTTGTGCTTGAGGTCTTCGGCCAGGTAGACGGTCGCCATCCCGCCCTGGCCGAGACCGGTCGTCCTCGGCGCTCGCCTGGGGGAGGGGTCCCGGGGCTTCCTCGAGCGACTGCTGGACGAGTTTGGGATTCAGGAAGTGCCCTTCGGCGAGGCTCACTGGAGGGAAGCGGTGGAGGCCTATCGC
>JBGTMU010000119.1:0-1717 GCA_041743405.1 Longimicrobiales bacterium | reverse complement strand
GGCTCGAGGCCGTCGCGGTGCTGGTCGTGGCGCCGAGCACCGTCGCCGCCCGCGTCGTCGGCCCCGGGGTCGGGATGGTGTTCATCGACGGTGGTCACAGCTTCGAGACGGCGACCGCCGACTACGAGGCGTGGCACGAGAAGATCGCGCCGGGCGGGATCCTGGCGATCCACGATCTGTTCCCGGACCCGGCGGAAGGCGGGCAGGCGCCGATCACGATCTATAGGCGCGCGCTGGTGTCGGGACTCTATGAGGCAATGGCGATTGTAAAGACTGTGGGCGTACTACGACACCGGTGATCCCATTCCCATTCAGGAACGAGCCCCTTGCTGCCCACTCGACCTACTGCACCATCGTAACGACAATCGTTCCCGTGTTCGCGCCGCCGCCGCCTCCGGTCGCACCTGGCGGGTTGGTGCTGCAGACGGCGTCAGCGTACAGACCGGTCGACGCCCCTGCTCCAGTGGCAACCACCGACGTAACCGTGATGGTCGCGAACCCGAGTATCTCGCTAGCCCCCGTGCAGTTGTTGCACTCCACCACTGGCACCACGAATTCGTTAACCCCAGCGTCCAGACATTCCTGCACGACGTTCAGGAGGGGCGTCTTCTTTCCGTTGTCCAGGTAGATGTCGTCACCGCGACCGACCCTGGGCGAACTCGCCCCACTGCAGTAGGCTCGGATGATGTCTCGGATGTTGTTGTTGCTGGCATCGCCCGGGGCGGTAGTCAGGCCTGTCCAACAGCTATTGTCCGTCGTACTCGGGATGAGGGAGAACTGTGGCTGAGCCGAGCAGTCTCCCGTGTTCTCGAAGATGTCCCAGTGACATTCACCGATGGCGAGCGGGAGAACGGGAGCCCGGCCGGGAGGCGTGAGCGCCGCCGTTGCCTGACGAGTCACCGTCGTCTCTAGGTCCCCATAGATTCCAGCGAAGAAGTTGGGAACGGTGGCCACCGCCGTTGCCCGAACCGCGGTCACCGGGGTACCCCCCGGGGTGAACGACCGGGTCACGACGTCATAGCTACCCGGCTCGAAGCTCGCGATGTTGTCCGCAACGGTCGCGGGCACCCCGCCGATGAAGTTGTTCGAGACGACCTGCGCCGTCTGGGCGACGGGATCCCGCGAGCCGCCGTCGTCGAGATTGAGGGCGAGCGTCTTCACGTAACTCGTCGCACTCAGATCGGCGAGCGCCTGAGTCTCGTTCGCCGTGAACGCGAGGTGACCCACGTCGACGCCGACCACCGCCATACCGACGATGAAGAGCATGGCGATGCCCGTGACGGCGAGCGCCGCGCCCCGCTGCCGCTTCCTTCCCCGTGGAGTCCGCTTCGCTGGATTCGTCATCATCGGGGGTCCCTCTTCGCGCGGAATATAGCGCATCCGAACGATTGATCCATCACGCGGCGGTCCGACAGCCCGGGCAACCGCCCTGCTCTCGCGCTCGCGTCGCGGCTCGGACACTACCGCCGTAAACCCCCATCAGTCAAGGCATTTCGCCACCCGAAGGACTCCCCCACGCGCTGGAGCCTGGCCCCAGGAGAGTGCCATGGCACCCCCGACCGGCTCCGCCTGAGGCTGGCACATGTGCCACCGAGCGACCCACGGCTCTTCATCGACCAGGAAGCTGCTCGACGCGAGCGAACCTCAGAACGGCCGCCGGTTCCGCTCGTCCTCGATGAGCCGCGCGACATCGACGGAGGGACGCCGGGGCGCCGCG
>JBGTMU010000118.1:0-32476 GCA_041743405.1 Longimicrobiales bacterium | reverse complement strand
CCGGCCGGTGTCAGCATCGCCGGGAAACCCTCGATTGATTCAGCCTCCAACCCACTCCCGCTCCAGGTATCGATGGGGGCCGGTGGCGCACGCAATGTCCGCAGGGACGGGGAAGCACCCGGCTCCCGCTAACTGAATTCCCCGAAAGGCCCCTCACCGCCCACCACCTCCTGCGCCGCACCCGCGATCGCGGCGCTCACCTCGCTGCGCGCAGCCCCCGCGATCGCCGCCGCGACCTTCCCTCGCTGAGCCTCCCCCCCGGTGAGCAGCGCCTGGTTCACCTCGATCTCGATTCCGAGATAGGCGCGCCCCGGAAAGTGGGAACGGAGCGTGGTCGTGAGCCCGTCATCCACTCCGCGATAGGGCTCATTCTCCCGGATCCGGAGGTGCGGGCTTCGGGCGGCGATCGCGGCGAGAAGAGCACGAGCGAAGGTGGACTCCTCGCTCCGGCCGGGGTCAAAGAGGATCCCGATGTCCACCTTCCGGGCCACGCCGTCCAGCACCGGAGTGAACGAGTGGATTCCCAGATGGACGACCCTCCCCCCGCCCTCGATCCTTTCGCGTACCCACCGCTCGATCCTCCGGCGGTGCCGTGTGTGGTGCTCCGCACGCGCGCGGATCTTTTCGGCGGGTGGGAGGGCTCGGCTCCACTCCGACCAGAGGGTCGCGCTTTCCGACGAGCGATTGGGATCCACGACGAGCCGGGTCGTGAGCGAGTAGCGGAGCGGGGCTCGGAGGGAACGGGCGACTACCCGGGCCACCTCGAGAGCCCCCGGATCCCACCCCCGATGCGAAGCCAGAGCCTCATCGGCCCCGTCGAACCAGGTCGCGTACCGGCCAGGAACCCGGTTTCCGCCATGTTCGCAGGTAACGAGCGGGGACCACGCCCCCCTTTCCGGCTCGGCGCGCGGCGGGTTCGCGCCCTCCTCCAGTTCCGCGCCCTCTTCCGAATTCGCACCTTCTTCCGAATTCGCGCCCTCTCCCGGGCTCACACCCTCTTCCAGGTCCGCGCCCTCTTCCGGATTCGCGCCCTCTTCCGGGCCCGCGCCCTCTCCCGGGCCCGCGCCCTCCTCCAGGTCCGCGCCCTCTTCCGAATTCGCACCCTCTCCCGGGTTCATCCGATCCCCGGAGAGAAGCTCCGATTCTCCCTGAGACACGCGGCGAGTTCGCCGTAGACCGCTCGCAGGGCGCCGCGGGACGGGTCCGGTCCGGCCGCTGCGAGGAGGCGTCGCGCGAGGGGCCCTTCCTTCAGGATCACCCTCAGCGGCGCCGCCCACTCCTCGAGCGGATCCCCCGTGTCCATCCCGATCCTTTCCAGGAGCCCCTGCCAGATCTCCCCGGCGCGGAGCCCTTTCTGCGAGCTCCCGAACCCGAGCGGCTCGAGCCATCGCGGGTCGTCCAGCACCGCAGTCTCACCGTTCGTGATGGTGGCGTCGAGAAGGCTCGCGAGTCGTCCGGTTTCGAGGGCGTCCAGCGACCCCGGAGCCTCCAGCGCTTCCAGCGTCAGAGCACGCACCACCTCGACCACGGCGGCCACCACCGCCAGGTCCGCGGCGGGGCACTCCTGGGAATCCAGGATCCGGATCTCGATGGCGCCTCGCTGGAAGCGCGCGATCGCCCCGCGGGCATTCGCCCACTCGTGCCGGAGGATCCCCTCGGGGTCGAGGGGCGCCAGCGCCTCGTAGAGTCCGTTCAGGATCACCCGTTCGTATTCCTCGCGGGAACTCACTGGCTCCGGAACCACGTTTCCCGTTACCTCGGGGACGCGCCGGGCGTTCTCCCGATAGGCCATCAGACGGAGATCCACCGATCCACCCGCCTTCCCATCCAGGAAGGGGGTGGATGCCGCGAGCGCCGGAAGGAGAGGGAGCATGACCCGGATCGCGGAGTGGAGTGCGGCGAACTCCCGGTCGCCCTGGAAGGGGAGGTTCAGATGGGTGGATTGAAGATTCGCCCATCCATGACCGCGGCATGAGAAGATCCGATCGAAGGTCCGGTAGACCTCCGTATACTCGTGGGGCCAGATCCTCGTCTCGGTAAAGGGATCCATCCAGGGATGGGCCCCGCCGGGAAGGACCGCGCACCCGAACCCCTCGAGGATGCGATCCGCCTCGAGGATGGAGCCGTGGAAAGCATCCGCAACCCCCGCGAGCGCCGGGGCGGGCCCGTTGGTCTTGACCTCGAGCACATGGAGAACGAGTTCGTTCGACCAGGCCACGGGGCCGAGTTCCACCTCGGAGGCCAGATCGCCCGCGACCGCTTCCAGAAGCCGATCCGCCACAGGGCGCACGTCCAGGCTCTCCCGGTCCACCAGCATGTATTCGACCTCGACACCGAATCCCTCGAAGAGCCCGATCCGGGGCTCCGGCGATTCGTCTCCAGGCTTCGTCCCTTCGTCCGTCATCGCTCTTCTCCACCCCCTCCCCGGGCATCGAGACGGCCCCGGAAGTGGCGCATGACCGCGAGGTAGAGCTCATCCTTCAGGATCCCGTCCTCATAGCCTGCGTCGATGTTCGGGTTGTCATTCACCTCGATCACCATGACCCGCCCATCGATCTCCTTCATGTCCACCCCGTATAGCCCATCGCCGATGAGCGAAGCGGCGCGGACCGCCACCGCCACGACTTCGGCCGGCGCTTCCTCCAGGGGCACCGCTTCCACCCGTCCGAACCGGAGCCCCTTCCCCTCCTCGCTGTGGGCGATCTGCCAGTGCCCCGGAGCCATGTGATATCGACAGGAGAATAGTGCCTTCCCCCCGAGAACCCCGATCCGCCAGTCAAAGGAGGAGGGGGTCCATTCCTGCGCGATCAGGAGCTCGGATTCCTCGAACAGCGCCGGGAGCAGTCGATCCATGGCTCCGCGGTCGGCAGCCTTCACCACCCCCTGGGAGAAGGCGCCGTCCGGCCGCTTCATCACGCAGGGGAAGCCGATTTCGCGCTCCACGTCGTCCACATTTCCCTCGTGAACCACGAGGGTCCGGGGAGCGGGAATTCCGTGCCGCAGGAAGAGCTCAGCCTGGTAAACCTTGTTCGAACAGCGCAGGATCGATTCGGGGTCGTCGATCACGGTGAGCCCCTCCCTCGCCGCGCGGCGAGCCAGACGGAAGGTGTGGTGCTCCACCTGGGTGGTCTCCCGGATGAAGAGCGCATCGTACTCCCCGATCCTCCCCGCATCGTCGGCAGAGATCACCTCCGCCCGGATTCCCACCTCCCGCGCGGCTCGAACGAACTTCCGGATCGCCTTGTCTTCTGAAGGGGGCCGAGGGTCGTCGGGGCTCCAGAGAATCGCCAGGTCGTACCGGAACGCCTCGACCCGCGGGGTACCGCTGGGGCGAAGGAAGTAGCGCTTCGCCTGACTCAGCATGAAGTCCCTGTGTTCCTCCGGAATTTCGGAGGTCGGCATCGGGCGCACCCCGATGAGGCTCCACTCTTCCCCCTCCCGGCGGAAACGCGCCTTCAGCATGGGCGCGGGAAACAGGTTGAAGAGCGCACGAGCCAGCCGATCGTAGCGCTTCGCGACATTCTTCCCGAAGTAGATCGAGAGGTGGAATTCGGACGATCTGAGGGGGGAAAGGCTCTTCTGGATCAGCTCCTCCAGCTCTTCGCCAGCCATGCGCACCGGGGAGGTACTCCCGAGCGCCTGGAGGGTCGCCACCGAAGGGAGAGGGCGGTGCCCCCGTGCCTGGGCGAGAAGCGACACGTAGTACCCCACCGTCTGATAGCCGTAGCGCCGACACAGGTTGTAGACCGCCGCGCGCCGGAGCGACGCCCACTTCGGGTCCGTCAGATAGGCGCGCGCACTTACCACCTCGACGCCCTCGAGTTCGAGAGGGAAGCGCTTCGCGTTTTCGACCACAACGACTGATATCATGTCTCCTCGGTAATGTTCAGGTGCCTTCCAGAGGCTTGACTACGAGAAAGTTTGCATCATAGGTGAGGACTCCGAGCAGGATGGCACCGAGCACTCGCTGAATCCCGACCCAGTAGTGATGCGCGCTCGGCGCGTGTGGATTCTCGAGCAGAGGGTCTGCCACGAGGATCTTCCGGGCCTCCGGGTCGTAGCCGCAGAGAACCACGAAGTGCCCGGCGGGGGTCCCCCGGATCGAATCATACTCCGTAGGCTCATCCCCGATCTCCCGGGGGGTCCCGTAAAGATAGGTAGCCGAGAGCCCGGTCAGGATGGGTCGGTTCTTCCGGAGGTGACCGCGGATCAGCTCTGTCGTGAGCTCCCGGAAGCGCAGTTCGCCACCCAGCGAGAGGAAGCGCAGATACGCCTCGGTGGCGAACTGGAGCTTCTGGTCGGTTTTCTCGCGGGCCTGCGCACGGAGCTGATCGGCGAGGGGAGGGGCGTCGGGCCGGAACCAGGAAGGGTCGAAAACGTGGAGGTTGTAGGTGTAGATCACGGCTCTGAACCCCTGCTCCAGAGCGTGACATGCGAGGAGCACCGCCAGCGTCCCGCGGGATTCGAGGGGCACGACCTCCCGGATCACCTGATCGAGGGGGAGGCGAAGGCCGTGGAACCCGTAGACCGCGTGCAGGCAGGTCGGGCCGCAGGTGGTGTCATCCGGCTGCGGGAGGATCTCGAGACTCAGTCGGCTCGGCACGGTATCACTTGTCGTCTTCCGTCTTCTTGAGAAACTCGAGGAACCGCCTCTCCTCGTCGGAGAGACCGGCGCGCGGTGCGGGATCCGGCCGCGGTGCGGGATCGGGCCGCGCTTCGGGAGAGCGCCGCGGTGCGCGAGAGGGAGCCCACGGTGCGGAAGCAGCGGGTTTCTCCCGGGGTGCCCGATCTCCAACGGGAAATACCCCGGGCGGCCGAATCCGGATCTCTCCCGCCTCCGCTGGAGCCGCTCCCGCCTCCGCCGGAGCCGCTCCTGGCTGCGGGACGCTGGCCTTCTCCCCGGAGGCCTCCCTCGCCAGGAAGGCTTTCAGCCGCACGTTCTCCGCGGCGAGCCCTCCTCGTCCCGACGGGTAGAGAGCACGGGCCTTCCACCGCTCCGGATCCGACGCGAGCGCCCCCACGATGAACGCCCCGATCCCGATCGACATCGCCATGCTCATGACCCCGAGTCCGCGAAAGAGTGCCGCGATCGTGCGGTCCCTGTCGAGCGCCCCGAACTCCCCGAGGATGAAGGCCCAGTCGTGGCTCGGCACCCCTGACAACGGAGACACGAGCGGGAGAAGCTGCGAGCGGGCATCAGCGGCGTAAACCGAGACCCCGAACAGAACGGTTCCGAACCAGAAGAGCGCGAAGGCCCCCCCGAAGTCCTCACCCCGTCGAACAAGTAGCGCACCCGCGACAAGCGGGAGGGCCAGCTCCAGGAGAGTGCCGCCAGCCGCCGTCCAGAGTTCGGGGAAGGGCGAGAGGAGGATGTGGCCCATCTCATGGAAGGCCAGGTTGATACCTCCCAGGATCGACTCGTGGAAGGGATTCCGGAGATGCCGCGGGAACGCCAGGATGAACCAGAAGAGCACCGCGGCCCGAAGAGCCGGGGATCGATCGACCCCGCGCGACCGGATCGCCTGGATCAGAGCCTGTGATCGGGAACGGGGCACGGCACCTCCGCAGAGGGGTGGGGGCGGGCACTGCCGCGCGAATCTATCAGGACCCCGTCCAGGTGGCCACGCTCCTTCTCCCGCATCCTTCGCGCGCAACGACGGGATGGACGCGGGCGGAAGGCGAGGCATGGGTTGGCCCGCAGTGGCCGGGAGGCGTATCTTCTACCCTTGCCCTGGTTCCTCCCCCTTTTCCCCGCCGAAAATCATGAACGACCGACCCCGGGCCCTTGTGGACGCCCGTCGAAACCGCCTGCAGGCCACCGTCGGACGCCCTCTCCGGATCCCGAAAGGCACCGAGGATGTACCGCTCCCTCCGGCCAACCGGAGCTACCTGCTGGAGGAGGTCCAGGAACTCTACTTCAACGACATGGAGTGGGAGAACCTCACGGAAGAGGAGCGGATGGAAGGCGGGCCTCTCACCGAGCTCACCTTCCCCGGGGTGCTGGCCTTCGTGCGGGGCCTCCTCCTGACGGAGGTTCGCCCCGATGCACTCGCCGCAGCCGCTCCGCGCCCGGAGGTTGTGGAAGACTTCCTGGACTTTCTCGCCACCCGGGTGCTCGAGCTCGAGTCGGAGGCGAGTGGAAGGGACGGCGACGGCCCCGATCGGGCCGCGCTCGAACATCGCATGACCGAGGGACTGCTCGACCAGGTACTGATGGTCTACCATGGCGTATCGCCCGAGGACGTAGGGTCCCTCGGCGACGCGTAACGAGGTGACCCCGTGACCTGGCCGGGAGCGCGTACTCGCCCCGGACACCCCTGGTTTGCCGGAGCGCCCCTCTTCTTCTCCCACCGCGGAGGAGCCCGCCTCGCCCCGGAAAACACCATGGCGGCCTTCCGGGCGTCGGTCGACCGCTGGGGCGCGGACGTGCTCGAAATGGACGTCCACCGCACCCTCGACGGGAAGCTCGTGGTGATCCACGATCCCACCGTGGATCGGACCACCGATGGAAGCGGGGCGATTTCGAAGCTGCCCTGGACCGAGATCGAGCCCCTCGACGCCGGGTACCGGTTCGTCGATCTCGAAGGCACCCACTCCTTCCGGGGCTGGGGCGCCCGAATCCCCCTCTTTGAAGAGGTGCTCGACAGCTTCCCCGGCACCCGGCTGAACGTGGATGCGAAGGCCCCTTCGGTGATGGCCGACCTCATCGCGATGGTCCTCGCGCATTCGGCCGCGCACCGGGTTCTCCTCGCTTCGGAGCACGACGAGGGGCGGGCCGATCGCCTGGGCTACCCTGGCCCCACTTCGGCAACCCGAAACCAGATCCGCACCTTCTACCTCCTCCATCGTCTCCCATTCGGCGGCTTCTGGTCGCCCCGGGTCGACGCATTCCAGGTCCCCTTCCACTGGGATGGCCGCCAGATCACCACCCCGCGCTTCGTCAGGGAAGCACAGCGGCGGAACATCCCGGTGCATGTCTGGACCGTCGACGACGAGGAATCGATGCGGCTGCTTCTTTCCTGGGGCGTGGACGGCATCCAGAGCGATCGCCCCGACCTCCTGGCCCGCGTGCTCCACGAGGAAACCGGGCGACCGCTTCCGACATGAGCCGCCCCCTCCCGCAGGGCCTCCAAGACCGGTGGAGCGTCGCGGGGTGGACGAATCCCGGGGATCGGGTGATCGTGGCGTTCTCCGGCGGGATGGACTCCATGGTTCTCCTGCACCTCCTGCGCTTTCGCCTGCAGGCGCTGGAGATCCAGGTGGAGGCCGCCCACTTCGATCATCGGATCAGGGAGGAAAGCGCCGCCGATGCGCGCTGGGTGGCCGGGGTCGCGACGGCCTGGGCCGTTCCGATCCGCATGGGTGCCGCAGCGAAGCCACCCGCGGACGAAGCCGAGGCGCGGCGCGTGCGCTACGCCTTCCTCGAGGAAGTCATGCGGGAGCGGAAAGCGCGCTGGCTTCTGACCGCGCATCATGCCGACGATCAGGTCGAGACGATTCTCTTCCGGGCCCTGCGGGGAACCGGGGTGGAAGGGCTCAGCGGGATGCGCGAGGCCCGCGCCCCGGGGCTGCTCCGACCCCTCCTCAACTGGCCGCGCAGCGCCCTCGAGGCATACGCGCGGAGTGCCGGGATTTCCCCCCGCCCCGATCCCTCGAACCTCGGGCTCCGCTACGCCCGCAATCGACTTCGACACGAAGCGATTCCCGCCCTCGAACGGGTGCACCCGGGGGCCGGGCGCGGCATCCTTCGACTGGGACGAAATGCGGCTCGAACGTCATCGGCTCTGGAGGCCCTCCTTGCCCCCCATATCGAAAGGGTGATCGTGGAACAGGGTCTCGCCGAGATGCTCGTGGACCGGGATGGATTCCTCCTCCATTCCCCGGAAGTCCAGATGCTCCTGTTCAGAGCGTTGGCGAAGCAGGTCGGGGGGAGGCCGAACGAATCCGGAACCAGGGTGGCACTGGAGTTTATCAGGACGGGCTCCAGCGGGGGAGAAATCCACCTCTCCGGAGGTCTGCGGCTGGCCAGGTACCGCGACAAACTCCGTTTCCGACAGGATGGGAGAGGGGACGGCCACGAGGAGAGGGGCTCCCCGGGGCGGGCGGGAGACGAGGGGTGACGAGACAGCGATTCGAAGACCTGGCACACCGGGATGGGGGATGACCGAGACTTCTGAAGAAATGATGGCGTGCCGGATGGGGGTCTCCAACCTCCGGAGGGTCGTATACACGCGCCGGGCGATCGAGACCCGCGTAGCCGAGCTGGCCCGCGAGATTTCCGCGCACTACCCCCCGGACGACTCGGTCCTGGTATTGGGGCTCCTCAAGGGCTCCTTTATATTTCTCGCGGACCTGGTTCGGGGAATCGATCACCCGCTCCAGGTGGATTTCCTCGTGGCATCGAGCTATGGAACCGGAACCGTCACTTCCGGCGAGGTGAACCTCCTCTACGATCCCAATACTTCCATCGAGGGAAGGCACGTCATTCTCGTGGAAGACATTGTGGACAGTGGCACCACCATGAACCGTCTGATCCCGCTCCTCAACGAGCGGGGTCCCAGGAGCCTGGAAATCTGCGCGCTGCTGCACAAGCGCCTGGTGGCCCTCGATCATGAGCCGCGCTGGGTCGGGTTCGACGCGCCTCAGGAGTTCCTCATCGGGTACGGGCTGGACCATGCCGAGAATTTCCGGCACCTACCTTTCATCGGAAGCCTGTGACCGGCCACCGCCGGACGGCGCCTTCCCCCAAGAGTCGAATCCATGGCCGAACGTGAGCCGCAGCGCCCGCAGGACCCCCGAGCTACCGGGTGGAACCGTGTATCGAAGACGGCTTCCTTCTGGATCATGCTCGTCCTGCTTCCTCTTCTCATGCTCAATTTCCTGCGCGGGCAGGAGGAGCTGAGCCATGAGCTCTCCTATACCGAGTTCCGCTCGGAGCTGACACAGGGGAATATTCACTCGGTCACCGTGGTCGAGCAGGTGCTGGTGAAGGGTGAGCTGCGCATGCCCATCACACGCGATGGCAGGGAGACCGCGCAGTTCGAGACCGTGCTCCCGGGCGAGATCAGCGATGTGCTGCTCGCCGAGATGGAAGCCCAGGACATCGTGGTCCGCGGCGAACGGCAGGAGACCCCCTGGTGGACCTTCCTCGTGGGGGCGCTCCCCTGGGTCATCCTCATCGTTTTCTGGATCTGGCTTCTGCGCACCATGCAGGGAGGGGGGAACAAGGCGTTCCAGTTCGGGAAGTCGAAGGCGAAGATGATCTCGCCGGACAATCCGAAGGTGACCTTCGCCGACGTGGCCGGGGCGGACGAGGCCAAGGACGAGCTCGAGGAGGTCATCGAGTTCCTGAAGGACCCGAAGAAGTTCGGGCGGCTCGGGGGGCGACTCCCCAAGGGCGTCCTTCTGGTGGGCCCTCCGGGAACGGGGAAGACGCTCCTCGCCAAGGCGGTGGCCGGCGAGGCCGGGCGCCCCTTCTTCCAGATGTCGGGTTCCGACTTCGTCGAGATGTTCGTGGGGGTCGGGGCATCCCGGGTTCGTGATCTCTTCGAACAGGGGAAGGCTCATGCGCCCTGCATCATCTTCATCGACGAGATCGACGCCGTGGGGCGCCATCGCGGAGCCGGGCTCGGCGGCGGGCACGACGAACGGGAGCAGACCCTCAATCAGCTCCTCGTCGAAATGGACGGCTTCGAGGCGAACGAGGGCGTGATACTGCTCGCGGCCACGAACCGTCCTGACGTGCTGGACCCGGCGCTCCTGCGCCCGGGCCGATTCGACCGGCAGGTGGTGGTGGATTCGCCCGATGTACTTGGCCGGGAACAGATCCTCATGGTCCATGCCCGGAAGCTTCCGCTGGCCGAAGATGTGGAGCTCTCCTTCATCGCGCGGGGGACCCCCGGGCTGTCGGGTGCGGATCTGGCCAACATCTGCAATGAGGCCGCACTCTACGCGGCGCGGCGCGGCGCCGATCAGATCACGATGGACGACTTCGAGCGTGCGAAGGACAAGGTCATGCTCGGGGCCGAGCGACGAAGCCTGGTCCTCACGGAGAACGAGCGGAAGCTCACCGCGTATCATGAGGCGGGGCACGCGGTGATCGGCCTTCGCCTGCCCGGAATGGATCCGATTCACAAGGTCACGATCGTGCCACGGGGCAGGGCGCTCGGGATCACCGCTTCGCTCCCGCAGGAAGATCGCCACTCCTACACCAAGGACTGGCTCGGTTCGCAGCTCGTCATGCTCTTCGGGGGCAGGGTTGCGGAGGAAATGATCTTCGGCCCCGAAAAGGTCACCACCGGGGCCGGCAACGACATCGAGCGCGCCACGTCGCTCGCGCGCCGCATGGTCACCCGCTTCGGGATGTCGGACGTGGTGGGACTCATGGCGGTCGGGGACGCCGACCACGAGGTATTTCTTGGACGGGAGCTCAGTCAGCGGCGCGAGGTGTCCGAGCATACCGCCCAGCTCGTGGACCAGGAGGTGAAACGGATCCTGGACGAAGCGCACGAGGCCGCGAGGGCCGTTCTCGAGCGCCAGAGGGATCTCCTCGAAGACATCGCCCAGGCCCTCCTCGAGCGCGAGACCCTCGACCGCGAAGAGATTCTGCTCCTCTCCGAAGGGAAGGAGCTTCCACCCCTTCCTACGCCCTCGAGCGACGGAAGAGCCGGTGCGAACCCCTCCGGAGCGGCCTCCGGGGCCCCGGAAGACACGGCGGTCGCGGCCGCTTCCGCCCGGCAGTCCATCTCCGGGAGGGAGGTGGGCTCCGGAGGGGGACCCGAGTCGTCGTGAGTCCGGCGCGCTGGCGCTTCGGAGGCCGGTCGCTCGCACTCGATCCCCCGCTCGTCATGGGGATCCTCAACATGACCCCCGATTCCTTCTCCGACGGGGGGGATCTCCGCGGGGTGGAGGCGGCCGTGAAGCGCGCCGAGGCGATGGTCGCCGCAGGTGCCGCGATTCTCGATGTGGGGGGCGAATCGACTCGCCCGGGGGCTCCCGAGGTCCCGGTGGACGAGGAGATCCGGCGGGTTGTCCCGGTGATCCGCGCGCTGCGCGAACGGGTCGGGGTTCCCGTCTCGATCGATACCCGCAAGGCTGCGGTGGCCAGGGAGGCGCTGGCCGCCGGAGCCGAGGTGGTGAACGACGTGTCCGGGCTGACCTTCGATCCCGCGCTCGCCAGCGTCGTGGCGGAACACCGGGCGGGGCTCGTGCTCATGCACATGCGGGGTACTCCCGCCGACATGGCCGGCCGGGCCGTGTACCGGGACCTCATGGGCGAAGTGGAGAGCGAACTGGCTGGTTCGGTGGACCGTGCGCTCGCGGCCGGGGTCCCGAAGGAGGCGGTGGTGCTCGATCCCGGGATCGGCTTCGCGAAGACGCCCGAGCAGTCGGTTCGGATCCTCGGCGAAATCGGGCGCTTGCGACGGATGGGCTTCCCCCTCATGGTGGGTCCGAGTCGGAAGAGTTTTCTCGGTGCCATTCTGGGCGTGCCCCCCGAGGAGAGGGTGGCCGGGACCGTGGCCGCCTGCGTGGTGGCCTGGATGGGAGGGGCCGAGATCTTCCGTGTGCATGACGTGCGCCCGGTAGTGGAAGCGCTCGCCGTCGCCCGGGCTGTCCGGCAGGCGAAAGAGGCCGGACCCCCATCCCCCCGCACGGAGATGACTCTCACGTGAGTGCCATCTGGGAGCAGTTCCAGCTCATCCGCCCCGGATGGGGCGACATGATCGAGATCGCCATCGTGGCGGTGCTCGTGTATCGGCTGCTCCGCCTGCTGCAGCGCACGCGGGCGATGCAGATGATCCTCGGGGTTGGGCTCCTCGGCGGGGTATACGTCCTCGCTCGGTTCCTGGACTTCACCCTGATCCGGTCAATCCTGGAGACCCTCTTTCAGTACGGTGCGATCGCCGCGCTCGTGGTCTTTCAGCCCGAACTGCGGGCGGCGCTCACACGCCTGGGGCAGAACCGCTTCTTCCGGATGTTCGCGAAGATGGAGAGCCGAAAGGTGGTGGACGAGCTGGTGGAGGCCGCGGAACAGCTCTCCCGCAACCGGACCGGTGCCATCATCGCACTCGAGAACGAGGTCGGGCTGGACGAGTATTCGCGCACCGGCTCAGACCTGGAGGCGCGGGTTTCGTCTCAGATTCTGACCACCATCTTCACCCCCTACTCGCCTCTTCACGACGGGGCCGTGATCATCGTGGGCGACACCATCAAGGCGGCCGGGGCCATCCTCCCCCTGACCCAGACTCCGATGATCGACAAGAGCCTGGGAACGAGGCATCGAGCGGCGGTCGGGCTCTCGGAAGAGTCGGACGCTCTCGTGATCGTCGTCAGCGAAGAGACGGGGCGGATTTCTGTCGCGCAGAGGGGCCATCTCGAGATCGGTGTCGAGCCGGAACGCCTCCGGGAGATTCTCGAGGGAGCCCTGCCGGAGGGAGTGACGCCATTCCGGCTCGCCCTTGAGGGCCGATGACACGTCCCGCGTTGACATGCTCGGGAGCCCCCCCGTAGATTGCCGCCGAAGCTTCCCCCTTACACATTAGAGTAGCCGCGCGCGTACGGGCGTGGACCGTTGCCCATCGGGCCCAACACCGGAAAGGAGCCTGGCTTGAACGACTTCGAGTACAGCTTGATGACCCTGTTCGCCGACGGCGGACAGATGATGTACGCGCTGGTCCTCTGCTCGCTGATCGCGCTGGGCGTCATCATCGCCAAGGCGTGGACGCTCTGGGTCGCCCACCGGGACACGGATCGCATCCTGGCCGAAGTGGATGAGCTGACCCGGGCCGGAAAGATCCAGGAGGCCATTGAGCGCTGCATCGTGACCCCAGGCCCCACCTCGGCGATTCTTCTGTCCGGACTCCGCCGCATCGCGGAAGGGCACATCAAGGAGGACGAACTGGAGCAGGCCATCAACACCACCGGCACCATCGAGCTCGGATTTCTCGAGCGCGGCCTGGTGATTCTCGCCACCATCGCGAACGTGGCCCCTCTCATGGGGTTCCTCGGCACGGTGGTCGGAATGATCATGGCCTTTGCCTCCATCGAGACGGCGGGGAACGTGGACGCGACGCTCGTGGCCGGTGGGATCAAGGTGGCGCTGCTCACTACCGCCGCCGGGCTCCTGATCGCCATCCCCACCAACATCGGGTACAACTTCTTCGTGACCCGGATCGACACCCTGATCGTGGACATGGAGCAGGGCACCCAGCAGGTCCTGAACCTGGCCTGGGACATGGAGACGGCCGGATCGCTCGAGATGGAGAGCGGCCCCGCTCACGGGCGGCAGCCCGAGGGGTGGGCCCGGCCGGAGGCGGGGGCCGCCTCGCCGATCAGTCCCCCCGCTCCTCCCGTGGAGTAGACCTGGGGCAGGAGGTCCCCTTTCCGGGGTTCCGGAGGTGGGGCTGAACTCTTCGAGGGGAACCCGAGCCCGGGTCCTCCGGTATTCACAATGTGACGCGTTACTCAGGAGAAGCTTGTGGCCATTCTCAGCAAGAAGACGAAGGTGAGCGACGAGATACCGTCGGCGTCCATGGCGGACATCGCCTTCCTCCTCCTCATCTTCTTCCTGGTCACGACGGTGTTCCCGAAGGATCGGGGCCTCCGGATCGTGCTCCCGGAACAGCAGGAAGAGGTGGAGGTGTCGCAGCGCAACATCCTGCACATCCACGTGATGCCGGGGGGGAACGTCGTGATCCGTCGCGGTGAAAGCCCGGATGAATCGCAGATCACCCCTCGTCAGGTCGAGGATCTCTGGCGTGTGGAAGTGGCCCAGAACCCGAACCTGATCGCGGTGGTCCGGACGCATCCGGACGCGCCACACCGCCTCATGGTGGCGGTGCTCGACGCACTGCAGATGGCGGGTGCGGAACGGATTTCGCTTCAGCTCCTGGAGGTCTGATCGATGAGCATGACCGGTGGTGGACTTCAGAGAAAATCGAAGGCATCCGATCAGATTCCGTCCTCGTCGCTGGCGGACATCGCTTTCCTCCTCCTCATCTTCTTCATGGTGACAACGGTCTTCCGTCAGGAAGCCGAGCGTCAGATCGAGTGGCCGGAAGCCGCGGCCACGCAGCAGATTGATGAGAAGCGGGACAACATTCTGTACGTTTGGATCGAGCGCAACGGAGATGTCTGGATCAACGACCGACAGATCCAGATGGTCGAAGTGGCGCCGATTGTGGGGCCGGCCTGGGTCGCCTCCGGTCAGCGGCTGATCATCTCGCTTCGCACGGATGCTCAGACGCCCTACCGGTTCGTGGACCAGATTCAGGAGCAGCTCAAGGCAGCCGGAGCCGTATACGTGGTATTTGCCACGGATCTTGAGCGGCGCATGACGGGAGAGAGACGATGAGCACAGAACCTGCCACCGATGGGAGTCAGATGGACTCCTTCGACACGGCGAACGACCGCTTCAAGCGATCCTTCGGGTCCTGGTTCTGGGGCTCCATGATCGCGGCGGTCATCATCCACTTCGTTGTCATCGCCTTCTGGCCGACACTCGAAGCCTCGGACGTCCAGTTCACCATGGACGAGATCGAGATGCTTGAGATCCCGCCCGAAATCGAGATTCCGCCGCCACCCGAGCAGATCGCGCGGCCGGCGAATCCGGTGATCACCGATGCCCAGATCGACGAGGACATCACGATCGCGCCGACCACCTTCGAGGACAACCCGATCGACGATCTCCCGCCGCCGCCTGAGCAGGCTGCGGTAGACCTCTCCGATCAACCGACGTTTACTCCTTTCACCGTAAGCCCGGAGATCCGGAATCGGCCCCACCTCGAGCGGCTGCTTGAGCAGGAGTATCCGTCGCTTCTCCGCGACGCCGGGATCGGCGGGCGGGTCGTGGTGCACTTCTTCATAAACACCGAGGGGCGGGTGGAGAACCAGTTTGTCGCCGAGAGCTCCGGGCATGCGTCGCTCGACGCGGCGGCGATCCGGATTGCGCCGGAGCTCATCTTCAGCCCGGCTCGAAACCAGGATCAGGTCGTTGCGGTCTGGGTGCAGATTCCGATTACCTTCCAGGCTCGCTGAGGGCGTCGGTCGCTTTTTCAGGGGAAAGAGCCCCGCGGGCCGCTCGGCCGGCGGGGCTCTTGTCTATTCAGGGACTGAAGGGGGGCGCCGTCTGCGAGGTTCCGTCCCGCGAGAGGAAGGAGTACAATACCCGCAATGACGACTAGCCAACTGGAAGTGGCGCTGGGGCAGGTTCGAGGCCGGATCGCCGAAGCGGCTGAGCGCGCGGGCCGGGAGCCCCGATCCGTCCGGATCGTGGCCGTGACGAAGGGGCGGCCGATCAGCGCGGCCCGGGCGGCTCTCTCGCTCGGACTGAGCGATCTCGGTGAAAACCGGGTCGAGGAGCTGGAAGTGAAGGTGCCGCAGATCGAGTCGGCGGACGTGCGGTGGCACATGATCGGGCGGCTTCAGCGCCGGAAGGCACCGGAGGTGCGTGCACTGGCGCACTCCCTGCACTCCCTCGACTCCGTGAAGCTCGCCGAGCGGCTGGAGCGGACGGCGCCGGACGGAACCGCACCCATGCCGGTGCTCGTGCAGGTGAACACGGCGGGTGAGGAACAGAAGACCGGATTCGAGCCGGGCGACTTCTTTCAGGGGATGGAGGCCATTCTGGCGATGGAGTCCCTGCGGGTGGAAGGGCTCATGACGATGGCCCCCTTCACTCAGGACGAGAATGTGCTCAGGGCCGCCTTCCGCCGCCTCCGGGAATTGAACGACGAGGCACGAAGCCGGTTTCCGGGGTACTCGGGAGTCGAGTTGTCCATGGGGATGTCCAACGACTATCAGGTGGCCGTGGAAGAGGGGAGCACGATGGTGCGCCTCGGCACGGTCCTCTTCGGGGAGAGGGACGGATGATCGATCTCACACCGCTGGACGTGCGCAAGAAACGCGGCGACTTCCGCAAGGGGCTCCGTGGGTACGAGGCTCAGGAGGTCGACCATTTCCTGGAGCTCGTGGCGGAGCGCCTGGAGGAGGTCGTCCGCGAGAACCTCACCCTCAAGGAACGCGCCGAGCGCCTCGGGCAGCAGGTGCAGGGGCAGGAGGGAAGGGAGCGAGCCGTGCAGGACGCCCTCGTGACGGCCCAGGAGCTCCGCGAAGAGATCAAGGACCAGGCGCACCGGGAGGCGGAGATGATCGTGCGCGAGGCCCGGTCCGAGGCCGCTCGCATCCATGCCGAGGTGGAACGCACCCTGCAGGAGCGGCGACACGAGCTCAGGGAGCTGAACCGGGCGCGCAGCCGGTTCCTGAAGGCCTTCCGCATCCTTCTCGAGCGCGAACTGGATACGGTCGATGTGGAGGAGAAGGCGACTCCGGAGGACGATTTTGAACTGGAGGCGCCCGCCCGTATGAACCGCGAAGCGGTGGATAGATCCGGGAGCCCGCCGGGAGGCGGTACTGCTGCGGACGGGGACGACCCCCTGAGCGGAGGGTGGCCCGAGCGCCTCTATGGGGAAGGATCCGAGGGCGAGTCAGAAACCCCCGTCCCCCTCGATGCGCTGCTCGAGGAGGACGACCCGGACGACGATGACCTTTTCGCGGACGCCCCCCGGCGTTCTCCCAACTGAAGTCCATTCACTGAAGTCCATGCGATATCCAAATGCACCCGCATCGCCCCAGGCGCTCGAGGAAGAGACCCTCGAACACTGGCGAAACGAAAAGCTGTTCCAGCGGACTCTGGCTGCCACCTCGGACGGCGAGCCCTTCGTATTCTACGAGGGGCCCCCCACCGCCAATGGCCGTCCCGGACTGCACCACATCATCTCACGCACCATCAAGGACCTGATCTGCCGCCACCGGACGATGCAGGGTCGGAGCGTCACGCGGATTGCCGGATGGGACACCCACGGCCTTCCGGTCGAGATCGAGGCGGAGAAGGCGCTCGGGATTTCCGGAAAGCCGGACATCGAGCGGCTCGGTATCGCGGAGTTCAACCGGATCTGCCGTGAATCGGTGTTCCGCTACAAGGAAGACTGGGAGAAACTTTCGGAACGGATCGGATACTGGCTGGACTACTCCGACCCGTACGTCACCTTCCACACCGAGTACATCGAGTCGGTCTGGGCGATCCTCAAGCGCATGGCCGATGCGGGTTACCTGTACCGGGGCCATCGATCCGTCCCGTACTGTCCCCGCTGCGGAACCGCGCTCTCGTCGCACGAGGTCGCGCAGGGGTACGAGGAGGTACAGGACCCCTCTCTCTACTTCCTCTGCGACTGGGTCGACGGCGAGGAGAACCCTGATCCGGAGCGACGGAGCTTCCTTGCATGGACGACGACCCCGTGGACCGTTCCCGCCAACACGGCGCTGGCGGTGAAGAATGACCTGGCCTATGCCGAGGTCGAGTGGGAGGGACGCAGGCTCGTTCTCGCCGAGGCCCGGGTCGCCGCGCTTTTCGGGGAGGATGCCGAGATCCGACGCCGGTATGCGGGCACTGAGCTGGAGGGAGTGAGGTATCGACGCCCCCTCGATCTGGTCGAGGTTCCGGAAGCAGAGAGGGAGAGCGCCTGGCGGGTCGTCCTCGAGGACTTCGTCACGGCGGAGGACGGATCGGGGCTCGTGCACCTGGCACCCGCCTTCGGGGCCGACGACTTCGCCGCGGGGCAGCGGCACGGATTTCCCCTGCTCCGCCCCGTCGACGATCGGGGATGCTTTCTCGAAGGCATTCCACTCGTCGGCGGGAAGTTCGTGAAGGACGCCGATCCAATCCTGGTGGAAGAGCTGGGTCGGGTGGGGGCCCTCTTCCAAGCGGGAGAGATGACCCATTCCTACCCTCATTGCTGGCGCTGTCGGTCGCCCCTTCTCTATATGGCGCGGGATTCCTGGTTCATCGCCACTTCCACACGGAAGGAGGCGATGCTCGAGAACAACGCACAGGTGAACTGGCACCCCCCTGAGCTCGGGACGGGCCGTTTCGGGGAGTGGCTCGCCAACAACGTCGACTGGGCACTTTCCCGGGATCGCTACTGGGGCACCCCGCTCCCGGCCTGGGTCTGCGACCGCGACCCCGACACGGTGGAGTGGATCGGGTCGGTGGCAGAGCTGGCAGGACGGGCAGGCGGGCTCCCCGACGGGTTCGACCCGCATCGCCCGTACATCGACGAGGTGACCTGGCCCTGCGAGTGCGGGGGAACCATGCGCCGCGAGAGCTCCGTGCTCGATGCATGGTTCGACTCCGGGTCGATGCCCTACGCGCAGTGGCACTGGCCTCACGAGAATGAGGAAGAGTTCCGGAGTCACTTCCCCGCGGATTTCATCTGCGAAGGGCTGGATCAGACCCGGGGGTGGTTCTACTCACTCACCGCGATCGCGACCCTTCTCGACCTGGGCCCGGCGTATCGGAACGTGATCGTCAACGGGCTCATCCTGGATGCCGACGGGCAGAAGATGTCGAAGTCCAGGGGGAATACCGTCGATCCCTGGGACGCCATCGGGGAGTTCGGGGCCGACGCCCTTCGCTGGTACCTGGTCACCGTCTCGAACCCGTGGGTCGCGAAGCGATACGACCCCGACGGCGTGGGCGAGGCGGCACGGAAGTTCTTCGACACGATGCTCAACAGCTACCGCTTCTTCGCACTCTATGCGAACGCCGAAGAGTGGGCCCCGAGTGAGCGGGATCCCGAGCCGGCGTCGCGCCCCGTACTGGATCGGTGGCTCCTCTCGCGCCTGAACTCACTTCAGTCCGAAGTCGGGGCGGAACTGGACGGGTACCAGATCACGCGCGCCTACCGCCTTGTTTCCGACTTCGTTAACGAGGACCTCTCGAACTGGTACGTGCGCCGGTCGCGTCCGCGCTTCTGGGGCAACACCGACCCGGACGACGCCACGGCCGCCTTCCGAACCCTCTGGGAGGCGCTCGTCGCAGTAGCTCGCCTCACCGCCCCGATCACCCCCTTCTTCTCGGACTGGATCCACCGCGCCATGGCCGGCGGGGCCAGCGTACACCTGGCCCCCTTCCCGGAGGCGGATGAGACACAGGTGGACCGGGCACTCGAAGCGGAGATGGCTGCGGTCCGAGCCCTCGTGTCGCTGGGGCGAGCCGCCCGCGAAGAGGTCCGCATCCGCGTTCGCCAGCCGCTGCGCACCCTCCGGGCGGTCGTCCCGAACGGGGTTCGTCCGCGCGCCGAGGTCCTGGAGGTCCTTCGCGAGGAGCTGAACGTGAAGGAGATCACCTTCCTGGATTCCACCGATACCCTCACGACGCTCTCGGCCCGCCCGGACTTCCGCGTCCTGGGCCCGCGGTTCCAGCGGGCGAGTCAGGAGGCGGAGAATGCGATCCGGGCGCTCGCGAGCGAGGCGCTGGCGGCATTGCGCATGGGAGAGCCGGTCATGCTCATGGTGGCCGGGGACGCGGTCCCACTCGAAATGGAGTGGCTGGAGATCGTGGAATCCGCTTCGGGTGACTACGTTGTGAAAAGCGAAGAGGGCTACACCGCAGCCCTCGACCCCACGCTTGACGATGAACTCCGAATCGAGGGGATGGCAAGGGAGCTCGTGAACCGGATTCAGCGACTCCGCAAGGATGCCGGACTCGAAATCACCGATCGGATCCGCCTCGGAATCGAAGGGGGACCGCCGGTGCAGGAGGCCGTACATGCCTTCTCCGAATTCGTCACCGGGGAGACCCTTGCCACCTCCCTCGAAGTGGGAGCGCGGGGGTCGCTTGCAGGATTTGCGGCCCATCTGGAGGACGATGTGGACGGGACCCCCATCCGTGTGCTGCTGAGCCGGGACGGCTGATTCGATGACCGGCCCCCCTGAAACCCGTACACTCATCGTCCCGGAGGGGAGCGAGGGCGAACGGCTGGACCGGTGGCTTTCGGATGCGCTCGAGCTCTCCCGCACTCGCGTGGTGCGGCTGGTCGAGGAGGGGCATGTTCGCTGGAACGCCGGAGCTCCGAGGAAGTCCGAGGCCCTCTCGGCCGGGGACCGCATCGAGGTTGTGCTTCCCGCGCCCCACGAAATCTCGGCGCAGGCGGAGGACCTTCCCCTGGAGATCGTGTTCGAGGACGAACACCTTCTCGTCGTGAACAAGGCTGCGGGAGTGGTGGTACATCCGGCCCCGGGGCATCCGGGGGGTACTCTCGTGAACGCGCTTCTTCACCATGTGGCGGATCTCTCGGGGATCGGAGGCGCCCTCCGTCCCGGGATCGTGCACCGGCTGGATCGGGACACCTCGGGGCTCCTCGTCGTCGCAAAGGACGATGCGGCCCATCAGACGCTCTCTCTCGCGCTCAAGCGCCGAGAGATCCGCCGTCTCTACCTGGCGGCGTCCTGGGGGCACCTCGCCGAGTCTCCGATCAAGGTGGCGGCCCCGATTGGCCGGGACCCGCTCAATCGGAAGCGAATGGCCGTGGTCGCGAAGGGTCGCCGCGCGGTGACCCATGCGCGGGTGCGGGAGCGCTGGCCCGCAGCCGAGCTTCTCGAGGTCGGCCTGGAAACCGGACGCACGCATCAGATCCGGGTACACCTCGCGCACCTGGGGCATCCGGTGGTCGGCGACGGCCTGTACGGTGCCGGGTGGGGGAAGGGGATGGACGGCCCCAATCGGGCCTGGGCGAAGGAGCTGGCGAAGCGGACAGAGCGGCAGTTTCTTCATGCCACGCGACTTGCTTTCACTCACCCCGCCACCGGCGAGGTGCTTCGTTTCCACGCCCCGCTTCCGCCGGATCTCGAGGGTGTGGCCGCATGGGCCCGGACACGTGAGGGGGAAGGGTGAAGAGCATCGATTTCGATCCACGCATGACCTTCGATTCCTTCGTGGTGGGGCCGGCGAACCGATTGGCTTCGGCCGCGTCGCGGAGGGCCGCGGATTCCCCCGGAACGAGCTTCAACCCCCTCTTCCTCTACTCGGCTTCCGGACTCGGGAAATCGCACATTCTCTCGGCGATTGCGCAGCACGCCCAGAGAAATCATGCCGCGCGGCGCGTGGTCTATCAGACGCTGGAAGGGTATCTCGAGGAGTTGACGAAGGCGCTGGAAGAAGGGAATCAGGAGGCGGTCCGGGATCAGTACAGGGATCTCGATATCCTCCTTCTGGATGACGTCCAGTTCCTTACCGGCCAGAAGCAGGCCCAGGAGATGCTGCTTCGGACGCTGGATGCGCTCACCGCGTACGGAGCTCAGATCGTGCTCGCCTCGGACCGGGCTCCCGCCGACATCGACGCACTCGATGCCCGTCTCCTCTCCCGTTTTTCGGGAGGGCTCATCGTGGATATCGGCCAGCCGGACTACGAGACCCGCGTTGCCATCCTGCGCCGGAAAGCCGAGGAGCGGGGCGCCGAGCTGAGTCCGGGGGTGGCGGAAGCGATGTCGCGGAGCACCTTCCGGAACGTGCGCGAGCTGCAGGGCTCCCTGAATCGACTGCTTGCGGTGCAGGAGCTCGAGGGGCGTCCGATCACGGTGGACGACCTCCCCCGCGTCATGGGCGAGGATGGGGGCGCGGGAAGCGGGGAACAGGGAGAGTCGGGAGGCGGGATGCCGTCGTTCTCGATGGATTTCGAACTTCCCGGTGAGCCGGAGTGGATCATCGCGCTCCGGGAAAGCGCCGAAGCCGCCGAGCTGGATGGCTTCGATGCTCGCCGCCTCCGAGTACTCCTGGATGAGTCCGACACTCCCGAAGGGTGGGAAGCGGAGCTGGCGCGATTCCAGGCCGATATCCATCGGGCCGCTGCGATCCGGAAGGAGCTGGAGGAGCTGGGGAATGGCGGCTCGGATGCCTCCGAGGGCGTGCTCAAGGACCCGGACCGTCTTGAGGAAGCGGAGAGCCTGCTCGCGGCGGCCCGGGAGCTGGCACGCCCTTTCCCTCCTCTGGGCGAGGGCCCCGAACTCGGCGGACTCGGGGACGAAGTGGCTCCTCTGGCGGTGAGGGCGGCGGATCGCCTCGTTCTCGGGGGGCATCCCGACTACAACCCTCTCTACCTCCACACCCGCTCTCCGGAACGGGGTGAAGTTCTCCTGAAAGCGGCCGGGAGAGCCTTCCTCCAGGCGCACCCGGGCAAGACGGTCGCTCACATCTCCGTTTCGGACTTCTCGGAAGATTTCATCCGCGCCATTTCGGACGGGGTTTCGAGCGCATGGCGGGAACGGTGGCTGACGGTGGATGTTCTTCTGCTCCATGGCGTGGAGGCGCTCTCGGGAACCGAGCGCGCTCAGGATGAGTTCTTCCACCTCTTCGAAGCGCTGAAGCGACGCGGATCCCGGATCCTCCTGACCGCCGATCGGCCGCCTTCCGGGATCGAGGGCGTGGACGAGCGGCTGCGCTCCCGTTTCGAGGGTGGACTGGTCATCGATCTGGACGCTGGCATGAACGCCGGGGGCTCCCGGGGTGAGGGTTCCGGTTCGGCTCGGGGTGAAGCCGAGGCGCAGGGAAGTCGCCCCTCGACGGCCCCGACGGCGGAGGGATGGTTTCCTCCCCGGGAGAAAGTCGTATGGAATTGGCCGCGAATCGAGGAACGTATCGCCCACGAGGAGATCTGAGTCATGGCGATCGAAGGTCAGCTTGAAGACGTGGGACTCGCGGACATCTGTCAGCTTCTCTCCATGGGGCGCAAGACCGGATGCCTGACGGTGACCGATCGCTCCAACTTCGGATATATCTATTTCGAAAAGGGGCGAGTGATCTACTCCACCGTCCTGAACCGCCCGGACCGCCTGGGCGAGCTTCTCGTGCGGAACAACACCATCAACCGGGATCAGCTTTCCTCGGCGATGGAACAGCAGGCGCACAACACCGGAACGCGCCTCGGCCAGCTTCTCGTGCGCAGCGGCAGCATCACGGAGGAGCAGCTCAACCGCTTCATCACGATCCAGATCGAGGAGGCGGTCTACCACCTCTTCGCCTGGGAGCGGGGCTCCTTTCATTTCGACCCCGACCAGCGTCCGGAGGAAGAGGGGCTTTCGCTCGTATCGATCAATGCCGAGAGCCTCCTGCTAGAGGGGGCCAGGCGGGTTGACGAATGGTCGCAGATCGCGAAGAAGATTCCCACGACCGATCTGATCTTCACCCTCGACAGGGATCCCACGAGCGAGGGGTTCGCTCTGAGCTCCGAGCAGGAAAAGGTACTGGCGCTCCTGGATGGATCCCGAACCGTGGACACGATTGTCCTCGAATCCGGCCTCGTGGAGTTCGATGTCGTGAAGGCGATGTACGGCCTCCTTCAGGCGGGATTCATCCGGGTGACGGGGAAGGGGGCCTCGGTTTCGGAGGGAGAGGAAGGCGGGGCGCACGCGCACCGGAGCCTTGGGAACGCTTTCTACCGGGCTGGAATGCTGGAAGACGCGGAGCGGGAGTATGTCGCGGCGCTCGAGGACGAACCGGGGGATGGGGTGTCCCGGGTTCGACTGGCCATCATCTGCCTCAAGGGAGGGAGAATCGAAGAGGCCCTCGCGCAGCTCGACGCGCTTCCCGAGGAGTCCCGGAGGAAGCGCGTGCCCCTGCAGAACCGGGCTCTCGCGCTCGAACTTCTGGGTCGGTACGACGAGGCGCGGGAAACCCTCGACCTGCTCGGCTCGATGCTTCCGGATGACCCGATGGTGAGACTCGCGAAGGGTATCGTCCAGTTCAAGTCCCGCGACGCGGAGGGCGCGCTCGATCACTTCCGGCGGTACCGTGAAGGTCTGGCCCGGGATGAGACCCCGGCTGCCCCGTATTATGCGTTCGCCCTCCTCGCGGCTGTCGCTGCGGGGCGGCCGGACGAGGCGATCCAGATGGGAAGGGAAGGGCTCGCCCGGTATCCCGGAGAGGGGGCGATTCTGGTGAACCTGGGGGCGGTGCTCGAGCAGCGAGGGGAAACGGAGGCTGCGGAGGCGCTCTTTCTGCGCTCCCTCTCGGAGTCGCCCGTGCCCCCGCAGGCGCACAAGAACCTGGGTGATCTGGCCTACCGAAGGGGAGACCAGGCCAGCGCTCGTGCGCACTTCGAACGCGCGATCCGGATCGACCCCCAGATCGGGGATGATGCCTATCTCAAGCTGGGGAACATCGCCTACAAGGAGGGCGATCGGGACTGGGCTCTCCACCTCTGGCGGCGAGCCCTCGAGTTGAACCCGTCGAACGAGGTCGTGCGCACGAATCTGGATCTGATGACGTCGGCCCCCGGGCGCTGAGCTGGCCGCCAGCTTCCCCATGTGGGCCCTCTTCTTCCTGCTTGCAACGGCGTTCCAGCTCCCGGGGGGGGAGCCGTCACTCCTCCCCGAGCGCCTGGTACTTCCCGGCGATCTCCCGGAGCGGGAAGCCGCGCTCGTCGTGGTTCCCGGCGACCCGATCCTCCAGGATCGCCTTCGGGTTGTGCACTGGCCGGGCGACGAGGCACGGGCCGATCGCGTGATCCAGCTTCTGGAACGCCGTCCCTACCTCCCCGGACTCCCGCCCGAGCTGCCGTCCCGAGCCGTGATCTTCCTGGCCCCGGACCGCGCCCGCTGGGATGCGTTGACCGGAGGAAGCGTTCCGCACTGGGGTGCCGGGGTGGCCATCCCGAGGCTGGCCCGAATCGTCATTCCTCTCTATTCCGCGCCTGGAGGAGGCCTGGAAGGGAGGGATCGGACCGTTCTGCACGAATGGGCTCACCTGGGGCTCCACGATCACCTGCGAGGGCTCCGGATCCCACGCTGGTTCGATGAGGGCTATGCCCAGTGGGCCGCGGGGGGGTGGAACGTGGAAGAGGCGTGGCGGCTCCGGATCGGACTCGCGCGTGGGGGTGCGCCCCCCCTCGACTCCCTTCGTCTCGTGTGGCCCCGGGATCAGATCGGAGCCGAGCTCGCATACCTTCTTTCCGCTTCCGCGATCGAGTACCTGGTGGCGGGGAGCGGGGAGCGGGGGATGGAGCTCCTGCTGGAGCGGTGGAAGGAGTCGAGCGATTTCGAGGAATCGTTCCGCCGCACCTTTGGAATGACGACGGGCACCTTCGAGCGACTCTGGATCCGACATGTGAAGCGCCGCTTCGGATGGGTTCTCGTGCTTTCCCAGTCGATGGTGTTCTGGATCCTGCTCGGGGGCGTGCTCCTGTTCATGCGGAGGGGGCGTCGACAGCACGATCGGGACCGTCTCGCCCGTCTGCGGGCGGCCGACCCGCCCGATGATCCGGCGTGGTGGGAGGGGCCACCCACCCCCCCCATCGGAGGGTTCGAGTCGGACGTGCGCCGGACCCGACCCGTTGACCAACCCCCCCCGGAGGAGTAGGATTTCCGGACCATGAGCCGACGATCAGGAAACACCCCGCCCCCCGCGAAGCCCGATGCTCTCGGCTTCACCCCGATGACCGCCATCCTGGGCGCCGCCGCCCTCATCGTGGTCGGAATCGGGTACTTCCTCCTCTGGAAGGGCGATATCACCGCCGCCCCCCTCCTCCTCGTGCTCGGGTACCTGGTTCTCTTTCCCGCCGCACTGGCGAAGTAACGACGCAGTTCGGGCGCTTAGCTCAGTTGGTTCAGAGCACCTGCCTTACAAGCAGGGGGTCACAGGTTCGAATCCTGTAGCGCCCATGTTCATGACGATAGAGTGAGATGGCATCGCGGAAGGATCGCCGGAGCGGAGCGGAGGCCATCCCTCAGCGCCCATGTTCCAGACGAAGATTGATCGGTTACCGCTGGGGATCGCCGGAGCGGAGCGGAGGCCATCCCTCAGCGCCCATTGAAGTTACGAGATTATCCCTCTCTGCCGTGCACAATCTGTGCACGTCGGGGGGACCATCCCGCTCGGGAGCGCGGGCGCGCTCCTTGGCAATCCGTGAGCGTCGTGCTCAGCACCGCCAAGGGCGCTGAGTGCCCTTTTCGGGCTCCTCGCCGTTTCAAGTGGGGCCGCCCGCCGCGACCGGCATGTCCCGGCGGTGATCAAGGACCATGCAGCGTCCGCGTTCAATCGCCAGCTCCACCGACTCGGATCAGCGAAGGGTGCGGCGATCTTCCTCTCGTGACGAACTGTGGCCACCACTGGTACATCGACCGCCGTGGGGACGGTGGATGTACCAACGGTGGATCCAGGCGGGCGCACGAGTGGAAGATCGACCGTCGTGGCGACAGTGGATGTTCCGTTGGTGACGGAACGCGGACACGAACGGAACATCGACGGCGGGGGCGGTGGACCTCCAGTAGTTCAATAGTCTGCCAATGGTCACCGCGCCTGCCACTTGCGGTGCGGGGCAGCATGCCTGGCTTCACGAGTTCGTGCCGGTCCGAAACGTCAGAAGCGACGGAATCGTCGTGGGCGGGCGGTTCACGCCTTCGCACGGAATCTGGCTACCCACTCGAAACGGCGAGGAGCCACTTTTCCCGCGCGCCGCTGGCCTACGGAACACTGACCGCATGAGCGAAGTGCTGCGAACAGACCTACTGGATCCCGGCATGAACGCCGGCAAGGAGCAAGCGGTGAAGGCCCTGCTCCGGGCCTGGCGTTGCTGCGCGGTTCTCGTAGGACGTGAGCAGTGGAGGCTCTTCCACGAGAACGGTCGCGTGAACAAGATGCATCGCTCGCCGACGGAGGCTGATCTGGCCACTGTGGTCGGCGCGGCGAACCGGCTCCAGATGGTCCGCTACCAGGTCGTCGGAATCCTGGACTCATTTCTCGCCAACCAGGAGAACGAGTTTGCGCGGATCGTGGAGTGCTCCACGCTTCCCGCCGAGATGAAGCACCAGCTTCACTTCGTGAACCGATGGAAGGCGTGGTTCGGCCGGGAACCGCTTACGATGAAGGACGAGTCCGAGATCCCCTCCGCCACGCGAGCTCTGGCTCGACGGATCATGCGGCGTGTGCTCTCGAAGCACCGCCGCCCGGACTTCTCCCGGATCAACATGGTCATCGACCAGCGCGCCGCGAAGCTCCGGGAAGCCGAGGGCGCCACGGCGTTCGACCTGTGGGTCCGCCTCTCGACCATGGACCGGGGCCAACCGATCGAGATCCCGCTCCGGGCACACGACTTCTTCCGTGATCGGCCCGGCACCCGGAAGAGGACGGTCCAAGTCAACGAGCGCGACGGGCGGCTATTCTTCGGCGTCGTGACCGACATGGCCGAAGCGTGCACGAGGCAGAGGGAGGCGTACCAGCCGCGATGCGAAGAGATCGCGCTCGATTACGGGCTCCGCACCCTTTTTGGGACCGACCAGGGGGACTTGCTGGGGCAGGGGTTCCTGCGCAGGCTCGAGTTCTACGACCGCCGCATCTCTCGCCTTGCTTCCTACCGCCAGAAGCATGGTCTCCGGACCCGGAGTCCTCGCTACGACCAGGAAGTGCGACGTCTCCGAGGGTTCCTTCGCTCAGAGGTCGGACGGGTGCTGAATCGGGTGGCTCAGGTCCAGAAGCCTGGCCGGATCGTCGTCGAGCGGCTCTGGTTGCAAAGCCCGCGGTTGTCTCGGCGCATGAACCGGCTCGTGACGAATGCGGGCCGTCGGGTCATCGAGCAGAAGCTGAGCGACCTGAATGATCGCTTCGGCATCGAAATCGAATACGTGAACCCCGCGTACTCTTCGCAGGAGTGCAGTGCCTGCGGCTACGTGGACAGGAAGAGCCGTGCCGGCGAGAAGTTTTCCTGCCGCTGGTGCGGATCAAAGTTGCACGCCGACGTCAACGCGCCACGGAATCTGCGGTCGAGACGTTCTCGCCCGGCAGTCGGGTCCGTGAAGCAGGCGAAGGCGGCAGTCCTTCGCGTTCTGGTCCTTGAATTCCAGCGCCGGAACGTGGAGCGGTGGGGTACCCCACAGGGGCGTCGGGGAACGTCCCGTGATCCGAGGGAGCAGAACGCGTACTTTGCGCGGTACGCTCCCGAGGTGACCTCAAGTCGCACGGTTGCTACGTCCGCGCTCGCGGCGTGTGCAACAAAGCGATAGTTCCCTAGACAGGCAGTCCGGCATGCACCACGGAGCCGGGGTCGCCGCGCCACCCCCAGCGGATCTTTCCCGCACCTTCCCCGTATACGGAGGAGCCGATTGACGCGCACCGCCGCGCTCCGATATTCCATGGCGTCGGCTTTCTTCCTCCCCTTCGCGGAGGGCCTTCAGACTCTGAACTTCCGAGCGCTCTCACTCCGTGCCTTCCACCTCTTCCGAATGCGGTGCGACCGATCCGGTTTCACTCACACTCGAACTCGTCCGGATCCCTTCCGTGACGGGAGAAGAAGGCGCGATCTGTCGGCATCTGGCAGGGCGCCTTGCGGAGATGGGGTGGACGGTCCGGAAGCAGCCTGTGGGAACCCCGGAGCGGTTCAACATCCTGGCGTTCCGCTCGGCCCCTGTCGTGGTGTTCTCAACCCATCTCGACACGGTCGCCCCCCTTCTCCCGGTGGCCGCATCGGAGCTGTGGCTGGAGGGCCGCGGGACGACCGACGCCAAGGGGATCGCAGCCGTGCAGATCGCGGCGGCCGAACGACTGGCCCGGGAAGGGGAAGACCGGATCGGACTGCTCTTCGTGGTGGGGGAGGAAGGGCCTTCGGATGGAGCCAGGGCCGCCGCGGCGCTCGAGCCGAAGGGGAAGTACCTCGTGAATGGTGAGCCCACCGGGAACCGCCTGGCCACGGGCTCCAAGGGATCGATGCGGATGGTCCTCGATGCCCGGGGCCAGTCGGCGCACTCCGCGTATCCGGAAGAAGGGGAGTCGGCCATCGACCGCATGCTCGAGGCCCTCGGGCGCATTCGTGCACTCCACTTCCCCTCCCATCCGGTGCTCGGCGAAGTCACCCTCAACATCGGCACCATCGATGGGGGGACGGCGCCCAACATCATCCCCGATCGCTGCCGTGCGCAGCTCATGTACCGGACCGTGCACGACAATGCGGAGATCCTGGACGGGGTGAAGGCGGCGGTCGGCGACGGAATCGAGCTGAACGTCACACTCGCCCTTCCTCCGGTGCACCTCGGATCCCGGGAAGGGTTCGATACCACAGTCGTCAAGTACACCACCGACCTTCCCTTCCTCGAGCCCTGGGGGGAGCGGTTCCTTCTGGGCCCCGGAACCATCCGGGTGGCGCACACGGACCATGAGAGGGTGGCGAAGGAGGAGCTTCACGAAGCGGTGGATCAGTACGTGCGGCTGGCGCGCTGCCTCCTGGCGGAGCACGACGGATGGCGGAGCGCGGCGGATGACGGCTCACGACAGACGGCGGAGCACGACGCATGACGGCGCCCCGGATTCCGGTCGCGATCCTCGGAGCCACGGGGGCCGTCGGGCAGAAGCTCGTGACGCTCCTGGACGGCCACCCCTGGTTCGAGGTGATCTCGGTCTGCGCGTCGGAGCGGAACGTGGGTCGGCAGTATGGGGAGGCGGTTCGCTGGATCGAACCGGGGACCCCGCCTTCCTCCGTGGCCGCGCTCGTTCTGCAGCCCGCCAGGCCGGGGGTCGCCGGGGCCATCGCCTTCTCTGCCCTGGAGGCCACCGCCGCCACCGAGATCGAGCCCCTGTTCGCCTCCGCGGGCTATCATGTCGTGACGAACGCGCGGACCTCCCGGATGGAGCCGGACGTGCCCCTCATGATCCCGGAGATCAATCCGGACGCGCTTTCCCTCCTTGCGGGGCAGCGCAAGAGGCGGGGATGGGAGGGGAGCCTCGTGGCCAACCCCAACTGCTCCGTGGTGGTCCTCGCCGGGGTTCTGGCCCCCCTCCACCGCGCCTTCGGGATCGAACGCGTGTTCGCTGCGACGATGCAGGCTGTGTCCGGGGCCGGTTATCCGGGTCTCCCGTCTCTCGACGCGCTCGGGAATGTGGTGCCCTTCATCGATGGGGAGGAAGAGAAGTTTGCGCCTGAAATCGGGAAGATCCTCTCTTCGAGCTTCGCACTCTCGGCCCACGTGAACCGGGTGCCGGTCGTGGATGGTCACACCGTGGCGCTTTCCGTCGGATTTGAGAAGCGGGTGACTCCGGAGGAAGCCCGCGAAGTCCTCGCCACCTTCCGCCCTCCCGCGGAAGTGGCCGCTCTCCCCTCGGCTCCGGATGCCTTCCTCCGGATCCATGACGCGGAAGATCGACCCCAGCCGCGACTCGACGCGGGGCTCGGAGGGGGGATGACGATTTCAGTCGGCCGGATCCGCCCCTGCCCCCTTCTCGACATCCGGCTCGTGGCCCTCGCCCACAACACGGTCCGGGGTGCGGCGGGTGCTGCGCTCCTGAACGCTGAACTCCTCGTTTCGCGCGGCTTCATCGAGAGGCCCTCATGATCGTACTCAAGTTCGGCGGAACCTCGGTTGGCGACGCCCCGGCCATGCTCAGGACTGCCACGATTATTTCGGAGCGGATCGAGAGGAACCCGGTGGTCGTGATCTCGGCCATGGCGCAGGTCACGGACCAGTTGATGGAAGCGGCTGGGCTCGCGACCGAACGAAGGGTCGATGCAGCCCGGATTCGGTCAGGAGATCTGGCTGCGCGCCATTTCAGCGTCCTCGAAGAGGTGACCGCCGCCGGGCCCGGCCGGGATGAGGCCGCGCGTCGCCTCCACGTTTTCGTAACCAGTCTTCGCGGCGCGCTCGATGCGCTCTCAGCCGGGGCTGTGACCCCCGAGCAGGGAACCGATCTCGTGGCGGCACACGGAGAGCTCCTGAGCACGACCCTCCTCACCGCGGCCCTCCGTGACCGCGGAGTCGACGCGGTCTGGGTTGATGCCCGCGAGTTCATGATCACCGACGACGCGCACGGGCGCGCGCGACCCTGCCTGCCGGAGCTCGCGGCACGCGGATCGAGGCTTCTTCTCCCCCTGATCGAAGCCGGCCGGATCCCGGTGACCCAGGGGTTCATCGGTGAAACACCGGAGGGGATCACCACCACCATCGGGAGAGGCGGCTCGGATTTCACGGCGACCCTGCTCGGGGGTGCGCTCGGTGCGGAGGAAATCCAGATATGGACGGATGTCCACGGACTGATGACGGCGGATCCGCGCGTGGTGCCGGGGGCGCGGCCCCTCGCGCAGGTGACCTACGATGAGGCCGCCGAGCTGGCGTACTTCGGCGCGAAGGTCCTGCACCCGGCCGCGATCGTGCCCGCGCTCGAGGGGGGGATCGACCTGCGCATCCGGAACTCGCTCGCCCCCGAGCATCCGGGCACCCGCATCTCGTCGGAGCCGGGAACGAATCCCGGCACGGTGAAGTCGATCGCCTCGAAGCGCGGCATCTCGACGCTTTCGGTCCGGTCTCCCCGCATGCTCGGGGCCCACGGATACCTGAGGGAGCTCTTCGGGATCTTCGATCGACATGAGGTGGTCGTGGATGTAGTGGCCACGAGCGAGGTGAGCGTCTCGCTTTCGCTCGAGTCCGGACCGGTTCCCGAAGCGGTGATCCGGGACGTTTCGAAGCTGGGCGAGGTGCAGGTGCAGGAGGGTCGCAGTATCATCTGCGTGGTGGGCGAGGCCATGCGGGAGACCCCGGGGATCGCGGCCCGCATCTTTCGCGCGATTTCCACCCTGAATGTGGAGATGGTCTCCCAGGGAGCCTCCCGGATCAACGTGACCCTCGTCGTGAAGGATGAGGATGCCGCCGAGGTTGTGCGGCTTCTTCACGCCGAATTCTTCCCGGACTGAACCATGCGGATCGCCATCGTAGGGCCGGGAAAGATGGGAAGGGCGGTCGCCGAAGTGGCGGTCGAGCGTGGACACTCGGTGCGGGCCGAGCTGGGTGCCGGGGAGATCACCCGGGGCGCCCTTGACGGAGCTGAGGTCGCGATCGAGTTCACGACCCCCGGTGCCGCGCCCGCGAACCTGATGCGGCTGGCGGAACTCGGAATCCCGACGGTGTGCGGAACCACGGGGTGGTATTCGGCTCTGACCGAGATCGCCGCAGCCTTCGAAGAAGCGGGAGTCGGGCTCGTTCACGCGCCCAACTTCTCGGTCGGTGCCCAGCTCATGATGCAGATCGCGCGCGAGACGGCGTCGCGCCTCGCGGATCTTCCGGAATTCGATGCGTGGATCGTGGAGACCCACCACACGGAGAAGCGCGATGCCCCCTCAGGCACCGCGGCGCGCCTGCGGGAAACCCTGCGCGGCTCCGATCCCATGCGGGATTACCCGGTCACGAGCATCCGCGGGGGTCATGTGCCGGGAACCCACGAGCTCCACATGGATACCGGTGGTGAGGCCCTCCTCCTGCGGCACACGGCACGCGATCGCACGATCTTCGCGCACGGGGCGGTGGTGGCCGCCGAACGGCTGATTTCCGACCCTCACAAGGGCGCGATCGACTTCGGCACTTCGCTTTTCGGGAACAGGAGATGACCCAGATGAAGAGACCCCGATTCACGGGTACCGGCACTGCACTCGTAACCCCGATGCAGGACGACGGAACCGTCGATTTCGCGTGCCTCGAACGCCTTGTGGAGTGGCAGATCGAGGAGGGAATCCACTTCCTCGTTCCGATCGGATCGACCGGGGAAGCCGCCACCCTGACCCCGCGGGAGCGGCGCGACGTCGTTTCCACGGTCGTGCAGACCGCCGCCGGCAGGGTGCCTGTCGTGGCGGGGGCGACCTCCAACGACACCGCGGCCGCCGTGGAGGAGGCCCGG
>JBGTMU010000117.1:0-7484 GCA_041743405.1 Longimicrobiales bacterium | reverse complement strand
TCACAGGCGGCCTCCGACGAGAACCACTCATCGAATTCCGCCAGAGTTCGGGGGTAGTCCACCCCGCCTATCGGATGGGATGTCGTAGCGGACACCCCTATATCTTGGGGTAAGGGGAGCGAAGTGGATACCCCCTTCAGCTGAAACGTCTCGGAGGCTCTGCTGCGACGCCTCCCTCGTCCGCGCCGAGCACGCCCCGGACGGGTCCCTCCTCTCAGTGGGGCGCCGTACGCGGACGATCTCGCCCGCGCTCCGGCGCGCCCTCGACATTCGCGATCGCGGGTGCCGGTTCCCTGGGTGCGGGCTCCGGTTCACCGACGCGCATCATGTACGACACTGGGCCGACGGGGGCGAAACAACCCTCGGGAACTGCGTGCTCCTCTGCCGCCATCACCACCGGCTGGTCCATGAAGGAGGGTGGCGGCTCGAGTGGTGGGGCCGGGGGCGCCCGGTTTTCTACGACCCCAGGGGCGGGATGCACTTCGACGGTAGGTATGCGGGGATGCGCGATGCGGATGCGCAGGCGGAAGCAGCGGTGGCCGAGGCAGCATCCGGGGGAGGGGGTGCGGCCGGACGAAAGGACATGGCTGAGGGGCCGAGGCAAGGGGATGCGGCGGAGCGAGCGGAGGGGACGAAGCATGCAGAGGCGGCGAAGCCCGGACCCGCAGCCGCCCCTCCCCCCGGCCCCCTCACCGCCTCCTCCCGCTGGCGCCGGGACCGCGACATCCCCGAAACGCTCCGCCTCCGCGCGATCGAGGCCATCCTCCCCGAGGGGGAAATCGAAGGGGACGTGGGATGAATGGGTGAATGTGCGCCGCTCCCGTTCCAACTCTGCCGCACGGCAAGGGCGAGCGAGGCACCCCCGTCACCTCCAGTGACAGAACACCTGGTCACCCTGCGTGATGCCTTCATACCGCTCATGCGAGACTTCACAAACCGTCCGGTCCGCTGCACTGACCAGGTTCGGCTCCCGCATCTGGACTACCACCTTCCATGCCAGCGCCTCCCCGCAGGCAACGCCGCCCTCCATCCCTGCGCGCTCAACGCGAACGAACGCGTCGAGATTCGCCAGCGTGGAATTCCTCGCTTTCTCATGATCCTCTGCGCGGATCTCCTCCGGAACATCTTCGGCACGGACGATCACCAGGGTTCAACTCTCGCCTCGCCTGGATGATCTCTGTGATCGAGTCGTAGCGGGGAAGCGACTCCCCGCAGGTCCTCGTCCAACGCACCTTCGGTGCCTAGATTCGAACCCATGACACAGGGTAATGCTCAGGCGGGCCGAGTGCTCGCGTTTGAGGAGACGCTGTGATCGATCGATCGCGGTCTCCGATCCTCCACATCTTCTCGGGGCTCCCGGGGAGCGGCAAATCCTCGATCGCGAAGTTGCTAGCAGCTCGGATCGGAGCTGCCTACCTCCGGATCGACACCATCGAGCAGGCGCTCCGGGAGCTCTGCGCGATCGAGGTCGAGGGGGAGGGGTATCGGTTCGCCTACCGACTGGCCTCGGACCAGTTGGGGCTGGGAGTCAGCGTAGTCGCGGACTCTTGCAATCCCATCGAGCTCACGCGCAGAGAGTGGGAGGGGGTCGCCCTGACCGCGCAGGCGAGATATGTGAACATCGAAGTCGTGTGTTCCGACCCCGCAGAGCATCGACGGAGGGTCGAACAGAGAGGGCCGCCCATTTCGGGGCTTCGACTCCCCACCTGGGAGGAAGTGGAGAATCGGGAGTACGCGCCCTGGACGAAGGAGAGGATCGTGGTCGATACGGCGGGGCGCTCCGCAGCGGAGGCGTTCGATGAGCTCGTCACCCGTCTCGCACCCGGTCGCGAGTGAAAATGCCGCCCGTCGCCTGCGACGCCCAGGTGAGCGATCTCGCCGGGTTCCGGGAAAGGTAGGGGGAGGGCCTATGGATGCTGAAGTCCGGATCCGGAATGGGCTTGAACAGGACGGCGGGGCCGATCCCGACTCGCCTGGCACCGGCAGCGCCCCCGGCCTCGTGTTCATCACCGGCCCACCCGCGGTCGGCAAGATGGCAGTGGGCCATGAGCTCGCCCAACGCACCGGGTTCCGGCTCTTCCACAACCATATGGCGGTCGAGCCGGCCCTCCGGCTGTTCGACTTCGGAACCCCGGCTTTCCGGCGGATCGTACAGGCGGTCCGCATGAGCGTGGTCGAGGAGGTCGCCGCAAGCGACCTGCCCGGGCTGGTCTTCACCTGGGTGTGGGACTTTGAGTCTCCGGAGGATGCGGCGGCGGCCGAGCAATATGTCACTCCGTTTCGCGAACGGGGCGGGCGGGTTGTTTTTGTGGAACTTGAGGCCACCCTGGAGGAACGACTCCGCCGCAACCGAACGGAGTTCCGGCTTCGGGAGAAGGCATCAAAGCGGGATGTGGAGGCCTCGGAACGACGCATCCTCGCAAGCGAGGCGCGCTACACGTTCAACTCAGGGGGAAGCCTCGACGCCCGGGACGACTGGCTGCGCGTCGAAACCACGAACTTGACCGCCGCCGAGGCTGCCGACCGGGTGATCGTTCACTTCGGACTCTGACGGTTCAGAGTCCCTCCCTGAGAAGGGACTCCAGCAGCTTGTAGCTCATCTCCATGCCGTCAGTCATCCCGGTGGACATCGCGGCATCCCGCGCTTCCTTCGAGCCGAAATCGATGTGGGTGGAAACGAGGGTCACGCCCCCCGTTTCTTCGAACGTGACGGTAACCATGGACTGCCCCGCTTCCCCCATGCTCCCGCCGACGTCGCCCGGATCGTAGACCTCCGTATGGCGGAGGCGGGACGGCGCCTCGACCTCTTCGAACACGCCGTGGAAGCCGAACTGGCTCCCGTCCTCGTCTGCCTTCCACAGCCAGCGAAACCCTCCCCCCACGCGGACGTCCATTTCGCAGACAGGCATGCTCCAGCCCGGAGGCCCGAGGAGCCACTTCCGGACCAGCGCCGGTTCGGTATACGCCCGGTAGACGAGGGGTCGCGGGGCGGCGAAGGAGCGGGTGACGAGAACTTCGCTCTCACTCGGGAGAGAGACTTCGGCCCCATGCGGCGGCATCATCATCGGTGGTTCTCCCTCGGGTCTCGGGAAACGGTTCAAGGAAAAGGTTCACAGATCGGTTCAGGGAACGGTTCAGGAGCCTGCAGCGGCCCGGTCCAGCCCGGCCACGTCGATCTTCCTCATCTGAAGCATCGCATCGGCGACCCGCTTCGACCTGGCCCGGTCGGGGTCACGGAGATAGCGCATGAGCGCCTTTGGAATCACCTGCCACGAGAGGCCGTACCGGTCCTTCAGCCAGCCGCACATGCTCTCCGACCCTCCGTCCGCGGTGAGGCGGGACCAATAGTGGTCCACCTCCTCCTGACTGTCACAGTCGATTAAGAAGGAAACGGCTTCGCTGAAGGCATGATGCGGTCCGCCGTTCAGCGCGTGGAAGCGCTGACCCGCGATCTCGAAACTCGCCATCTGCGGCGAGAGGTCGTGAACCCGGAAGTCTTCAAAGATCGACCGGTAGTACTCCACGACCTCGTCGAGCGGATCCTGGAACCAGAGGAAGGGGGTGATTTTTGGCATGGTCATTTTCCATTTTCCGGTGATGAATGGTGCGTCCCGCCACCGGGCTCCTGACGGGGGGGATTCGGCTCTTCGGAGGCTTCGATCCCCTTGAGCTCCTCCAGAAGGGCATCGAGTCGCAGGTAGTTGGCCTCCCAGATCTCGCGGTAGTGCTCGATCCATCTGGTTGCGGCCTCGAGCGGCTCGGGGTCGAAGCGCCGGGGGCGCCGCCGACCATCGATCTCCACTGAAACGAGTCCGGCACGCTCCAGCACCTTGAGGTGCTTCGAGATCGCCGGCTGGCTCATGTCGAAGGGAGCGACCAGCTCGTTCACGGTCGCTTCGCCCTGGGCCAGCCGACCCAGAATCGCTCGCCGGGTCGGATCGGCAAGCGCGAAGAAAGTCGCGTCGAGCCGTGCGATGTCGTGTGCGGCGGCGGCTTTCATCGCTTCCTCAGGGTCAAAACGGATAGATAACTAGTTAGTTATATAACACGGCACCAGCGCATGTCAAGGCTGCCGCGTCCAAAGCTCGCCTTGCACAGCGAAAGCGAGACAGATAGTCTCGATCAGCCCCCCCTGCGGCCCCTGAGCTGATCCATTCCGAAGTGCCTGCCTTCCCCCTGTTCCAGCAGGAGAACTGAAGCATGTCCGTGTTCACGAACCCATCATCAGGCGCGCCTGCGGCGGCCGCGAACTACATCCAGGCAGTACTCGATGTGGTGGGATCACGCGATCCGATCGCGGTGCTCGAGTCCACTCCCGCAGCGCTCGAGGCCGTGGTGTCCGAGATGTCCGAGGCAGGGATGAACATGCCGGAGGCCCCGGGGAAGTGGTCCGTCGGACAGGTCCTCCGCCACCTCGCCGATTCCGAGATCGTCTGGGCGTTCCGGCTCCGGATGGTCCTCGCGGAGGAACGTCCCGCACTGGCGGGATACGACCAGGACGCATGGGCTGAGCGGCTCGGGTATGAGAGCGCCCCCCCCGCCGAGTCAGGGGCCGAGTTCGGGATTCTCCGGCGCGGAAACCTCCGGCAGCTCACCGAGGCCTCCAAGGCCGACCTCGATCGGGTCGGGGTGCATGCCGAGCGAGGCGAGGAGAGCCTCCGGCACATGATCCGACTCTACGCGGGCCATGACCTCGTTCACCTCCGGCAGATCCAGAGAATTCGAGGAGCAGCGACAGCGCCGGAGTGACGATCTCGACAACGGGGCCCTGACAGACGGCGCCATCGCCATCACGAACGGGGGCACCCAACCTTGATCCCCTTAAACAAGTATGTTAAATACCTATTACCGATTTCAATCCCGCGCTCGCCCGACCAGGAGGTCACATGCAACGCGCGTTCTTCATACCGACCGTCGCCCTTCTCTTCGCCGCCGGCTGCACCTCTCAGTCTTCCTCGGAGTGGATGCTCCGCCCCGACCCCGATATCGTCAACTTTCCGGTCGAGCAGGCCGAAGTTGTCACCCAGGAGCTCGTCGATCCGCCCTTTCTCCCCGAGCATGAGCAGGTGGCGAGCGGCCCGCCCCGCATTGTCCAGATCCGGATGGAGATCATCGAGCGGGAGGTCGAGATCGCTCCCGGCGTCTTCGTCTGGCAGATGGCCTTCAACGACCACGTCCCCGGACCGGTCCCGGTCGTGTTCCAGTGGGACTGGGTGGATCTGACACTTCTCAACACGACTACTGACACCCTCCGCTTCGGGGTCGCGAACAACCAGCTCGCCCACAACATCGATTTCCACGCCGCCACCGGCGCCATGGGAGGTGGGGACTTGACCGTCCTCGCCCCCGGAGAAGAGGCAGGGCTGCGCTGGCGTGCGGTGAAATCCGGCCTCTTCGTCTATCACTGCGCTCCCGGCGGCGAAATGGTCCCCTACCACGTCACCACCGGCGGGAATGGGGCCATCATGGTGCTCCCCCGCGAAGGGCTGCGTGACGGCTTTGGCGACCCGATCCACTACGACCGCGCCTTCTACTTCGGCGAGCAGGACTACTACGTGCCGATGAACGAGGACGGCACCTCGAAGCGTTACGGGAACTTCACCCTGCAGATGGGCGACTGGCTCGAGGTGATGCGCGGCCTGAAGCCCACCCACATCGCCTTCAACGGGGAGTATGGCGCGCTGACTCGCGACATCCGGCTGGAGGCCGAGGTGGGCGAGACCGTCCTCCTGCTCCACTCGCAGGCGAACAACCCCTCCTACCCGCACCTGATCGGAGGGCACGGGGACTGGGTGTGGCCCTACGGAAAGTTCGGCAATCAGCCGGACCAGGGGCTCGAGACCTGGGATGTGGTTGCGGGCGGCACGGCGGCGGCGGTCTACACCTTCCACCAGGAAGGGCTCTACGCCTACCTGAACCACAATCTGATCAAGGCCTTCCTCTACGATGCGAAGGCGCTGATCCACGTCACCGGCGGATGGGACGACGAGCTGATGACGAATACCTTCACCCCGCGACCCGTCCCGGACTGACCCCCGCGGAGGAGCGGGGGCTCTCCCCGCTCCTCCTCCCACTTGGGATCTGCCATGAAGCTCACTCGATTCTCCGACATAGGTCTGCGCGCCCTCATGTACCTGGGCGCCCACCCGGGCCGCCCCATCTCCACCACGGAGATGGCCGAGCGTCTCCGGGTTTCGCGCGAGCACCTGAACAAGGCGGTGCAGATGCTCTCCGGAATGGAGCTGGTGTCGGGGACGCGGGGACGGGGGGGCGGCTACCGGCTGACAGGCAATCGCTCGGACATCCGGATCGGGGAGCTCGTCCGCGCGCTCGAACCGACCCTGTCGCTGGCCGAGTGCTTCGAGCCGGATTCGACCTGCCCCATGACGGGGCGCTGCCGGCTGGCCGGGGTTCTATATGAGGCCCAGCAGGGCTTCTTCCAGATTCTGGACCGCTACACCCTCGCCGACCTTCTCGAAGCCGACGAACCCCTCCTCGTACAGATCGGGAATGGCCCATGACCGCACACCGCGCCGCACGCTCCGCCTCGCACGACGCCTTCGACGAAGCCGCTATCCGGACGCTGGTGAAGCACTTCTACCGAACCGTCGTCCAGGACCCCCTGCTGGGCCCGATCTTTCAGACGCGGATGGGAGGCCGCTGGGACGCACATCTCGACCGGATGTGCGACTTCTGGTCGACGGTGCTTCTGGGGACGCGCCGGTTCAACGGCGATCCGATGGGTGCCCATGTCGCCATCCCGGGGCTCAGCGGCGATCACTTCGACCGATGGATCACCCTCTTCGAGGAGGCGGCGGGCGACTGCCTCTCCCCGCCGCTGGCCGCAGACATCGTGGCCCGGGCGCGCCGGATGAGGGTCGCGATTGAGCGACACATCGAGGCTGTCCCCGGCGTAGCGTGACTCATCGCTGCGACACGGACAGAGTGGTGCTCCGTTTCCGTCGACACCCGAGGCTCTTGCCCCCACGTTCCCGGGCGCTCCATGTTGGAGTGGCTGGTTCACTGCTGGCTTAGCCCACTCCAGCCCGAGGGGTGCATGACCGCGCCCGCTGACCACGCCGTCATCGAGATTCGCGAGCTTTCCCGCCGCTTCGGTGCGAAGCCAGCGCTTGACGGAGTGACGCTCACGCTCGAGCGGGGCATGGTGTACGGCCTCGTCGGCGCGAACGGCGCCGGGAAGACCACGCTCATCCGCCATGTGCTCGGGCTGCTCGCCGCGAAGGAGGGCAGCGTGCGCGTGTTTGGTCTCGATCCGGTGGCCGATCCCGAGGCCGTGCTTGCGCGCATCGGTTACCTGTCCGAGGACAATGACCTGCCCGGCTGGATGCGCGTGCACGAGCTCATCCGCTACATGCGCGCGTTCTATCCGGCGTGGGACGACGCATACGCGGCCGAGCTCCGGCTTGCGTTCTCGCTCGATCCGCAGGCGAGGCTGCGGGAGCTCTCGCGCGGGCAGAAGGCCC
>JBGTMU010000116.1:0-8697 GCA_041743405.1 Longimicrobiales bacterium | reverse complement strand
CGACGGCAGCCGCATCGCGTACTTCGCGGAAGACGACGAGGATGCCCTGCAGCTCTGGGTCCGCCCGATCCTGGGCGGCGAGCCAGTGCGCGTGACCGATCAGCGCGACGTGCTAGCATCCAGGGTTCGATGGACGGCAGATGGCGAGGAGCTTTTTTACGTGGCGAGTGGTCGGGTTTGGCGCATCGCGCTCGCGACTGGCCGACCGCGCGAGATCCCGTTTACCGCGAGCGTTGCATTCCAGCGTGAGGAGCCGGCGCTGCCGCCGGTTCGCTTCCCCGATCCGGGTACCGAACAGCCCGCGCGCGGCCATATGGGGCTGGCGCTTTCTCCCGACGGCAGCCGGATTGCTCTTTTGGCGCTGGGCCGTCTCTGGGTATGGCCGCCTGGTGCGGCACTGCGCGCAGTGACGGATGTGCCGATCACCGCTGCGTGGCCGAGTTGGAGTGCGGACGGAAGGGAGATAGCGTGGAGCGCAGGCGCGGAAGACGCTGCAGACATCTACGTAACCGACATCCGCACGGGCCGAACACGGCGAGTGACCACCCTTGGCGGAGTGGCAGTCCGCCCATCCTGGTCCCCGGACGGTCGTCGCATCGCATTTCTTTACCGGCCGGGTATCGCCACGCCTCCGGATGATCGGCTGCCCCGCTTCGCGATTGTGCCTGCCACGGCCGAAAACGTCAGCGATCCGGCTGCGCTGACCATCCTCCCCGATCTGAGATTCACCTGGTTGGGACCCGGACTTGCGCAGGAGCGTGCGATCTGGAGTCCGACGTCGGACGCGCTGCTCTACTACCAGCCCGGCTGTCTTCGGTACTCCTGCATTTACGGCGGTGGCCCGACCACAGACGATTTCCGAATCGTGCCGCTCGACGGCGATCCGATCGCGCTCGAACCGCTCTCTGATGCTGCCACGTTTGTCCATTGGGCAGCCGACTCGAGTCTCATCTACGTTCACGGCAACCAGCTCTGGCGCGCGGAGTTCAGAAACCGATCGTTCGGGGAGCCGGTGCGGCTGGTAGAAGAGCCCGCGTCGTATCCCAGCATCGGGCGCGAAGGCAGCATCCTCTACGTCGGGCCGGACGGATACCGGATTCGCCGCCCCGACGGGAGCATTGGTTCGCTGGGGTGGCCGCTCTCCTATACGATCCCGTGCGCCGCACCCATCCTCATCAGCGGAGCTACGGTCATCGACGGCACCGGAGCGGCACCGAGCGGCCGCTCCGACGTGCTGGTGGAGAACGGGCGGATCGCGCGCATCGCGCCAGCCGGCTCGATTCGCCCCGGACCGGGCGTTGAAGTCGTGGAAGCTAGAGGGCGATTCCTGCTGCCCGGTCTTGCCGATCTCCACTCGCACGCCGGCGCAAATCCCATCCAGCACCTGGCCTATCTCTACCACGGCGTCACGACGGTCCGGGACATGTGGTCGCAGCTGGCTGGAACGGCCGCGTTCGCGGAGGCTGCGGCGGCCGGCATCTTCCCCGGTCCGCGCGTGGTGCTCGGGGGAGTCGCGATCAATCCAGGCGCGCCGTACGGGTTCACGGGTACTGCCATCCAGGGCGCGCGTAACCCGATGGAGTCAGAGCGCGCGCTGCGATTAGCGCAGGGTTTCGGCGCGTCGTTCATCAAGATGCAGTTCCCAGCCCGCTGGGCCGCTGGCGGCGAGCTCGTCCGGCAAGCGCACTCTCGCGGCCTCCGAATCGGCGGCCACTGCGCGCACCCGCTCCCGTTGATCGCCGCAGGTATCCAGCAGCTCGAGCATCTGGTGCTGTGCAAGCCACTCAACCAGACTTCGCTTCAGCAGGACCTCGTTCAGCTTTACCACAATGCCGGCGTGACGGTCACGCCCACTTTCGGTATGAACAGCGCGCCCATTGCCCGGGGCGACACTGCAGTCTTGCACGCTCCGGGCGTGGCACCGTTTCTCCGAGCAGCGCCAGCCGCGCTGCCGCGGGTGGACAGCATCTGGTACACATTGCGCGGGCGGCACAGGACCGCCGTGAGAGCAGTCCACCAGGGCGGCGTTCGGATCGTCACCGGAACCGATGCCAATGATCTTCCCGGTGCGGTCCATATCGAGTTGGAGAATTTGGTCGCGGCGGGGCTAACGCCGCTGGAAGCCATTGCCGCAGCGACCGGCGGAGCGGCCCGTATGCTCGGCGCGGAAAGCGACATCGGCACGATAGCCGTCGGCAAGCACGCCGATCTGATCCTGCTCGACGGCGATCCGCTGGACGACATTCGCAATACGCGCAGGATATTTCAGGTAATCAAGGGTGGAAGAGTGGTCGATCGGGCGGCGTTGATGCAGTGGGCGCGGGATCAATTCGACCCACGCTGAACAGGCGCAAAGGCCGGCATGATCGGCGCAGTAGCGAGCGGCGCAGGATTCTCGTTTATCAGCGTCACGCGCCAGTCTGTGTCGCCGTTTTTTCTGAAGCCGCGCGAGGATTCTCGCATTGCATAGAGCCGGCTAACGTGGGCGTGAAGCTGTCAGGGCGCTCCGCGCGCCGCAGCTTTCCCCCAGGGCGTTAGCCGGACAACAGCCGTGGCGCTCGGCGGTCAGGACGATCCCGTCCAGGCCGCATCAAGGCTCCTTCCGGGTCGACCCATCCATGCTTCTGGATACCAGTCTCCGACTTGTCCATGTGGTGGCGGGCGCGTGCGCGCTTCTTATCGGGCCTGTGGCGATGTGGGCTCCGAAGCAGATCGGGCTGCACTCGCGAATGGGCGCAACCTTCTTTGTGGCGGTGATGGCCGTTTGTGTGTCCGGCGGAGCACTCGGCGCGCTGCACTGGGAAACCCGCGCCCCCTTCGTTTTCATTGCGATTGGCACGTTTGCGTTCGCACTTTTCGGGTACGTGGCTGCGAAGACGCGGTGGCGGCACTGGCTTCTCGCTCATGTCATTGGTCAGGGGAGTGCATACACAGCGATGGTCACCGCGTTCGTCGTGGCAAACTGGGATGAGCTTACGGGCGTGCCTGGAACAGACGTTCCGGCTGTCTTCCTCGTTCCGATGGCGATTGGCACGAGCGCGGTGGCCTGGGTGACCTATCAAGTGTACGTGGGCAACCGACCCAGGAAACCCCGGTCCGAAGGGACCGAGGCCAACCCGGTGCCCGCAGTCCGGCCTTGATATCAACTTCGAAGGCCCTCGGAACTCATGAGCCATGACATTCCGCCGGGGTGCGATAGCCGAAGCGTTTGCTGGCGCGCGTGTGGACTCGCTCGGGAACGTCCTGCGCACATATCACGCCGCTTCAAACGAACCCACGCGGTTACGTGACATCGCCCGCAAGCTGATCAAGGGCCCTGTCGGTCCGGTGAGCGTAGCCGGCCGCCGCGCCGAACGCCGCTTCGAGCTGGTCGCCGAACGGGCTCCCACAAACCAGCTCGACCACCAGGCCGGTCGCTGGCACGACCGCCCGGGAGAAACATTCCAGATGTTGACCGACGCGGTGGCGTACCTGAAGCTGTCGTCAGTCCTGGCAGCTGACGCCGCGGACTACGTGAGGGACGCCAGCAGGGCGAAGGTGTTCGTGATCGACATCCGCAACTCTCCGAGCGAGTTCGTGGTCTTCGCGCTGGGGCAACATCTCGTGCGCGAGCGGACGGAGTTCGCGCGGTCCACGCGCGGCGACCCGGCCAATCCCGGGGCATTCCTCTGGACCGATCCGATTGTGCCCAAGCCCAGGAAGCCGCATTACTCGGGACAGGTCGTGATCCTGATCGACGAAGTTAGCCAGAGCTCGGCCGAGTACACGGCTATGGCGTTCCGGGCAGCACCCCATGCGATCGTCGTCGGCAGCACGACGGCCGGGGCCGATGGACCTGTTTCTTCGCCGATTCCTTTGCCCGGGGGACTCGAATGCTCGATCACCTGAGGATCCTCCTCTCCCATCCGCTCCTCGGTACTGATCCCACGCCAAGGGTGTGGAAGTCGGCAACTGCCACTCGTTATTTGAGACTCTAGGAGGGATGCGCTGCATAACGGGGGCGTGAACCTGTCACTCGCCTTCGGCTCCCGCAGGTCACGCCCAGGGCGTTATCCGCCGTGAGGTACTCGTCGACAAGCGACAATCCAGCGGAACGCCCAACTCGGAGTAAACTCGCATGGGACTCCTGACCTTCAGCCTCAACGTCACCCTGGACGGCTGCGTGGACCACCAGGAGGGAATCGCCGACGACGAGACACACGCATTCTTTACCCGCCTTATGGACGAGGGAGGGGCGATGCTTTGGGGCCGCGTCACCTACGAGATGATGGAGGGCTACTGGCCGGCGGTCGCTCGCGGCGACGAGGAGGCGCCGCCGGCGATGCGCGAGTGGGCGGTCAAGCTGGAGGCCAAGCCGAAGTACGTGGTGTCGTCGACGCGAACGCACTTCCCGTGGACCAACAGCCACCACATCGCCGGCGACTTGCGCATGAGCGTGCAGAAACTCAAGGATGCGACCCCTGCCGGCGTGCTCCTCGGTAGCGGCAAGCTCGCGACCGAGCTGGACCGGCTGGACCTGATCGACGAATACAAGTTCCTCGTCCACCCCAGGATTGCCGGTCACGGCCCGACCCTTTACCAGAGCGGGCTACCCAGCCCGCGACGGCTCGAGCTGGTTTCGTCGACGCCGCTCCGCAACGGCGCAGTCGCTATGCACTACCGGCGCGGGCGCGGCTAAAAACGGGTTGCAGCGGAGGGTCCGTCTCGCGGCCCGCCGCTGAACCCAAGCGCTGGAACGTCCCAGCCGATTTGATGCACCTTGGCGCCCGGGCGCCCACGCGCCTATGGTGGGACAGTCCCGTCCTTCCCTCGAGCCAGCTCCCGCTTCGGCGGTGCCAGAAAGGAAACGTGCACCCATGAGGACGCTCTTCGCCATCGCCGGCATGACGGCCCTCGCACTCGCGGGGTGCCAGGATCCTCCAGCTCCGGCGAATTCCGCCCCTACCCAGCACCCTCCGTGGGAGTCACTCATCTTAATGCTTTACGTCAAGCGTAACGCCGCAGTCGCATCCTGAGCTCCCCGGTCGGATAGCGTCCCACGGAGGATCTCCAAGGGTTGCGGACTCGGAGGGAAGCCGATTCGGTCGGAGAAACCTGCTTCCCCACCTCGCACACCGACGATATACTTGGAAAGAACTTCAATCCTGGTGAGTGGCATGAAGTCGTTTACAGCGGTAATGGAGCGGGATTCGGAGACCGGGCTTTACGTCGGGTTCGTGCCGGGTTTCCCCGGAGCACATTCGCAGGGAGCGACCCTCGATGAGCTCCGGATAACCTGAAGGAAGTCATTGAGATGCTCCTCGAGGACGGCGAGCCTCCGCTTGAAGGCGAGTTCGTCGGCACGCAGACGATCCAGGTCGCCTGAGTACAAGGGCGGCATGTCGATAAACGGTGACCACCCACCTGAAGAGAGAACGACCGTTTTGCGTGCGTTTTACGGTGTCGCGACCGTGCTCTTGATGGCGTGCGCTTCGAGTCCCATCGCAGCACAGTCGAACGACCGCGTGAATGGGCAAGCTGGCGCACCACATAGCGGCTTCGTGACGGTCAATGGCGTGCGACTCCACTATCTCGATTGGGGCGGCTCCGGCTCGGTCGTCGTCCTGCTAGCGGGCCTCGGCAACACAGCATGGATCTGGTCGGACTTCGCACCGCTCCTTGCAAATGGACGCCGTGTCGTTGCGCTGACACGTCGGGGGTACGGCGAGTCGGAACAGCCAACGAGCGGCTACGAGTTGGACACTCTTGCTGCGGACCTCACGGTGTTCCTCGACTCGCTGGGAATTCGCTCAGCTCATTTCGTAGGTCACTCTCTGGGAGGGTTTGAGATCACCCGGCTCGCAACTCTGCATCCTGAGCGCTTGGTGACTCTCACCTATCTGGACGCTGCGTACGACCCTTCCGGATTTCAAACCGTGCTCATGAGTGACCCTGTTCGCCCGCCAAGCCCGGAGCCTCGCGATCGTGCCTCGATCGATGCCTATGTGGCATTTATCAGGAACTCTCGTCCGGACCTGGGTCGATACTGGTCGGAGGGGCTAGCTCGTGATCTGCGCGCGTCGCAAGGTTTTCAACCCGACGGAAGGGTAGCGCCGCGGACCGCCGCGCGGATTTCCACGGCCATCATGACCGACATCTTGTCGCAGGTGCCCGATTACGAAGCCATAGCTATTCCATCGCTCGCGATATACTCAGCAGAACGGAACTTCGACCCGCTGCCTGCAGATGCATCGGCCGAACTTCGTGGACGGTATCGGCACTATCTGGATACGGTCGTCACTCCGTGGCGTAACGTGAGCATCGAGCAGTTCCGCGCCGGCCGCCGAGACGTCCACGTCGTCGAATTGGACGCGGGACACTACCTGTTTCTGCAAAGACCGGCTGATGTTGCGCGATTGATTGACGATTTCATCACGCCGAAATGACGACGAGTGTGTGCCGCCTAACAGATCGGTGCAAAGACCGTCGAGCCGTTGCGACGAAACGGCGCCGGATTAATCTCGCGGAGCGCGCAATGACCTCTACGACTGCTCGGCTTGTGCTTCTGGCAGCTCTCGTTGGATGCACCGGGACAACGGACGCGCAGACGCCCCCCGCGGACCGGAGCTGCGACCAGAACGAGCTCCGGAGGTTGACCCTGCTGTCGGTCGAAACGGGACAGTTGGCGCCTGGCGAAACCACGTGCCTCGGATTGACGCTGGAACGCGGGGAGTTCACTCGAATCTCGATCGACGCGGACGCTGGCTTCCTCCGGGCCCGCATCCTGGAGCCGCAGGAGCAAGATCCACTCCAGGCCACCCTGATCTGGTCGTTCTTTCCTTCGCTGCCCCTCGCAATCGAAGCCCCCGAATCTGGCCTCTATCTGGTAGAGCTGAGCGTGCCGACGCCGGTGCCGTTCGACGACGTGCTGAGCTACCGGGTCCAGATATTGGACCGGGTATCGGCCGCGGCGCGGGCAGCCGATCTGGAGGATCTTCGTCGAGACCCGCGCGTAGCTTCGCTACGGGCGAGCGCCGTGCCCGTCCGCTCGATCGATCCTGACGACACGGATTTCGTAGATCTGGAGTTCCTCCGTGAACCGCTGCGCGACGTGAGAATCGTGCTGTTGGGTGAAGGCGATCACGGCGGCGGTTCCGACCTGCTGGCCAAGACCCGGCTGACGAAGTTTCTGCACCAGGAGATGGGATTCGATGTCGTCGCCTTCGAGGCGGGGCTCTACTCGTCCGCCGTGGCGTGGCGCGCCTTGCAGACGGAGGAGGATGCGCGTGAAGCCGTGCTGAAGGGGCTGTTCGGCATATTGGCCCGGTCCGCGCAGGCGGAGTCGCTGATCCGGTATCTATACAGTTCCGCGCGCGGCAGTCGCCCTCTGGAGCTCGTCGGCTTCGACAGCCAGCTCACCGGCACCGCTGCGCCAGACCTGTTGCCCGATCTCCGTCGCTTCCTGCGGGAACGGGACATCCCGAGTCCGCTCCTCGACGATCATAGCTCGCCGACCCGTGTCCTGGCGGGCATCATCGACCGGCGTTTCGCGCGCGAGCTGGAGACGTTGCCGGGTGCGACGGAACAAGCCGAAGCGGTCGCAACGCTTCGGGCCACCGCCGAAGAGGTAGCGTCACGCAGCGCGGATCGCGACGGCTTGTTCTGGGCGCAGGTGCTGCGAAGCACCGCGGTCCAGATCGACCTCTCGCTGGAGAGCCTCCGGGGCGCGAGCGACGCGCAGTACGGCAGCGGCCGCGATCGCCAGATGTCCGAGAACCTGCTCTGGCTCGCGAATACGCGGTATCGCGGGCGCAAGATCGTGGTTTGGGCGCATACGTTCCACAGCATGCGCAATCCCCGAGAAACGAGTCACGGCAGGCTCCAGGGTTTTACGATGGGACACGGCCTCTGGCAGGCTCTCGGAGAGGAGAGTTTCGCCATCTCGTTCACTTCCTACGACGGAACGACGCACTGGCTGACGCAGCCGGACGGCCTGGATCAGGACGTGATTCCGGACCAGCATCCATCGTGGGAATTCGAGGAGCTGATGAATGCGGTCGGGCATGAGGTCGCATTCGTAAACCTCAGGGCCGCGCGCGCGCGGGGCGATTGGCTGGGCGGGCGCTTCCTCGCGAGCGCGTTGTACATGATGCCGGAACACGCACGGTGGAGCGATGCAGTCGACGCTTTGTTCTTCATTCGAACTCAGGAGCCACGACGCGAAGCGAGATAGGCAGCGCAAAGCTCAGCACAAGCGACAGCAGGGTTGCCGATCCCGACGTCTGGCTAACACGACCTCAGAGGTAACTGTGACCGGCCATCCAACGAGGTGTTGCACCTGACAGCGCACTGCGCGCGCGGCAGGCGAACGCCGGGGCGTAAGCACGCAGAACCGAACATGGGGCGCGCGTTATCTTGCGGGGAACACGAGCCTGAGGTGATGCTATGAAAATCTACGAGTTCACGGTTGTCATCGAGCGAGACGAAGATGGAGGCTACGTCGCGGTTGTTCCTGCGCTACAGGGGTGCTACACCGAAGGGGAGACGGAGCAGGAATCTCGCGACTTGGTTGAAGACTGTAGTGCTTCACCCCAAACCGGACTTTTCGACGGGTTGAGGAAGTGACAGTTTGGCTTCGGAGGAGGGAAGCGGCCAGGGGGGCCTCAGACCACGACGGAGGCGAGCATGTCAAAGAAGCGGGCGAAGCGGGCGTACACG
>JBGTMU010000115.1:0-27115 GCA_041743405.1 Longimicrobiales bacterium | reverse complement strand
GATCGCGGCGGTCGCGACCGCCCGCGGGACGAGCGCTCTCGGCGTGGTGCGGGTTTCGGGTGAAGGTGCGGGTGAAGTGCTGTTGCGCCTGGTGCCGTCGCTGGCCGGTGAGCTTCCAGCGCCGAGGGTGGCCCGGTATGCAGAAGTCTGCGACCCCGACACCCTGGTGACGCTCGACCGCGGAGTCGTGACCTGGTATCCGGGGCCGGGATCGTACACCGGAGAAGATGCGGTGGAGTTTTCGGTGCACGGCGGAGTGCTGATTCCGGATCTCGTCCTCGACGCCTGTGTGCGAGCCGGTGCGCGAGTCGCAGAACCGGGTGAGTTCACCCGGCGCGCGTACCTGAACGGAAAGCTGGACCTGATCCAGGTCGAGGCGGTGGCAGATCTGGTCGCTTCACGAAGCGAGGCCCAGCGGCGGGCGGCTCTCGCGCAGAGCGAAGGCGGGCTCTCGCGCAGGCTGACGGAGCTGCGGGAGGGGCTCGTGGGGCTCGAAGCGCTCCTCGCATACCATGTCGATTTCCCCGAGGAAGACGAGCCTCCGGTTCCCATCTCGCGGATCGTGGCCGAGGGGGTTCGGCTCCGGAGTGAGATCGAGGCTCTGCTCCGTACGGCTCCTGAGGGTGAACTCCTGCGCGAGGGGGCGCTCGCGGTTCTCGCGGGGAGGCCCAACTCAGGCAAGTCGTCGCTTCTGAACGCACTGGTCGGAGAGTCGCGGGTGATAGTGTCGGAAGAGCCCGGGACCACGCGGGATGCGGTCGAGGTGGAGCTGTCGGTGGGGGGGTATCCGTTCCGGCTGATCGACACCGCGGGAATCCGCGAGGGGGTGGGGCCCGTCGAGGAGATGGGAATCGAGGTGGCCCGGCGATACCTGTCGGGAGCGCACATCGTGCTGCTGTGCGTTCCGACCGATGAGGATCCGGGGGAGGCAGAGAGAGAGTTCCGGAAGGAGCTGCCGGAGGGTGTGCCGGTCGTTCCGCTTCGCACCAAGGCGGATCTGGGGACGGAGGTTCGAGTTCCCGAGACCGGATGGACGGAGGACGAACCGTGGATTCGCGTTTCCACCCTTACCGGGGAGGGGATCGATACGCTTCGCCTTCGCATGCGGGAGCTGGTCTTCAGGGGGCTTGCGACCGAAAGTCCTGAGCTGCCGCTCATCACGCGGCGCCGGCAGCGGCAGGGGCTCGCTGAGGCCGAGGGGGAGGTGGCGGCGTTTGTGGCCGCGCTGCAGGGGTCCATACCGGCGGAGGTGGCTGCCGCTCACCTGCGCTCGGCGGAGTCGGCGCTGGAGGAACTCCTCGGGGTGATCGGGAGTGAGGACGTGCTGGACCGGGTGTTCCGTGACTTCTGCATAGGAAAGTAGGGAGAGCATGGAGCTCAGGTACGTGGTGGGGGTGGTGGGGGGGGGGCACGCGGGCACGGAGGCCGCGGCCGCCGCCGCGCGCATGGGAGCGCGCACACTACTCGTGACTCCCGACCTCTCCCGGATCGGGCAGATGAGCTGCAATCCAGCGATTGGCGGGGTTGCGAAGGGGGTCGTCGCACGCGAGGTGGACGCACTGGGGGGGGTGATGGGGCGCGCAACCGATGCCTCCCGGATCCACTTCCGGATGCTCAACACCTCGAAGGGGCCGGCGGTCTGGGGGCCGAGGGCCCAGTGCGATCGGGGCCTCTATCCCCGCGCGGTGCGGAGAATCCTGGATTCCCTCCCTTCGCTCGATCTTTTCCAGGAGATGGTGATCGGGCTGCGTTTTTCGGGGAAGAAGGTCGTCGGGGTGGTGCTCCGGGGCGGCGCGGAGGTCGTGGCCGGTACGGTTGTGGTCACGGCAGGCACCTTCCTGAGGGGACGCATCCACATGGGTGGGGAGGCCGGGGTCCCGGCGGGAAGGGCGGGTGAGGGCCCCTCGGTCGAGCTGGCGGAGGTGCTCGAGGGCCTGGGGCTCGAGCTCGGGAGGTTCAAGACTGGAACGCCGCCACGGATCGATGGACGCACGGTGGACTTTTCCAGGGTCGAGGTGCAGCCGGGAGATGCGCGAGACTACCGATTCTCCGCCTGGACGAAGGAGACCCTGCCGGAACAGCGGGACTGCTGGGTGACATGGACCGGGGAGCCTCTGAAGAAGGTCATTCAGGACAACCTGCATCGGAGCGCCCTCTACGGAGGGGAGATTTCGGGACAGGGGCCGAGGTACTGCCCGTCCATCGAGGACAAGATCGTTCGCTTTCCGGACTCCCGTCGGCATCAGGTATTCCTGGAGCCCGAAGGGCTCGAGACGACGGAACTGTATGTGAACGGCCTCTCGACTTCGCTTCCGGCAGATGTACAGGAGGAGTTCCTCAGGACGGTGCCCGGGCTCGAGGCGGCACGCATCACGAAGCTGGGTTACGCCATCGAGTACGACTACTTCCCGCCCCATCAGCTTCGACACACTCTCGAGGTGCGTGGGATGCAGGGGCTCTACTTCGCCGGGCAGATCAACGGAACCACGGGGTATGAAGAGGCCGCGGCCCAGGGACTGGTGGCTGGAGCGAACGCGGCCGCAGCCGTCCGGGGCGAGCCATCCTTCGTCCTGGAGAGGGATCAGGCGTATATCGGCGTTCTGGTCGATGACCTCGTCACGAAGGGGGTGGACGAGCCGTATCGGCTCTTCACCTCGAGGGCTGAGTTCCGGCTGCTTCTGCGGCAGGACAACGCGCCTGAGCGACTCGGGAGACTCGGGCACGAGCGCGGACTCCTGAGCAGCGCACAGCTTGCGGCGCTCGAGGAGAGGGGGGCCAGACTGGCCACGGTGCGGAAGTGGTTTGCGGCCACTGCGCTTAGCCCGGATGCGGTGAATCCGACGCTGGGGGATGCGGGGGCGGGGGCGATCGCTGAGCCGACGAGGGCGGAGGAGCTTCTGCGGCGACCGGGAGTTTCAGCGATTTCGCTGCTTGAGCTCGGGGGAGGGACTATCGAAGAGGGCTGCGAGGAGCTCGTGGCCGCCGTGGAAGTCGAGGTGAAGTACGAAGGATATGTGAAGAAGGAGGAACAGAGGGCCGCGAAGCTGCGTCGACAGGCCGAGTTCACTCTGGTGGAGGGCCTGGAGTATGCCTCCATGGCCACTCTTTCGCGGGAGGCTCGTGAGAAGCTCGCGAGGGTGCGGCCTGCGAACATCGCGCAGGCCGGGCGAATACCCGGGGTGTCGCCAGCCGACCTCCAGAACCTGATCCTGGAAGTGAGAAGGCAGCGGGCCGGGGGCGACTGAAACGACGGGCCCCGGGGCCACAAGTGACGTTTTCAGGGTCCAATGCCTCTGATTTCCCGTTGAATAAAGGCCGGAACTATCGACCTGTGGTAGTTTCGGTGTTTGTTCGGTACCGTTGGGTATGAACCTCGATATGAAAGCTACCTCTTCGGACGTGGCTGATCGCGATGTACCTGGTGGCGACGAGTTCACCCTCCACGGGCCTCCAATAGGCGAGAGGCTCACTACATCGCCCGACTTTTGGGGGATCAGTTCGAGTGTTCCACGTGGAACATCGGGATCCGGCTCACAACCGCGGCACGCGTTCCACGTGGAACATCGGGCCCTGAATGACCACCGCGGCGAGCGTCGCACGCCTGAACAACCCCCTCCGAGAGTTCACACCCCCCTTTCCGCCTTACCCCGAACGTCGCTCCGGCGTATATTCCCACTCCCTCTGTGCAGGCCTGTCAGCCCCCACTGACCACATGTCTGGCAGAAACTGGCCTGCTGAGAGCGAGATGAGAGGGAGAAGGTAGCGTGGCACTGGCGCCATGAAACCCACATTCCACCGAACGGACAGGCGTAATGGGTCGAGTAATCGCAATCGCGAACCAGAAGGGCGGTGTCGGCAAGACGACCACCGCCATCAACCTCGGGGCCTCGCTGGCGGTGGCAGAGCGCCGTACGCTGATCGTCGACATCGATCCGCAGGGAAATGCGACCTCCGGAGTCGGAATCGCGAAGGAGGAGGATCTTCCGACCATCTACGACGTTCTGGTGGAGGGCCGGGGCATCCGGGACTGCATCCAGACAGGGCTCCATTTCCCGTCGCTGGACGTCCTTCCTTCGAATCGGGACCTCGTGGGAGCGGAGATCGAGCTCGTGGGGCGAGAGGAACGCGAGCGTATTCTGGCTGGTGCCCTCGGAGAGGTGAGGCACGAATACGACTTCATCCTGGTCGACTGCCCGCCGAGTCTCGGACTTCTGACCCTGAACACCCTCACGGCATCCGACTCCGTCCTGATCCCGATTCAGTGCGAGTTCTATGCACTCGAGGGCCTCAGCCAGCTTCTCAACACGGTCCGGTTTGTTCAACGAGGGCTCAACCCGGGGCTTGAGATCGAGGGGGTCCTCCTCACCATGTACGACAAACGCCTGAATCTTTCCCGCCAGGTGGCAGCGGAGGCGCGGGAATACTTCGGCGCAAAGGTCTTCCGCACTCCGATCCCCCGGAACGTGCGCCTCGCTGAAGCGCCGTCATTCGGACAGCCGATCGTGACCTATGACGTTCTGTCGGCGGGGGCGCAGAGTTATCTGAACCTGGCTCGGGAACTGGTGAATCGGCAACCACTTGCTCCATCAACGCCAGAGGCGACATCATGAGCGGAGCCCCGAAGCGCCAGCGGCTGGGTCGGGGATTGGGCGCTCTCCTGGGGGAAGGGTACCTCGCCCCGTCGATCGACGATGTCGATGTCCGGAACGTGGCCCTCGGCTCGATCTCCGTGAACCCGTTCCAGCCCCGCCGGGAGTTCAGCGACGAAGACCTCTCCGATCTGACGAACTCGATCCGGGAGAATGGCCTTCTGCAACCGCTGGTGGTTCGACCTGATCCCGACCGCCCCGGTGAGCGATTCCAGCTCGTGGCCGGGGAGCGGCGCCTGAGGGCGTTGAAGTCACTGGGCAGGGTTGCCGTGCCTGCAGTGATCCGGGACGTGGACGATCGAACCCTCCTTGTCCTCGCGCTCGTCGAGAACATTCAGCGAGCCGCGCTCACCCCATTGGACGAGGCCCGGGGTTATCAGTCGCTCTCGAGCGAGTTCGGGTTGACCCAGGCCGAGATCGCAGAGTCGGTGGGGAAGGACCGTTCTTCGGTGGCCAACACAATCCGCCTTCTGAAGCTTCCTGCCTCGCTGCAGAAGCTCCTGGCAGCGGGGGAGCTCGGGATGGGCCATGCCCGGGCCCTCCTTGCCATCGGGGATGCGGGGCGGATGGTCGAGGTGGGGCGCCGGGCTGCAGCGGAAGGGTGGACCGTCCGCGACGTGGAGCAGCATGCGCGGACCCGGACCCGGGCCCGGCCTCCATCGAAACGTCCCCAGGTGAGCGAAGCGGATCCCATGACGAGGGCGCTCCAGGAGGCGCTCCGGGAGGCACTCGGTGCACGAGTGACGCTGAAGGCGTCTGAGAAGGGGGTTGGAACGGTCGAAGTGCCCTTCCACTCACCGGAGGACTTCGAGCGGGTATTTCATCTGCTGACCGGCAGAGAGGTGTCCGAGGTCGCGGGATGAGGGATTCTCGGACCCTGACCCTGCTGGTCGTCCCGGATGGCGGGAATGAGACCCGTACCTTTCGGATCAGCTACGGGCGCCTCCGGATCTTCGGTCTCGTGGCGCTGGGTGCCATCTTCGTTCTGAGCGCAATGGTGGGGAGCTGGTGGTATCTGGCCGCACGCGCCCAGCGAGCGGTGCAGCTTGAGCAGGAGGTTGCTTCCTTCGCCGAGGACCGGGCCCGCATCGAACTCCTCTCCGCGACCCTCGCAGAAGTCGAGGCCGGGTACGAACATCTACGGTCTTTATTCGGGTCAGGAACGGAGGGGCGCGCGACCGAGGTCTGGCTTCCACCCGCGGCAGGCCGTGCCTCCGGGGGCGGTGCCGTGGAGGGCGTAGAGGCGACCCTCCCGACCTCCTGGCCACTCGCCGAACGAGGGTTCATCACGCAGGGCCTTCTCGAAGGCGGCGGCTTCGACCACCCGGGGCTCGATATTGCGGTTCCCACGGGGAGTTACGTCCGTGCGGCGGGCGGTGGGGTGGTACTTGAGGCGGAGGAAGATCCGGTCTACGGACAATTCATTCTTCTGGATCATGGGGACGGCTACCGGAGTCTCTATGCCCATGCCTCCGTCCTTTTCGTGAGGGTGGGAGACCCGATCAGACGGAACGAGATCATCGCACTTTCGGGCTCGACAGGCCGGTCCACGGCGCCCCATCTTCACTTCGAGATCCTGAGGGATGATGAGCCAGTAGACCCTTTAACCATGGTGCAACAGCCCTGAGTGCTTACCTTGGAGCGCGTGAGAGGGTTTTCCACCCCGGGATTCATCGCACGGAGAGGGACGATGGCCAGAGCCAGAGAGCGTGACGATTCCACTTCCGGTCCCATGATTTCGATCATTGGACCCGGGATGAGAGTCGATGGGGACTGCGTTGCGGAGGGGACCATCCGGATCGAGGGGAAGGTCGTCGGGAGCGTATTTGCAGGGAAGGCGGTAGTCATCGGGAAGGATGGGACGGTGGACGGGGACATCAGCACTCAGGACGCGGTCATTTCGGGGAAGGTGACCGGAACTCTGGTCGCGGCTTCGCGGCTCGAGATCCAGTCTACCGCGGTCATCGAGGGCGAGGTGCGAACCCCGCGACTCCAGTTGGAAGAGGGGGCTGTCCTGAACGGGGGAGTCCGCATGGGAGAGGTTACCCTGGAGGCGCCGAAGACCGGGACGTCGACTCCCAATCGTCCGACCCGCCTCGGGCCCACGCGCGACAACGGAGCCACGGAGAGGGTGGCCCATGGGTGATATCCACATCTGTGGACAAGCCCGTAACTCGTTGGCAGACCATATACTTGCAGAGATGCTCTGGCTTCGGTTTGACAGTTACCCCGGCTCAATGTGGAAAAGTCCTGGCCTGTCATGACCCGTTCCGTAAAAATAGAATCGATCCTCTATTATCTCGATTCCCTTCTCGGTATCCCTGAATTCCCGGACTACGACGGCGCTCAGAACGGGCTTCAGGTTGCGGGGCCGGATGAGGTCCACCGCGTGGCGGTCGCGGTCGACGCCAGCGAAGCGACCGTCACCGATGCGGTCGGCCGCGGGGCGCAATTGCTGATTGTCCATCACGGACTGTACTGGGATGGACTTCGGCCCCTGACGGGTCGGAGCTTCCGCCGGGTCGCTCCCCTCATCCGGGGGGGGACGGCACTCTACGCAGCGCATCTGCCGCTGGATGCGCACCTGGAGGTCGGGAACTGCGCCCTGCTCTCCAGGGCGGTCGGGATCGAACCGATCGGTCGCTTCATGAAGCTGAAAGGGGCGGAAATCGGCGTTCGCGGCGTTCTCCGGACCACCCGCGATGAACTCGTGGGAAAGGTGGCGCAGGCGGTTGGAGGGCCGGTCCGGCTGATTCCCGGGGGGCCGGAGAGGGTCAGGGAAATCGGGATCGTGACGGGTGGGGGCGGCAGCGCCGTGGCCGAGGCTGCGGGCGCCGGGCTCGATACCCTGATTACCGGCGAGGGCTCGCACCACACCTTTCTGGATGCCGTGGAGTACGGGGTGAACCTCCTCTTCGCCGGGCACTACGCAACGGAAACCTTTGGGGTGAAGGCGCTCGGGGCGCGTCTCGAGGCGGAGTTCGGGGTGGAGTGGAGCTTCCTCGACCACCCCACCGGGATGTGAGTTGGTGCAGTGCCGCCTGGCAGGCCGTTGAACTACTGGAGGAACCACCGTGACGGGGTCCTGCGTGTCAGGGGCGAGGCGGAGGTCCGGTCTGAAATCGATGCGAGAGCGATTGGGAGAATCCCATCTCTGACGCACATCTCAGCTCAGAAGAGTCCATCCAGGTAGAAGTAGAGCCGCCATCCCTCCACGCCGCGAATACCGCGAGAGAGGTCAGCGCGGAGCAGCCCGTCCAGGAAAGCCGCGCCGACGCCCACCGCGGCATCCGGGGCCCCCGATGAGAAGCTCTTGCGTGACCCCAGGTGCATCAGGTCTCCAAAGAAGACCACCCGTGCCCCCGGAAAGCCAGCGCCCAGTTCAGCCCTGCCGAACCAGAATGCCTCCCCGGCTCGTTCACCCGGCCGCGTAGCGCGGAAGATCGCCGGTCCCCCCGGAAAGAACTGCCGCTGATAAGGGGGGGAGCCCACAGTGGTTCCGGCGCCGCCTTCGAGGGCTCCCGCCCAGTTCCCCAGAAGTGGGAAAGTGACCGCGCTCGAGGCCCAGACCCGTCCGTAACTGGTGCTTCCCCCCCCTCCTTCGGCCCGCAGGCTTCCGGAGAGGCGAGGGCGATTGGGGTCGATTCCGGACTGCCAGCGCAGGCGTGCCGAGGCCCCGTACCACTCCCCCTCGTTCGGGATGATATTCGGGGGAAGGGAGTCTTCGGAGATGACGTTCCACAGGTGAAAGTCGGTCTCCTTCACGGCCTCACTCTGCGCCTCCCAGAAAAGGCGACCTTCCAGATGGGTCTGCCGCCCTTCCCTCCCGAATGCAGCTTCTCCGCCCAGAGCCCGATACCAGGGGGTCCACTCCTCGCCGAAGAGGAGGGTGCCGACCGACGCGCTGAGAGAGTGCCCCGGGCTCCACTCCGAAGCCACGGCCAGACGACGGTAGAGTGAAACCGACTCCCAGGAGGCAGCGTTTCCCTGCCGGAGCCGCAGCTCGGCGTTCGGCGAGAGATCAGCCACCCCGATGCGCACTTCGGCATGCGCAGTTCGCCCCCGCGGAAGCGGGACCGCGAGCGCGGCGCCCGTGGAGAGCCCTTCCACCCGGTTGAACCGCGTCATTCCCTCTTCGAGTCCCCAGATCAGACGCGGCTCAAAGGAGAGCGGTGCCGGAATCAGCTCCGACAGGGTTCGTTCGATCTCACGGATCTCCTCGTCGGTGAAGGCCTCCGAGCGAAGATCGTCGGCGGGGGTGAGCGCGGGGCTCGAAGCGAGGGTCTCGGGCGGAGGAACCAGGGTCGTAACCCAGCGCGTCCGCCCGTCCCGCACCACGCGGACTTCCCGTCGCAGCCATCCCGGAGGCAGCGCGCCCGGACTGAGTTCGGGCGCCGGTGCCTCGTTCGCGACGAGACCCTCGATCACCCACTCGAACGTCATGGGAAAGCGAGCCCATCGCCCGACCTGGGCCTCCCCTTCAAAGGAGAAGCGTCTCGGGATCCACCAGCGGAACTCGTAGAGACCGTGGTCCACCGTGATGTGCCGGATCTCGGCCCGGATGGGTTGGAGAAATCCTGGCACCTCCGAGGCGTCTTCGGGCTCTTCCAGCGCCAGATCGAAGGGGCGGGCCGGTCGGTAGATCGCCCGCACGAGGGAGCCGCTCTCGGTGTCGAACCAGAGAGAAGCCGTGAGGAGCTGGAATTCGGCTCTTCGAGGCTCGACCCGGACCTCGGCCAGGGTCAGCGGAGCCTCGCGCTCCGGGATCCGGATCCGAAGCGTGTCACCCGAGTGAAAACGGTAATGCAGACCCGCAGAGTCGCTTAGCGGGTGAAACGCCCAATTGTCCCCGCTGAAGAACATCCGGTCGCTTCCCGGATCGAACTGGAGAGGCGGCGGGACGGCCTCCCGGGAGAGGTCTCGAGCGAGGCTTTCAGCCATTCCGCCTGCACGTCCGGTTTCCCCCCCCGCAGTGTCCGAAGTGGCGCTCGAAAGCCCGACGATCGGCACATCCCGCCGCGCGCCCTCCCAGAGAACCGTGTGCTCACCTTCGCGGGTCCAGCGGATGAGGGCACTGCGCTCCTGACGGAACAGCCCTCGCTCCCGCCGGAAACGGGCGGCGGACAGGCCGACGTAGGCTCGCTCCCACATCCTGCCCTCGTAGCTCTCGAGTCCCTCGACGATTTCTCCGCGCGCGTCCCTCGCCAGGCGCAGGAGCGTCTCGACGTGAACGTCGGCGTAGGTGTCGGGGGGCAGAGGACGGGAAGGGGCATCCTGGGCCGTCATCTCCGAGGGGGGGAACGCGAGGAACATCAGAGCGAGGGCGAGACCCGCGCGCGGCGGATGGGTCTGCCTTCGGAAGGAGATGCGGACTGAGGGCACAGGAACCTCGTACCGGGTTGAATGTGGTCCACGGACCCGAAAGGGGCTGGACGGAAAAGAGATCAGCCGGTCCTCGACGACTCTACGAAGGCCGGGCCTGAGAGGTGTCGCATCGAGCAACGCTGTCTCTCCGTCGGCCTTCCATGCATTCTATACTACCGGTTCAATGGCTGCCGGAGGAGAAGGCGCCCCGTCGCGGACGCACGGGAGGGGCCCAGAACACGACATGCCGGAGTAGAGAGACCGAATGAAGAGAAAGACCGCCAGGGATGAACCCTTCGTGACGGAGGACGAGCGCCTCCTCACGGCTCCTTCCGAGGCGCCACCGCCGCCGCCAGCGATGGGAACGGATGCATGGCGCGTGTTCCGCATCATGGGGGAGTTCGTGGAGGGGTTCGAGGCGATGGTGGATCTGGGCCCCGCGATCAGCATTTTCGGGTCGGCCCGCGTGCTCCCGGACGATCCGATGTACCAGCTCTGTCGCACCACGGCGAGGAGGCTGGGCGAAGAGGGGTTCGGAATCCTCACCGGAGGGGGGCCGGGAATCATGGAGGCCGCGAACCGGGGCGCGCAGGAAGCTGGCGCCCTGTCCTTCGGGTGCAACATCGAACTTCCCTTCGAACAGGGAATGAACCCCTACGTGGATAGAGGACTCGAGTTCCGCTACTTCTTCGTGCGGAAGACCATGTTTCTCAAGTACTCCCAGGCTTTCGTGATCTTTCCCGGGGGATTCGGGACGCTGGACGAGCTCTTCGAGAGCCTCACTCTGATCCAGACCGGCAAGGTAAGTGACTTCCCAGTAGCGCTCGTCGGGAAGGACTACTGGGGGCGGCTGGTGGACTGGTTGAGGGAAGTGCCTGCAGCGGAGGGGAAGATCTCGCCGGGAGACCTGGAGCTGATGATCCTCACCGACGATCCGGAAGAGGTGGTTCGGCATGTGCTCGAGCGGTCTCCAACCCCGCCCCGACGGGGGTGATCCGGTTGCCCGGAACCCGGCACAAGTGGTATCATCGTAGCAAAATCTGCTCACCGGCCGCCGGAGCATTCCGGAGGGTGGAGCGCCTGGATCGCGCTCCCCGCGAACCTCGCGAGGGGGCGTTTTTAGTCGGCGCCCGTCTCCCCATCCCGGACCCACCGTCGGCTTGACTCCCCCACCCCACCGCGGGCGGGGATTGGAGGTTTTCAGGAACGTGCCCGAGACCGTGACGAGACCTGCCGGAGGCTACCACCCCGGCGCAAAAGACACGGGGATAGTCAAACCCAAGGGAAGTGCGAGTATCCGCGCTCACGAGGGGCTGGATACCATCGCCATCACGGAGCGGAAGCCCGAATGGCTCAAGGTCCGCTCCCCCGGCGGAAGGAACTATCTCCACCTCAAGCAGCTCATGCGGAGCCAGTCGCTCCACACGGTCTGCGAAGAGGCTGGGTGCCCGAACATCGGAGAGTGCTGGGAAGCCGGGACGGCCACCTTCATGATCCTTGGGGACGTGTGCACCCGGGCATGCAAGTACTGCGCAGTCGCCCATGGGATGCCTACCGAGCTGGATGAGGATGAGCCGCGAAGGGTGGCCGACACCGTTGCCGCGATGGAGCTGGAGCACGTCGTGATCACTTCCGTGAACCGGGACGAGCTCCCGGACGGAGGTGCGGGGATCTACGCGGAGACGATCCGGCAGGTGCGGGCGCGCGTGCCCGACTGCTCGATCGAGGTCCTCATTCCGGACTTCAAGGGCGACGAAGATGCGCTCCGGAAGGTCGTGGATGCGCGGCCGGAGATTCTCGGCCACAACCTCGAGACCGTCGAGCGACTCCACCCCGACGTCCGCCCCGGAGGCCGGTACTGGCGCTCCATCTCCTACCTTGGCGTGGTGAAGCGGATGGATCCGACGATCCTCTCGAAGACGGGGATCATCCTCGGGATGGGAGAGCGGGAAGAGGAGATCCGACAGGCCATGGCGGACCTGCGGGAAGCATCGGTGGATATCCTGACGCTCGGTCAGTATCTGCGGCCCTCACCCAACCACATTCCCGTGGCGCGGTGGGTGACTCCGGCCGAGTTCAGCGAATGGAAGCGGGTGGGGGAAGAGGAGTACGGCTTCCGGCACGTGGAGTCGGGAGCGCTTGTGCGCTCGTCGTACCACGCGAAGGAGCAGGCCCGGGAGGTTCAGGCCGGAGGGCCGGGCGCGATCCAGGAGGTGCTCGAAGGCGATATCCCGGCCCCCGCGGAGGTTCCCGGGCTGCAGGCGATGACAAGGGAAGAAGGGCTGGTCCAACTGAGGATGGGGAGAGCCTGATGGCGGGGACGAAGACGAAGAAGAAGGCGGCGGACAAGGAAGCCGGTATCGACCGGTTCTCTCCGGATCAGCTTCGCCACTTCCTGCGCGAGATGCTCTTGTACCGCCGGTTCGAGGAGAAGGCCGAAGAGGCCTATGCCATCGGAAAAATCGGCGGATTCTGCCACCTGCACATCGGGCAGGAGGCGGTCGCGCTGGGATTCATCGGGCCGCTCCGCAAGGACGATTACGTGATTTCCGCCTACCGCGAGCACACGCAGGCGCTGGCCAAGGGTGTGGAGCCGAACATCGTCATGGCGGAGCTCTTCGGGCGCGAAGGGGGGTCCTCCGGCGGGAAGGGAGGTTCGATGCACATCTTCAACGCCGACCAGGGCTTCATGGGCGGCCACGGAATCGTGGGGGCTCAGGTGGCGCTGGCTTCGGGGATGGCCTGGGCCATCAAGTACCGGGGAGGGGATCAGGTCTGCGTCTGCTTCATGGGCGACGCGGCCGTGAACCAGGGTGCGTTCCATGAGGCGCTCAACATGTCCGCGATCTGGAAACTCCCCGTGATCTACGTCGTCGAGAACAACCACTACGGCATGGGAACCGCCTTTTCGCGGGTCTCGGCCGTTCCGGTGGTCGATCGGGCGAAGGGCTACGGGATTCCAGCCCACTCCGTGAACGGGCAGGACATTCTCGAAACCTGGGCGTTTGCAGAGGATCTGGTGGAAGAGGTGCGGGGTGGGGCGGGGCCACAGTACGTCGACGCCCAGACCTACCGGTTCAAGGGGCACTCGATGTCCGATCCGGTTTCCGGAACCTACCGCTCGAAGGAAGAGGTGCAGGAGAAGACCGAGCGGGACGACCCGATCCGGCTCCTCCGCGACCGCATGTATGATGCGGAGATGCTCGACGAAGAGGAGCTGAAGGAGATGGACGCCGAGGCGAGGAAGCTGGTGGACGAGGCGGCAGAGTTTGCCGACGCCTCGCCCCTTCCGGACCCTTCGGAGCTGTACACCCACGTCTATGCGGAAGAGAATCCGCACGGCCGCCTCTACTTCGACGGGCGGGAACGCCCCGGACAGGAGGCGTAAGGAGCTCATGCAGACGATTACCTACCGCGAGGCGCTGAACCAGGCACTCGCCGAAGAGATGGAGCGCGACCCCGATGTCTTCCTGATGGGGGAGGAGGTCGCCGAGTATGACGGAGCGTACAAGGTCTCGAAGGGGCTCCTCGATCGGTTCGGGGAGAAGCGCATCGTGGATTCCCCGATCTCCGAGCTCGGCTTTGCCGGCCTCGGTGTAGGCGCCGCGATGGTCGGGCTCCGCCCCGTGATCGAGTTCATGACCTTCAACTTCTCGATCCTCGCGCTGGACCAGGTGCTGAACTCCGCGGCCAAGATGCTCTACATGTCGGGGGGGCAGATCCCGATGCCGATCGTCTTCCGCGGTCCCACGGGAGCCGCGCTCCAGCTTTCCGCGCAGCACTCCCAGGCGTGCGAGGTCTGGTATGTGCACGCACCGGGAATCAAGGTGGTCACCCCCGGGACCCCGGCCGACGCGAAGGGGCTCCTCAAGGCGGCCATTCGCGACCCGGACCCCGTGGTGGTGATGGAAGGAGAACTCCTTTACAACGTGAAGGGAGAGGTTCCCGACGTGGAGGATGGGGACTTCGTGATTCCTCTGGGGAAGGCCGACCTGAAACGGGAGGGCGGTGACGTCTCGATCATCACCCATGGGAAGATGATCCACACCGCACTCCAGGCCGCGGCGAAGCTGGAGAAAGAGGGGATCCAGGCCGATGTACTCGACCTGCGATCGCTCCGGCCGCTCGACGTGGACGCGATTCTGGAAACGGTTCGGAAGACGAACCGGGCGGTCTACCTGGAAGAGGGATGGCCCTATGCCGGGGTGGGTGCCCAGATCGTTTCCATCATCCAGGAAGAGGCCTTCGACCACCTCGACGCGCCGGTGATCCGGGTCACCCAGGCCGATGTTCCCATGCCGTACGCGAAGAACCTGGAGCAGCTCGCGAAGCCCGGGGTGGATCGGGTGATCAGCGCCTGCAACCGCGTTCTCTACCGCAACTGACGAGGCCGACAGACGATGGCGACGAAAGTCCACATGGAAGCCCTCTCTCCCACCATGGAAGAGGGGCAGATCGTGAAATGGCTGAAGTCCGAAGGGGACGAGGTCGCGAGCGGCGATATCCTGGCCGAGATCGAGACCGACAAGGCCGTCATGGAGCTGGTGGCCCGGGGTGACGGCATCCTGAGGAAGGTCCTGATCGCGGAGGGGGGCACGGCGCCGGTCGGCGATGTGATCGCTGTGATCGGGGCGGCCGACGAGGATATCTCGGAGCTCGTGGGAGCTTCCGGAGGGGATGAGGAGAAGAAGGAGAAGCCGGCGGCGACGGCGGAGAAGCCCGCGAAGCCGGAGGTGGCGGAGAAGCCCGCGCCGGGGGAGGCCGACTCCCCACGCGGGTCCGAGAGCCCGGATGGCGACAAGTCCGCCGCCGCCGACTCCACTTCCGATTCCGAGAGCCCGGATGACGACGGGTCCGCCGCCGGGGAACCGGCGCCGAGCCGGAAAGAGGGGGAGCGGATCAAGGCATCCCCCGTGGCACGCCGTCTGGCGGATGAGGCGGGAGTGAACCTCGCCGGGGTTTCAGGCTCGGGTCCTGGCGGGCGGATCGTGAAGAAGGATGTGGAGGCGGCCGCGGAGGCCGGTCCGGCGTCGGGTCCCGTCTCGGATCAGGGGAAGGCCGCCCCGCCCCGCTCCGCCCCGGCGTCGGCGGAGGACTACGAGGACATCCGGCTTTCGCAGATGCGGAAAACCATCGCGAAGCGCCTTGTGGAGTCGATCGGGCCCGTTCCGCACTTCTTCCTGACCATCGACGTGGACATGAGCCGGGCCGTCGAGGCCCGCGAGCGGGTGAACTCCATTCTCGCGGCGGAGGGGGCGAAGGTTTCCTACAATGACATCATCCTCAAGGCCACGGCCATGGCGCTCAGCCGCCACCCGGAATGCAACGCGCACTGGGGCGGAGATCATATCCGCCGGTTCAACCGGGTCCATCTCGGAGTCGCCGTGGCGATCGAGGACGGGCTCATCACCCCCGTGATCCGTGACGCACACCTGAAGGGGATGGCGGCCATCGCGGCCGAGGTTCGGGAGCTCGCCGGGCGTGCCCGCGAGAAGAAGCTCGCTCCGGACGAGTATACGGGTGCGACTTTCTCGGTGTCGAATCTAGGAATGTTCGGGATCGAGGAATTCACGGCCGTGATCAACCCGCCCGAAGCGGGGATCCTGGCGGTGGGTGCCATGGAGGAGCGCGCCTTCGTAGAGGATGGCGAGCTCGTGATCGGCCCCCGGATGAAGGTCACGATGAGCTGTGACCACCGGGTGATCGACGGAGCCCAGGGCTCGCGCTTCCTCCAGACCTTCAAGGCGATCCTCGAAGAGCCTCTCGTAGCGCTGATGTGAGGCCCATTCCCGCGGGGGTCCCAAAGGAACACAGGCGATTCTACGCAGTCACGCGGATCGCCTTCCCGATCCCCCTCGCTGTCCATCTCGCCTTCCTCGGGATTTTCCTGCTCATCGGGGAGATGTGGCTGGCGGCGTTCAACGTGCTCAGCCTCGCGGTCTGGGGGAGCGCCGTGTTCTTCCATTCCCGGGGGCACTACCGGACGCTGGGAGGGCCGGCACTCGCGGAGATCTTCGCCCACTCGGTGCTCTGCGTCCTCTTTCTCGGGACCGCTTCCGGCTTCCACTTCTACCTGCTCACGAACATCGCCCTCCCCTTCCTGGTCCCGTTCTATTCTCCGCGGGTGAAGGTGGGGCTGGCTGGGGCGTCAACCATCGCCTTCGCGGCGCTCCTCCTCTGGGGTTTCTGGGTGCCCCCGCTGAGCGAGCATCCATCGTGGCTGCTCAGCCTTTTCCTGGCAGGCAACGCGATCGGAATTGCTGTGGTGATCGGGGCGATCATCGCCGGATATGAGAACACCGTCGCCGATGCCGAAGCCAGGCTCGAGGCGGCGTATGCCCGGACGGATGAGCTTCTTCACAACATGCTTCCCGCCGGGGTGGTCTCCCGCCTCAAGGAGAGCTCGGACACGGTCGCCGATGGGCACACCCAGGTGTCCATCCTCTTCGCTGACATCGTGGGGTTCACCGAGCTGTCATCGAGCCTGTCACCCGAGCGCCTGGTTGCGCTCCTGAACCGGATCTTCTCCGCCTTCGACGCCCTGGTGGACAGGCACGGGCTCGAGAAGATCAAGACGATCGGGGACGCATACATGGTCGTGGCCGGTGCCCCCGAACCCCGCGCGGATCACGCCGAGGCGCTGGCCGACCTCGCCGTCGCGCTCCGATCGCGGTGCCGCGAGCTCGGGGAAGAGGAGGGGTTGTCACTGGAGCTGCGGCAGGGGATGAACTCCGGCGAGGTGGTGGCTGGAGTGATCGGGACGAGCAAGCTGGCCTGGGATCTCTGGGGCGACACCGTCAACACCGCAGCCCGTATGGAGGCATTCGGGCTGCCGGGTGAGATCCAGGTGACCCTCGTCACCCGGAATCTGCTGGCCCACCGGTTCCAGTTCCAGGCGCGCCCCCCGATCGAAATCAAGGGGAAGGGGACGATGGAGACCTTCCTTCTCGATGTGCCTCCTGACGACGAGGAAGCGCTTCCAGAGGAAGAAACGGACTCCGGGGTCCCGCTCAGAAGCTGATCGTCGCCGCGACGCCGAACGCGGACGACTGCACCGGACCCGCTGGCCCCGGGGCCATGACGGGGATCAGAATCGGGCGGATCTCAGGGCGTATCGAGCGGCCAGCGTGGATTGCGGAGCCGAGTGCGAAGGATCCGATTGCGAGATTCGCGAGTGCCAGGTGCCGCATCGGACGCCCTTCGTCCAGGCGCATCGCGCCCAGCGCCATCGACGTGATCCCCGCCGCCACTCCGAGCGTGATGCCGATGGAGGAGGGGTTCCCCCTGTGCACTCCCCAGGCGTTCCACCCGAGCGCGGCCCCACCTCCGAGCCCCGCCGCGAGCGAAAGGTGGCTGTACCGCGCAGGGATGGGAGGGTCCTGGGCCGCGACAGGGGAAGCGATCGCGAGGAGAACGAGTCCGGAAATCAGGAGCGAGCAGAAAACGGCCAGGAGAGCCGGGGACATGGAGTTTCGGGTAGCGCGCATGAGACAGCGGGGGTCATGAGTCGGGAAGAAAGGCGTCCGGGAATCCGGAGCCATGCTTCCTGGAAACGAGCGGAGGGGCCCCGATGTGACAGTCAGAACCCCCTTCCCCCACCCCCTCCGAAGCCACCTCCCGAAAATCCACCGCCTCCCGAGAAGCCGCCACCACCGCCGCTGAAGGCCGAACCGCCGGAGCTGCGAGGAGCGGTGGTGAAGGCTGATCCAGCATGGCTCGTGAACCCTCCCATGCGCCCCACGAACACCGTGGGGCGGAATCCCGCCGGATGCGATCCGACGTACCAGGAGGGGGGTTCCTCCAGCATCCCGTCGAATGCCGCGGCCCACTTCTTCTCCACGCCGAGGGCCATGGCGAAGGGAAGGTACTCTTCGAACTGCGCTGGTGACTTGATCATGCGGCGGAAGCGGTCCGACTCCACTCGCTCGAGGAACTCCTGGAACCCGAGGACGCGCTGGAGAGCATCGACTCCCTTCTCGGTTCGGGCGGGCATGAAGGCTGCGAACCCGAAGATCGGGAGCGCCGTGAGCCCCGCGGAAAGGAAGGCGGGAAGAGGCAATGCCATCCCCGTTTCGACGAGGGCGATGGCCGCGAGCCCTCCGAAGACGAGGACGGCACCGGCAATCCCGAACCAGAACGCCGCTACCCGGTCGGGGCGCCGGGCATAGAATCCACGCTCGACGAGATTCCGGAAAATGTCGGTGCGGATCCCGGACAGCTTCGAGTAGAACTCGGTCTCGAGATCGGAGAGGAGCACTTCGGATCGGGAGCCGGAATCGAAGACTCCCTCGAGGACATCCCGTTCGTGCGAACGGAGGTCGGACCACGCCCCGGGAGCGGTGAGACGGACGAGGGAGTAATCCTGGTCCTTCCCGATCCCGAAGATCCCGCCGGACTCCACTTCTTCGATCCGGAGGTGGCCCCTCACGGCCAGATCGACGAGCGAGGCGATGATGTCGCGGGTGTCGGGGGAGTGGTCGATGAGCGTTCCCACCTCGGCCGGCGTCATCCCCAGAGGTGGCTCGTACTCTGGCATCACGGCGCCGCGGGCGGGGTCTCTTCCCCGGGTCCACCATAGCCAGCTCATCGCCCAGAGGCTCAGGAGGGGGAAGGCGAAGGGCCAGTTGCTGCGGAGAAAGAAGCCGATGGCGTCGAGGACTCCCGGGCGCTCGACCACGCCGGGGTTCCACGCCACCGCCACGGTCAGGCCCTCCCGGTAATCGAGTGGTCGGGTGGTCGAGAAGTAGACGGTGCCGTCTGCGAGGTTCTCTTCGATCCGGGCGCTCCGGTCCTGGCTTCCGAAGCGACCGGTCGCCACGGTGCTCCGGATTCCGTCGGCACCGGGCGGGAGCCGGATCAGGGCGCTGGCCTGCAGGATCGGCACATCCCACTCGGTGCCGGTCGCATTCCAGTAGAACTCGTCGTACTCCTCCGAGAACCGCAGTGCGCGGTGTGCGTCATAGCTGAGAACGAGGGTGCGGACCGCGTCACGCGCATCGGGGATCCAGATCTGGATGTCGGCGTCGTCGCCGGCCCGATGGACCTCGAACTCGAGCGGGGTCCCGTCGGGCATACGAACGGATTCCAGCCTGAGATCGAGCCGGTACCCGAAGCCCCATGGGGTGCGGTAACGCACGGGAATCGTTCGATAGATGCCGTTCCACGATCCGGTGAAGGCGATCTCGATGCGCTCGGAGATCGTGACCCGTCCGTCCGCGTGGATCTCGGCATCCACATGGAAGTCGCGGATTTCGAACGAACGACCCTGGGCGGCCCCTGAAGAGGGGCTCAGGGCAAAGAAGACCGCGAGCGCAAAGGCCGCTCGTGCGATCGACGAACTCGTCACCCTGCGGACGCCCCTCCATCGAAGCTGACCCGGGGAGTCTCGCGGGCGGCCTCTTCGATCTCGAAAAATTCCCGGGCGCGGAAGGTAAAGGCGTTGGCTATCACATTCGTCGGCACCTGCCGGATTTTCGTGTTGTAGTCCCGAACCACCGCGTTGTAGTAGCGCCGCGCCCTCTGGATGTGTTCTTCCAGTTCACTGAGCGTTTTCTGCAGATCGCGGAAGTTCTCGTTGGCACGCAGCTCGGGATAGGCCTCGGAGAGGGCGAAAATCGACTTGAGCGCACCGGTCAGCATGTTCTCGGCGCCGGCCCTCTCTTCGGGACCCGAGGCGGAGATCGCGGTCTGCCGGGCCCGGATCACGGCCTCCAGTGTGTCCCGTTCGTGCGAGGCGTACCCTTTCACCGTCTCGACCAGATTCGGGATGAGGTCGTGCCGGCGCTTCAACTGGACGTCGATATCCGACCAGGCTGCATCGGTCTGCTCGCGCAGCTTCACGAGGATGTTGTACATCATCCCCACGGCGACGAAGAGCAGGACGACAATCAGAAGTACCAACATGAGCAGCTGGCTCCGGTGGCGGGTGAAGTGTACGTGACTTGGACAGGGGTCGGAAGAAAGACCGATTCCGTTCGGCCATGATACCGGGGAATCCACCATTCCGCAAAGGAAAACAGTGCGAGTTGTGGCCTCCGGCAGGGTTGGCAGTGGATCGAATTTCTCCCTAACTTGTCCCTCTGGCCCGGATTCGATAGCTGCAGATTCGAGGGGGCCTGACTCCGGATACGGTTGAACGCTCCGGAGACTTCCGAACTACTCGACGACTCCGAGGTGAACTGTGGCTGGAAAGGGAACGGAAACGCGCACCTTCGACCTGATCGTGGTCGGCGGCGGACCCGGCGGATACATCGCCGCCATTCGGGGAGCACAGCTCGGCATGCAGGTGGCATGTGTGGAGGCGGACAAGCTGGGCGGCGTATGCCTCAACATCGGCTGCATCCCGACCAAGTCGCTTCTCACCTCCGCGCTTCTGGTCAACGAAATGAAGCACGCGGAACGCCACGGAATCACGGCGAAGGAGCTGAGCTTCGATCTCGGCCCCGCACAGGAGCGGAGCCGCAAGGTGGCGGATCAGTTGAACCGGGGGGTCGGCGGACTCTTCAAGAAGAACAAGGTCACTCACGTGGTCGGGTATGGCCGACTCGCTGGGAAAGGGAAGGTCGAGGTCGAGTCCGAAGACGGGAAGAAGGAAGTCTACGAGGCCCCCCACGTCATTCTTGCCACCGGATCGCGCCCCCGCAGCTTCCCCTTTCTCCAGATCGACGGGGAGCACATCTGGTCATCGGATCACGCGCTCTTCCAGAAGTCCGCCCCGGAAACGCTCGCGATCGTGGGTTCGGGGGCGATCGGGATGGAGTTTGCCGACGTGTTCGAGGCCTATGGATCGAAGGTGACGATTCTGGAGGCGCTCGACCGCGTGCTCCCTCTCGAAGACAAGGACATCTCGGCGCACGTCGAGAAGGTCTACAAGAAGCGGGGCATCGCTGTTCACACCTCGGCGCGCCTCGAGAAGGCCGAGCCCGGGAAGGATGGGGTGACCCTCACCTTCAAGGACAAGGCCGGGAAGGAGCAGGTGATGAAGGTCGACAAGGTGCTCGCCGCCGTCGGGCGGATCCCGAACACCGAGGACCTGGGGCTCGACTCGGTCGGCGTAAAGCTCACCGAGCGCGGGAACTTCATCCAGGTGGACGAGTGGATGAAGACGAGTGCGGACGGGGTCTATGCGGTGGGGGACTGTGCGGGCCAGCAGCTCCTGGCGCACAAGGCGATGCATGAAGGGGTGGTCTGCGTGGAGCGGATTGCCGGGAAGGACCATGGTCCGGTGGACTATTCGAACGTTCCGAACTGCACCTACTGCCATCCCGAGGTGGCCTCGGTGGGGCTCACCGAGGAGCAGGCCCTGGAGGCAGGACATGACATCGAGGTCGGGAAGTTCCCATGGGTCGGGAATGGGCGAGCGCTGGCCCACGGCGATGCGGAAGGGTTCCTGAAGGTGATCCGCGACAAGAAATACTCCGAGATCCTGGGGGCTCACATCGTGGGGCCGCACGCCACGGAGCTCATTGGCGAGTGGGTGCTGGGCCGGCACCTCGAGTCCACGATGGAAGAGATCGACAAGGCCATGCACCCCCACCCGACGCTTTCGGAGGCCGTGGCCGAGGCGGCGCTGGCATCGCTCGGGAGGGCGCTCCACATATGATGCTCGGCGAGACGCTCGTAGCCATCACCGCGATCCTCGTGGTGATCGGCCTTCCGGTCGGGGGGCTCGTCATTCGCTTCGCGCTGCATCCATTCGCAAAGGAGATCGCGGGGGCCATCCGGAGCCAGGGGACCGAGAGAGGCGAAGGGGCCACGTGGGAGGTTCTCGACCACAGACTGGGCCGCATCGAGCGTTCACTCGTGGAACAGGAGGCGCTCACCCGTCGGATGCTGGAGGTGAGCGAGTTCGATCGGCAGATCACATCGCCGGAGGCAGGGAAGGAGTAGGGCGGGGGGAACCTCGGACCCGGATCAGTCGGGACCAGGCTCGGAACCCAGAGACCCTTTTCTCCGCGAAAGGACATCCAGGAGGAGGACGAGAGCAATCGCCACGCCTCCCCAGAACGCCGCACCCATGACCGAGGCGCTGGCACCCGTAATCACTTCCCAGGTCGAGGGGAGAACGGGCCGGGTCACGAGGGGCAGGAGCTCACCACTCGAGTCGAGATAGCTGCTCACGGTCTCCTGCCAGGGCCAGAGCTTCGACAGTGACCCCACCATCAGGCCGCAGAGGAACGCGAGCGTCCCGCGGTACCGCACGCGGATGAGCCAGGTCAGGAAGCGGGCGAAGGCCAGGATCCCAAGCACGCACCCCAGGGCGAAGAGCGAGAGGAATGCGACGTCAAACCCGTTGATCGCCTCGATGAGCTGGTGGTATTTGCCGAGGAGAAGCAGGAGGAAGCTCCCCGAGATTCCGGGGAGGATCCAGGCGCAGATCGCCACGGCCGCCGCGAGGAGGGTCGAGATCCAGTGATCCGGCGCGGGGAGCGGCTGGATGGTTGCGAGGATCACTCCGACTCCCACTCCTGCCAGCCCCGCCGCGATGCGCGGGAGTGACCAGGGCCGGACGACCCTCGCGATAAACAGGACCGACGCGACGATGAGTCCGAAGAAGAAGGCCCAGAGCTGGACCTCGCGGTGCTCCAGAAGCCAGCCGAGGAGCGAGGAAAGGAGGAGAACGCTGGTCAGCATCCCAATACCGAGAACCGCCAGGAATCCCAGATTTGCCCTCTTCCAGAGTTCGCGCACCCGCCCGGCAAGGAGAAGGCGCAGCAGCTCGGGGCCAATCCCGCGCAGGGTGAGCAGGAGCTCGACGTAGATGCCGGTAATGAAGGCGATCGTTCCGCCCGAGACGCCGGGGATGAGTTCGGCGATCCCCATCGCCATCCCGCGAAGGTGCAGACCGAACCATTCCGCAAGGGTCCGTGACGGGGCAGAAAACTCGCCGGGATCCCCGAACGGCTCGGTAGAGGCACCGGAGTCCGATGTCCGTGGTGGCTTCAGGGGCTCCTCGGGGGGCATCGGGAGGAAGCGCTTCAGGCCGGCGTCAGCGCCTCTCCGCCGACTCCTTCCAGCGGAACCCCCCGGATACTGAGCACGCGCGCGATCGCCTCACCCACCTTGTTGTTGGGGGTGGAAGCGCCGGCGGTGACTCCCAGTTCGAAGGGACCCTCGGGGAGGAAGTCCGTGGCGGTTTCCACGGGAAAGTCCACGGCGAGCCCCGGCTTGTGCCGGATGGAGCCGGTCTCCACGTCGATGCACGAGGCATCCTCGATGTGGAAGGTGGTCGTGTACTCGCGGCACATGTGCGCCAGGTGATTCGTGTTGGAGGAATTGTACCCTCCGATCACGATCATGATGTGCGGGGGGCGTTCCATCATCTTCCGGACCGCATCCTGCCGTTCCTGGGTGGCCGAGCAGATGGTTCCGAAGGAACGAAAGTTCTCTTCCGCGTATTCCGCGCCCTTTGCCTCGACCATCGCCTTCCGCAGGCGGGCTCCGATGGCGAGCGACTCGTTTGCGAGCATCGTGGTCTGGTTCGCGACCCCGATCTGTTCCAGATGGAGGTCCGGGTCGAACCCATCGGACGCCTTGTGGGAGAATCGCTTCAGGAACTCCTCACGCGTGATCCGGTCCGGGGCCCCCGTCATGTAGGCGCAGACGACCTCGGCCTCGGGCATGTCCCGCACCATCAGGTACTTCCCTCCGGGGTGCTTTCTCACCTGGGAAGCGGTGGCCCGGCTTTCCTCGTGCGTGTCCTTTCCGTGGATCACGGCCGTGAACCCGTCCCGGGCGTAGCCATCGACCCTCTTCCACACGAGAAGAACCGATCCGCAGGTAGTATCGACAAGCACGCACTCCTTCGCGCGCAGCTCGTGAAAGGCCTCGATCGTGACACCGAAGGCCGGGAGCAGAACCACATCTTCCGAGGTGACGTCGGAAAAATCGAAGCTGCCGTCCCCACGGGGGAGGAGGAACTCGATCCCCATGTCGACCATGCGCCGGTTCACGTGCGGGTTGTGGATGATCTCACCGACGAGGAAGACCCTCCTGTCGGGAAACTTGGTCCGCGTTTCGTACGCGTAATCGACCGCGCGATCGACTCCGTAGCAGAAACCGAACTCCTCGGCGAGCCGGACGGTGACGTCGCCGAAGGTCTTCTCGTAGCCCTGAGCGCGGACTTCGTCGACCAGCGCCGAATGATATTCCGATTCGATGATGGGACGGACTTCGTCCTTCAGTCCGAACCCTCTTCGGAAGTACGTTTCTTCAATGACCATATGGTTGCATGCCTTGCATCGAGCGGGCAGAGTGCGAAAATTCGGGTTCACAAAGCTGGCTTACCCTCGGCAGATGGAAACCCCGACACAGTGGCGCGGTTCCTTTCTCTCTTCATTCTGGTACCCCTTCTGGAGCTGGCTCTCCTGATCCGCGTGGGGCAGTGGATCGGGCTCTGGCCTACCATCGGCATCGTCTTCGTGACCGGGATCGCGGGGGCCGCGCTGGTGCGCCGGGAAGGGGTGCGCGTGCTTTCGGACATGCGGAGCGATGTCGCCGGGGGGAAGGTTCCCGCCCGCTCCCTGATGGATGCCGGGGCACTGCTCGTCGGGGGCGCCTTTCTGCTCACGCCCGGTGTGCTGACCGATATTGCAGGCTTCGCACTTCTCCTTCCACCCGTTCGGGCGCTTCTTCTCAAGTCGCTGAGGGAGCGCATGGAACGAGCACTGGCGCAGGGAGCGGTGCGGGTGCATATGGGTGGCAATGGGTGGGACGCCTCTGCAGCCGGGGCGAACGCGACCAGGAGCGAAGCGCGCGGACCGGAGCTGCGGAAGGAGCGGGATGGGGCGTCTCCCCGACCCGGCGAGATCATTCAGGAGTGAAGGAATGACGGAAAGGACCGAGTTTCTGGAACGGCTTCTCGAGGCACCGGGCCCCTCGGGGTTCGAAACCCGTCCGGCGCGAGTCTGGCGCCGCGAGGCAGAGGGGTTCGCGGAGCGGGTCTGGAGCGATGTGCATGGAAACTCCTACGCCGCGGTGGGCGAAGGGCGGAGCCCCCGGGTGATGCTGGCCGGGCACATCGATGAGATCGGACTCCAGGTGACCCATGTGGACGGAGACGGGTTTCTCTACTTCGCCGGGATCGGAGGGTGGGATTCCCAGGTGCTCGTGGGGCAGCGCGTCCGAGTCATGGGGCGGGAGGGGGATATTCCGGGGGTGATCGGGAAGAAGCCGATTCATCTGATCAAGGACGATGACAGGAAGAAGGTGACCGAGATCCGGGAGCTCTGGATTGACCTCGGTGCGACGTCGGCGAAGGAGGTCGGGGCGCTCGGGGTGAGGGTCGGGGATCCGGTCGTGCTGGCTCCATCCTTTCTGCGCCTGGCCGGGGACCGGATCGCGTCGCGGGCGATCGACGATCGGGTGGGTGCCTTCGTCGTTCTGGAGGCGCTCCGTCTCCTGGCGGAGGACCCGCCGGCGCGGGCCGGGGCCGTGGCGGTGGCCACGGTTCAGGAAGAAATCGGGAACTCGGGGGGCGGGGCGCGTACCTCGGCCTTCTCGCTCCGACCGGATGCGGCGCTCGTCGTGGATGTGACGTTCGCTACGGACGTTCCGGATGTGGAGAAGAAGGAAGTGGGGGAGCATGCGCTCGGGAGCGGGCCGGTGCTCACCCGCGGTTCTGCTGCCCACCCGATCGTCGTTGACCGTCTGGTGGAAGCGGCGGAGCGGGAGGGGATTCCCCATACCCTGATGGCGGCGCCGCGCGCGACCTGGACCGATGCGGATGGAATTTTCCTTGTCCGGGCCGGGGTGCCGACGGGGCTCGTGTCGATCCCGAACCGCTACATGCACTCCCCCAGCGAGGTGGTGTCGGTGGCGGATCTGGACCATGCGGCGCGGCTCCTGGCTGCCTTCGTGCGCGGGATGGATGAGGGGGCGAGCTTCCTGCAGGAGTAGGAAGGGCGGGGCGGGTCGCCGTGTCGCGCGCGTTGACTCGAACACGCGCCGGGCGCTAAACTTGACGGTCTGACACCATATTTTTCCGGAGCCTTCCGTTCACCGGGCTCCGGTACCTTTTCCAAGGATCGATGTCTGTCATGCTGAACGCCGCCGAAGTTGTTGCCGAGATACAGGAGATGCGGGATCAGGGCTACCTTTCCGATGCCCTTCTCCGCCTGGCCGTCCGCCGCATCAAGCAGTCCGACGACAACTTCGACTGGGTCGGGGTCTACCTCCTGAACGCGGAGGCGAAGGAGCTCTGGCTTCACAACTACGTTGGCACGCCGACCGAGCATGCGCGCATTCCGGTGGGGTCGGGGGTCTGCGGGACCGCGGTGGCCGAGAAGGCGAACCAGATCATTCCCGACGTTTCGAAGGTCGAGAACTACCTGGCGTGCGACCCCGACGTGCAGTCGGAGCTCGTGGTTCTGATTCGCGCCGGCGACGAGATCTTCGGCCAGTTCGATCTGGACAGCGAGGAGCTCGGGGCCTTCAAGCCGGAGCATGAGGAGCAGGTCCAGTACGTGGCCGACAAGCTCGCCGAGCAGATCATGGCGGAGCGGCGCTGACCCCTCGTCCCGAACTGCGATCCGACATGGAGCCCCGCGTTGTCCTGGCCGACAACGCGGGGCTCTTTGCGTTGGGGGGGACTCAGACCTTTCTGATCGGGCGGGCGCAGGTGGCGATCGTGGATCCGGGGCCGGGGTCGCGGGCGCATCTGGAGCGGGTGGTGGCGGAGGTGGCTGGGGCGCGCGAGGGAGTGATTCTCCTGACTCACGAGCACTCGGACCATTCTGGGGGGGCTGCGGCGCTGGCCGAGCGCACGGGGTTTCCGATCGCGGGGGCCGGGAGCCTTGCGGAGATCCGACTCGCGGACGGATCCCGCATTCCCACCGATGCCGGGGAGCTTCAGGTGACCGAGACTCCAGGGCATGCGCGGGACCACCTCGTCTTTCTGGAGCCGGAGTCGGGCGACCTCTTCGCAGGGGACCTCTTCATCGGTGAGGGCAACACGACCTGGGTGGGGGAGTACCCGGGGTGCGTGGCCGACTACCTCGTTTCTCTCGATCGGGTCGCGGAGCTCGGTGCGCGGCGGATTCTCCCTGCACACGGGCCGGCGCTCGAGGATTCGGGGGAGGCGATCGCGCGCTTTCGACGGCACC
>JBGTMU010000114.1:0-44461 GCA_041743405.1 Longimicrobiales bacterium | reverse complement strand
CGCATGGATCAGCTCCGTGAGGTAGCTCTCTCCGACGGGGCCGAGCTCCAGGATCCGCTCCCTCATGAAGTACAGTCGCTTGCGGGCTCCGGCCACCGCGGCCAGTTGCTCGGCCCGCTGGCCCTGCATGTAACTCGTCCGTCCGACCTGTGGAAAGCGCGGATGGCTGGTCTCGAACCGTCCGCCGGAGGTCACGATCCGCACCCGGTCCGGGTAGAGGTGAAGGGTCGCCGGGATACCGCATGCCCCCGCAGGCATCGCGTAGCGGATACCCTGGAAGTCCACGAGCGCAGTGGGACCAACGTGCACGGGATAGCGGAGTCCATACTCCGAAGGCGCGACCGCAAGCGGCTTCATCCGATCCCGCTCCAAGGCGAGCCGCACCTGTGGCACCTCGCCGGTGGCCCGGCAGGGACGCTCGTCGTTAACCATCACGAGCCACTCGAGGAGCTGCCGGGACACGTCGTCGTCCGCGTCGTGGAAGCGGCGCGCCCGGAAGAACGAACGCTTGACGAACCCGACCAGGTTCTCGACGGACCCCTTCTGCTCCGGGCTTCGGGCTGCGCAGAGCTCGATCGTGAACCCATAGTCGATCGCCACTTGGGCGAGCGTCGAGTTCCAGATCGGGCGTCCGTGCTCGTCCTTGCCGACCACGACCGTGGTGGGCCGGTCGAACACCACACGGAGGGGCACGCCCCCCGACATCTCGAACGAGAGAAGAAGCGCACGGATGAGCGCCTCCGCCCGCTCGTCGGGCACGATCACCACTCCGATCCACCGCGAGTATTTGAGCCGGTAGGCCGCGAAGTGGATCCGCTTCTTCCGACCCTCGGGCAGCCGCACATCCACCTGGCCGAAGTCGAACTGCGCGAACTCGCCGGCTACCCCCTCGAAGCGGACCATCAGGGCCTGAGGGATCGTCTCTCGCACCCCCTTCCACATCCGATAGAAGGTGCTCTCGCCGAGCGTGACCCCTTCCTCCCGAAGAAGCCGCAGGACCTCCAGCCTCGGAGCCTCCGGATCCTCCTCCATCAGTGCCCGCATCCGCCCCCGCACCTCGGCCCTGACCGCGGGGCGACCGAGCCCTCGTTCTCTTCTCGCTGGCCGGTCACCAGCCTCCGCGACCTCCGGCTCCCCCCGGATCCGACGTACCGTCCGCTTCGAGACGCCAAAGTGCCGGGCCACCTCTCCGTTCGTCATCCCGGCCGACAACATCTTCTGCACCGCGTGTCGATCAATCATCCTGAGCATCCTCCTCTCCCCCCCGCTCTTCGGTCCGGTTCGGACTCCATCGGCGAAGGGAAAATCCTACGTGAGCATGACCCAGGGAGGACAGAATTTAGAGAGGAAAGCGGTCAGAATTTAGAGAACGCACACGCTTCTCTGAAGACCCTGAGTTCCCGAGTTCTCGGGACTCCCAAACTCGTCCTCCAGGATGTCCGCGCGAATGAGCGTGAAGCAGAAGAAGCGGAGAGGCTCCGTGGAGAGAATCTGGAGCGTTCGCAATCGCCTTGAGGTGCGGCCTTACCCGGTTACGAACCGCACCTCCCGGAATTGCTCACACCGCTACCAGATCGATGGCTCGACTGTCACGGAAGAAGTTCAGGCGGAACGAGGTAGATCCGAGTCCGCTTCGGCGTCAGCCCCCCGAACGGACCTTGACCGCCGCTCCTGACTCGCTCCTGTTAACCTCGGCTTCCTCCCTCGTCACATCCTGCCACAGGGCCGGAATCAATGGACAACGGTAGTGCCTGCTCGCAATCAAGGCTACCATCGTGTGGCCGTGCCTCAGACATGAGATGAAGTCCCACGGATCGCTTCGCTCCGCAACCTCCTGCACATGCCGTCGCATCTTCTCAGTTGTGGCAGGTAGCTGGATGGAGTGCAGCGTGGCTCCACTCGCCTGAGCGGCGTTCTGCGTATACAGCAACTCTTCCGTGTGCGCATCTGGAAACCACATCTGGAAGTCTGTGTCCGAGAGATCCTCCTGAACCCGTGTTCTGAAGGCCGCGTAGAGATCCTCCAGGTCGAGCCATGCAACCCACTCTGACAGCATGGGAAACAGTGTAGAGAGGCCCAACAGTTCCTCGAATTTCCGTCCCTCTCCTACAGATCGTGCCACCAGATCCTCATAGGAGTCCGTCGAAATCGGGTAGTTCCGACGTGTCCGTGCACCGGTCAGAGAGTGGAGCAGGAGTTCCTCGAGCCACCAAGCACTAACGCGCTCGGACCCAGCCTGTGCGAGCGCCAGCAGAGCGAGGCCAATGTCGATCACGTGGCCGTCGAAGGTCGGGGTCCAAGCTCCAGGGTTATTCTGGATGATACCCTGCAGGACCCCGGCGATGTCCTGAGCGCGATCATATTGCTCACCGCCCTCGTCCTCTCTGAGCGATCGATAAACGAGCGCACAGGTGGCGACCGCCAAGAGCCCGACCACCTCGAAGCAGCGAAGTGGATATTCGACTTGCTGACCGGGATAACCAGAGAGGCTGTCACGGGTCGCTGAGTGCGGCCTCAGCTTCTCCGCGAACGTCGCACCGATTTCGCCATGAAGGTCGAGGAGTCGAGCGAAACGGTCAGTTGTGGCCGCGCAGTCCGTAAGTTCGTTCCGAATGATCCACTCCCAGCAAAGCAGAACGGCGCGTTCGGAGGCCAAGAGGGCTGGTTGCAGATTTCCTACTTCCTCCGACCACCGGAACACGATATGGAGTGTCAACTCCAGTAGCGTGAGCCCCTTCCGCCGCTCTCGCTGCTGAGCGGCACTCGTCCCGGTGGGGAGTCCGCGGTCGAACAAGAGTTCCCTGACGAACTCGTAGTAATGCCGCGGCTCGTCCTCGTTTTGATCTGCAAGGGCTATGGTCTTACGGATCTGCTTCTGGGCGGATTCTGGAACGAGGAACTCATCGAAGAGGTGCTTGTCGAGAAGTCCCGACAACACGTCCCCGCCCCAAAAAGCAAACTCAATCTGCCCATACTGCGGATACCGTTCGCGATTGAGCTTGATGTAGGCCGTCCAGTCCGATTCGACGTCCTGGCCAAGCTCGCCTCCGGTCACAAGAACGATCTTCTTCGGCAAGTTCTCATGCTCCGGCCGCACGTACCTCTGCATATAGCTGTCGAGGATTTCGTTCAGGGAGGCACGTACGGATTGTGGGCCCGTATCCCAGTCCGACCGAGTGATGTTTCCCCGCTTTACGGTGAAGAGGAACAGCGTCTCCGCACGTTCGTTCGCCGCATCCGGGCCCACTGCAGGAACGTCCACGCCATACTGCCGCATGCCCTTCCCAGGGCGCGTCAACGGATCAATGCCCATCGCGAGCAGTAGATCCGGGAGCAGGATGTCGAGTTCGCCGGACTCCCGGAGCATGCTCAGGTACTCACGGAGAACCAGCCTCATGGCTGCTCGTCGCTCCCGTCACTGGTGTCGAGGCCACTACGTCGGAGCATGAGTCTGTGGAGCGCAAAGCCTACAGGGTTGATTACCTCGCCTCTCGGGATCTCCACCTCGTGAGAGAAGCTGGTGAGGGGTGCGGTCGTCGAGAATCCGCCCTCCTCATTCCTGGAAAAGAACCCTCGACCGTACTTGAGAGGAATCCTTCGGATCAGGTCCAGGATTGCTGATGCTCGGCGAGCTTCTTCCATGATCCTTGACTGCATCTTGGCGTAGGATAATCCAATCAGGTGCATCCGTCGGTCCGGTGGCCGAAGCTCTTGAAGTTGTGGTAGGCCCCGCAGTGAATCGTAGTAGGTCTCGCTTTCCTTCAAAGCCCGCTGCAGAATCCTCCCCGTTCTGGTCCCGTGGTGCTCTTCTGCCCTCTTTCGGAGGAATTCCCCGGCGTCGCCCGGGTAATTATAGAGAACGAAATTAGCGAGTTCTTCTACCAGGAACTGGGCGATAGAATCCGAATCCGGGTCGTCGGGAGGCCTGCTGAGCGCCGACACGAGCAACACTGCCAGAGGGCGCCCTCCGACAACCCAGCCCATGATGCGCTTCAACGCGTGGATGATTGTTGCCTCGTCGAGCTGGCAAAGTTCAGCTAGATCAAGAACAAGATCGTCCGACTCGGCACCGTTCTCAGGGCCAGAACGTGTCTGCACGAAAGTATGAGCAAGTCGATGGAGGCGATGGTCAGTCGAGCTGAACCAGCGTGTGACGGCGGCTTCCAGCGCATCCTTCCTTGAGGTATGGAGATTCCGCGATGTCAGCGGTAGCAACTCGGAGACGTCGGTCTCAACGAGGTGCTCAGCGGAGCGCTCCGAAATGAACCGCTCAAGGAAGTTGATTGCAACATGGGGGTGGTTTTCAGCGGCCGTTGCTAGCGCATGATCGAGGAGACCTAGCGTAGCGGCCTCCTCCGTCGGCGTGCGGGCAAGGCTCTCGATCCCGCCGAGCCACCATGTTTCCAGCGTCTCGGTGTCCTTCCACGCCATCAGCGCCCGCGCGGCCTCGTAGCGGGAACTTGACTCATCCCTCTCCATGAGCATTCCCAACCCCTTCCCGAGATCCGGGGCTGCCTTCAGGAGATTGCTGTGGGTTCTGATCAGGACGTCGTCGGTGTTGGGAGCTGGCTTACTTCTCAGCTCTGAAAGACGCTCCTTCGTGGCCGCGAGCCGCGGATCGGATTTCCCTTCGTACGCGAAGCTGCCCAACGCGGCCATTCCGGCCCGCCGCACATCTGCCTGTTCCCCATGAGTCCAATCCAGGGCCGTTTTGTGTGCCATGTCCGCATCGAACTGGTGGAGTCCGACCAAGGCCGAGGGAGCGAAGCTGATAACGGGAGTTCCGCTCCGGCTCACGAATTCCGCCACGAGAGCTTGCGCAAGCGTCGCCGACCTTTTGGCTAGCTGCTCCACCGCTTCGTAGACGCAGCCGCCAGCCAAATCACCCGCCGTTGCTTCGCAAATAGCGGAGAGAGCTTCGGCGAGCGTGGTAGCCTCCACGTCGATGTGAGGCAGTGCTTTACAGAAGTCGCGGTATACAGACCAGAACTGGTGACGCGTCACCTCTCCACCGCGGGCAAGATGGGAGACGAAACCGAGGACATCTCGCCCGTGCCATTCGTGCAGGAGTTGAAGTGCGATGGCACTGAGGTCTCGTGAGGAGCCGATACGGATAGACACTTGGCGAGCGCCCGTGAGTAGATCAACGACTCGCTCTGGATTATCCCACTCCTCGGCTGCCCTAGCAGCTACGTAGTGCGAGACGTACTCATTCCGGCTATCCGGGTCTGCGAAGTCAACCTGGTCCCCCCCGACCCTAATGGCGTCCACCGTTACAGCACGCCGGGTCCATGCTTCGTCGAGGTCGCGGCGTTCGGGAAGCGAGCCGCCAGCTTCAAAAACGAGTCGTGCGAGATCCTCTAATTGGGAATGGTCCTCTGGATGCTCCTTCCTATGTCGCTTCCAGTTGGGAGTTGTGTCGGTCATTCGCTCCGTCCGGATCGGTCGTTCGTACGCCTACCTCTATCATGCTATCAGGGGTTATTCTCTCAGGAAACGCCCTCTCCACCTTCGCAGAAATCAACGCGCAATGGGCGGACGTGAATCGCCCCGGGTTCATCGGACACAGTCTAAGTTGAGGTCGGGCCGTGTTGTCGGATACTCAACGATCATTCCGGCAACTCATCAAGCACACGTTGGACCTGCTCCACCATGTGCTCCTTGCCGCTCTCAGCGTAAAGGTCGCGGGATTGGGTCCACGAGTTCCGCGCCGCCGGGATGTCTCCGCGCAGCCTCGCCAGTGTGCCGAGGTTGCCGTAGGTGCTGGCCATGCCTTCGGAAGGCGGACGAGCGCCCATCGCCCCAGCCAGGTTCCGAGGTTCACATCCAGTAGGTAGAAAGGCCAGCTTCCGACCCCCCCGCGCGAAGACCGGAAGTCCGCGTTGGGGGGCCGTGTGACCGCAGCTACTTCATGTTGCTTTCTTGGGCTTCTTCACCCAGAAGCAAAATGCCTTCTTCCCGTACCAATGGGCATAGATCCTGCGCCCATTCCGGAGGGTGATGAAGGGCCGACAGATCAGAATACGATCTTCCATTAGCTCTCCTCATGCACTGGGACATGGAATTCGAGCCCCTTGCCTGTCGCGCCCCCGAGCGGCTATTCTCTCGTTGCATACTCGTCGAGAGTCCGGTCCCGATCGGATTTCGGCGGTCACCCGTCCCTTTTGGGTGACGCTGGGGTTACCGCCCGCAGTGGCGGTCCAAAGACCCTCGGTCGCTACAACGACCGAGGGTCTTGTTTTTTCTGCCGGGGAGTCCCCGGCCGACTCTCACGTTGGTCCGGTAGAAAGTTGAGGATGGAACCTGTAGACGCCGTCCTTGACGCGCTCGATCTCCGCCATTTCACTCAGGGCACGTCCGAGCGCCGTGCCGATTGCATTCTTCACCTTAAGCTCATCATCATTTGGTCGGTACCCGAGGGATCGGGCCTGCCGAGTGATCTCATCCAGTGGCATCGGTCGCCCCAAAGCTTCCATGACAAAGAGGGCCGCTTCGAGTGCCCGCTTCCCCTCGAGAGGCCCGCGGTCCTCGGCTGCGCTGGACCTGTGGGACGAATCGCCAGTTCGCTCGATCTCCTGTTCGTCCTCTTCCAGCAGTTCTCTGAGCGTGTCATAGGCGATCTGAAGCCGAGACATTTCCTTCTGGATCCTGTCTCGTTCCGTCGCCATCGCGGCGATCTTCATTTGTATCGCTTCCGCGCTCTGGCGAATAGCGCTCTGTGCCGTTCCCCCTAACATGCACCCTCCTCTCCGTTGCTTTGGTCGGTGCGGCCACCCCACACGTCGCACACACGAAGTATCGTACAGCACCGGGCAGCCTGTCAACGGGGGCTCCCACGCCCGCGTCACATTCCTGGCACACCGCACGGACAGGCGTTCGAGAGACCCTGTGCGCCTACACCCTGCGGGATCAGTCACACGCCGGACAGCCACCCCGCTGTGCCTTACACGATACCCCTCACTTCTGCCGATACCGGAGCGTCATGGAAGGGAGATTCGTGTCGGAGATCTCCTCGCTTGCTAGGTCGACCCGAGAGAATTGAACGAGGGCTCGACCCGCGCTACGACTGGAACATGATCGCTGCGGGCCCGGGCGTCGTCGCCGCACCACGTATCGTAGTCCCCAACGTGGAGGTCTCGCACGGCCCACGCCTCAGGAACGAGGATCACGTCGCAGTGAAAGGGTGCGTCGCGTTTCCGTCGCCAGAACAGCGTGTGGTCAGCCTCATGGCCGACGGCGTGTCCAGTGTGATGGTGGTAGGCGCTCACGAGTCCGTGGCGGTCAAGGAGGGCCTGGAAGAACCCGGCGAAGGAATCCGGGCTCGACTGGCCGGAGCAGTTGATGTCACCAGCGACGACGGTCGCCCCAGCGGCAAGGAGATCGGCGTGCCGGTCGAGGATGTCGGCCAGGGCGCCCATGTAGGGTGTCGAGTGGCCTGTCCCTTGGAGGGGAACCGTCCAGACTCCGAGGATCCCGAATTTGTGACCTTCGAGATCGACGTCGACGGCCAGTCCATGAGCGCCCCGGCCCTCGATCACCTCGCGAGCCACCAGGGACGATCCGGGGCGACCGTAGATCCCAAGCCCCTTGCCCGGCCATGACCCCGTCCACACATGAGGGAAGCCATCCTCGAGCAGGCTGGGCGCGGCAATAGCAGGGGTGGATGAAGATTCTGGTACGACCGCGATGTCGGGGCTGAACGCCTGCATGAGTGCCGGCAGCTTTCGGTCGGTACCCCGGCAGCAGTTCCAGGTCGCGATTGTCAGCTCCACGGCTATCCGGTCCTGTTCAAGGGAACATGGGAGAGAGAAACCATGCGATCGCAGTGACGGGAATCACGTCTCGCGGCGGCCGAAGTCCTCAAGCCCGTCAGTGACTACTGAATGGTGGACAAGTCAAAGCCAAACCAGACAATACTGCCGTCATGCCCACCGCCTCGGGCCGGTTCAAAGATCGAAAGAACGAAAGCGGACTCGGGTAGAGCTGCGGCAAGTCTCGCTACCCCATCTTCGATGGTCGGGGCGTCTTCGTCCCAAAGCTCCCGCAATCTCCGGGCGATCGAGTTCCCGTCAGACGTGTCGACCGAAGCTGGCAGATTCAGCTCACCGATCCAGTCGACCACAAACAGAAGGTGAGGGCACCAAGCGTCAGCGAGACCCTCCTCTCCCAGAATCTGGTGTGCGCACCTTGGGCAATAAAGCTCCTCCGCACCGTTCCGACACTCCACTTGGGCTACAGCTCCTGTCACTTGGTACTCCTTTGAATTTGAAGCAGTGATACGCGGTCGAGTCCGCGATAGAGCCACCGACTGGCGGCTGACGAATACGGCTGGAGGGCGCTCACTAATGGTCCGCTGACCTCCTGGTCACTCTGGAGGAGACCCTGAACTACTCATCCCAACTCTCGGCCGCGAGCGGAAGCTCGTTCAGTTCGAGCCTGGCCTCCTTCCAACTCGGGAAGTGCTCATCGAGAACAGCTACAAACCGCTCGCTGTGCGTCGGCTCGATCAAGTGAACCATCTCGTGGACAATCACGTATTCGAGCAAGTCCCTGGGCTTCTTCACGAGTTCGGTGTTCAGTCGAATTGTCCGCGCCTGAGGGTTGCAGCCCCCCCACTTGGTCTTCATGCGCTGAAGGAAGTAGGCGGAGACGTCGACGCGGAGCCTCGACTCCCATCTACAGATCAACTCAGGCACGGCTTCGTGCAGAAGAGACTTGTGCCATTCATGTATGACAGCCGCCCGCTTCGCTTTCGTACTGCCGGGACGCACTGTGAGTGTGATCGCACGATGCGTGAGGTGGACTGAGGGCTTCGCTTCCTCTTCCCTCACGGAAAGCAGGTGGCGCCTTCCCCACAGGTAATGACTCTCGCGCTCGACGAATTGGCGGGGCGACTCGCGCGCCTGCCCACGCAGCTTCGCCTGCTGATCCCGGATCCAACTGAGTTTGGATACCGCGTAGGCGCGGGCAACCTCCAGCCGCGTCCCCTTCGGAGCCACGAGCGTCACCCGGCCGCCCGGCGGGTGCACTGACAGGTGTACATGCTTGACCTCCTTGCGGGTCACGGCAATGACAACGCCGCCGAGCTCGATCGATTCTGTCATCAGTAACCCGGCTGATTCTTCACAAGCTCAAACAACGCGAGAGTCGCGTCGCGGTTCCGGTCGAGGATTGGGAACAAGGCGTTCAGCACCTGCGCTTCCCGCGCCTGATCGCCCTTCCAGCCTGCGGGAGCCTGCTCCCGCATCACTCGGTCGATATCGAGCGCCAACCCGACACGCTCACTCTTGAAGTCTGGCCGGGGCGGCTCGGCCACCCCCGGAGCGTTCCCTCCAAGTAAAGCGAGAATTCCCGGCAAGTTGTTATAGATCACCGTCGCTTCCCGCTTGCCATGCAGCGCTGGAGGAATGCCTGCATCGGGTTGCTTCGCGCCCAGTCGCCTCACCAACTCCTCTGCCTTCCGCAGGAACTCCTCATAGGCCGCGGCGTCGGCCCGGCTCTGCCTGATCAGATCATCGAGCAGCTTCGACATCTGCTCGTAGAACCGAGGGTCGGTGAGCTGGTCACGGATGATGGTCTTGCGGACGTTGTTGATGATGCCTTCGGCGATGCCGTTCTTCGACAGCTTCCCCTTTTCGTTGAGCTTCCTGGCGATGGCGTCGTGGATGCCAGTTTCGATAATGAGCTCGGTCAGCGGAATCTGGTCCAATTCGCCCAGGTCGGCCGCCGGTTCGGCCTGCACATATGTGTTGAGGAGGTGGCGCATGTCGGCCTCATAGGGCTTGATGTCCAGCTCCTCGCCCGAGTGCTTCTTGGTAGCGGAACGGATCTCTCCGTAGAACTCGACGTCCTTCCGCAGTGCCGCCGCTTCGGCATCAGAATACCCGGCGGCGTCGAGCTCCTGGGCAATAGCCGCGAAGGCGCGGACGAAGACGGCAACCGCCTTGTAGAACGCGATCCGCAGCGCCTCGGTCTCGTTCAGAGCATTCGGGTCCGCGGCGTCGCCGCAGAAATAGTGCAGATATTGTTCCACCTCGCGCGGAAGGGCGACCGGCTCGCAAAGGTAGCGCAGCGCCTCGCGAGCTTCGGCGAGTTTCTTCCTGCCCTCCTCCAGCCAGTCCTTGAGGTGGACATTGTTATCCCCGCTACCGCCCTCGTCGATGTCCAGCTCGTCGGAGCTGTAGACCGCGATCGCCTCCTGCACTTCGCCGAACAGCTCCTTGAAGTCGACGATGTGACCGTATTCCTTGTCGTCGCCGTCGAGCCGGTTGGTCCGACAGATAGCCTGGAACAGGTTGTGGTCACGCAGCTCGTTGTCGAGATAGATGTAGGTGCAGCTCGGCGCATCGAAGCCCGTGAGGAGCTTGCTGACCACGATCAGCAGCTTCATGTTGGCAGGTTCCTCGATGAAGCGCCGTTTGGCCTCGTCCTCGTATTGCTTTGTGGACTGTCCCCGCTTCAGGACGTGCTGCGTGTAGGTGTCGAACTTGTAGCGCTCGTCGCTATTGGCAGGCTCGCGGGAGATCGCGTTGTGATTTGGCTCATAGGACGTCACGATGCCGCAATACCGTCCGAAGCCGGTGTTCTGAAAGAGTCGGAAGTAATGGCAGGCGTCGTAGATCGACGGGGCAACCAGGATCGCGGTGCCGCGGTTGCTGTTGAGCCGCGGCTTGAGGCTGAAGTCCTCGATGATGTCGGCGATGATGCGCTGCTTCCGCTCGCCGGCGCTCATCAACCCCTCCATGGTGGCCCAGCGCTTGCGCACTAGCGCCTTCTGGAAGTTGTTGAGTCCTTTCGTTTTGTGCTCGAACCAGTCGTCGATGGCGGCCCGGGAGCTGAGCCGCTGCGGTACGTCGCGGGCCTCGTACTTGAGATCCAGGATCACGCCGTCCGCCACGCCCTCGTGGAATTTGTAGGTATGGATGTAGGTACCGAACACGTCCCGCGTCATCTGCTTGTCTTTACGCAGCAGAGGCGTGCCAGTGAAGCCGATGAAGATCGCGCCTTCCAGCCAGCGCTTCATTTGCCTGTTCATGTCCCCGCCCTGCGTGCGGTGGCACTCGTCCACGAAGACGTAGAAGCGCCCGGTCACGGGAGGGGGATCGCCTTGGAGATCCGCCGCGTCGAACTTGTGGATCAAGGCGCAAAGGAGTCGCGGCGTGGCAGCGCCGAGTTTCTCCACAAACTCAGCGCGCGAGGTGATGCGCGGCGACGGGGACTCGGCGCCGATCACGCCAGCACTCTTCATCACCCCTTCGATCTGCTTGTCCAGTTCGTCGCGGTCGGTAATGACGAGGATGCGCGCCTCGGGGTCGTGTTCCAGCAGCCACTTCGCGATAAGCACCATCAGGATGCTCTTGCCGCTGCCCTGGGTGTGCCAGATGACCCCACCCTCGCGTCTGGCGATGCGTTCCTGGGCGGCCTTGACTCCGAAGAACTGGTGCGGCCGCGGCACTTTCTTCTGGCCGGCGTCGAAGATGATGAAGTTGCGTATCTGGTCGAGCAGCCGGGCCTTGTTGCAGAGCTGGGCGAGCGGCCGGTCGAGGAGCGCCCCGGGTTCAAGTTGGGTGGCGGGCGGCGTGCCAGCAGCTTCGTTTTTCCACTGCACGAAGAACTGCTCCGGTGTTCCGGTGGTGCCGTAGCGGAGCCCCTGCGAATCGCTGCCCGCGAGCACGAGCTGCACCGTACTGAAGAAACCCTTGTTGAAGATCTCCTCCTGGTTGGTGATGAGCTGCCGCACGCCGTCGGCCAACTCTACCGAGCTGCGTTTGAGCTCGATCACTGCGATGGCGATCCCGTTCAGATAGAGAACGATGTCAGGGCGGCGCTGGTAGCCGCCCTTCAGCGTCACCTCCTCAGCCACCGCAAAGTCGTTCTTCTCCGCGTCCTCCCAGTCCACGAGGTGCACGGTCTCGTGGGTCTGCCCCGCCGCGATCTGCACAGGGATGCCGTAACGCAGAAGTTGGTAGGTGCGCAGGTTGGCCTGGTAGAGCGTAATCCCCGTCGAATCGGCAGCGGCTTCCAGCTTCTGGAGCGCCGCCGAGATGTGTGCGGCCGAGTAGCCGCGTGCGCCGAGGTTGTCCCGCAGCAGCTCCGTCTCGATGCCCCGCTTGTTCGCGCGCTTGCTCCACTCGCCGAGGTAGCGATAGCCAAGGTTGTCGGACCGCGTCGGGTCGGTGAAAAGGGCAACGACGCGGTCCTGCGTCTTGCGCTCAGAACGCGGTTGCTCAGACATGAGCGCCTTCGGCGGGAACGAGGCGCGCTTTACCGGTGAGCAACTCCTGCGTCATCGCCTGCTTGAGGTCACGGGTCTTGTCGCGCCGGGCCTGGAGGGCCGAGAGTTCGGCGTCCATATCGGAGAGCACGGCGGCGATAGCGGTCTGCTCGTCCTCGCTTGGCGGTAGCCGCACCTCGAAGGTCTGAAACGTCGGCAGGCGCAGGGAGTCAACAGTCGCCTTTACGGTGTTCTGCATGGCCCAGGTCCCAAACTTCATTCCCATGTAGAGATGAACGAATCTCGCGGACGTGCCCGACTCGAACTGAGTGATGGCATAGACACGCTGATGCACATCGAATCGCCCGTCAATGTAGTGGAAGATGTCCCCAATTCGGCCTTCGCCGGGAACCAGAATCGCCTCGCAGTCATGTGAGTAGCTGTTGATCCGCTCTACGTTCTCGGATCGCACGAAGAACGGATACTGGCCGTCCTCAACCTTGTCCTTGTTGTTTCGGCTACCAGTCTTGATGTGCGCGATTTCCCCCAACCGCTTCACCTCCCACTCCCCGTGGAAGCCGGGGAGGCGCGTCTGGCCGGTGACGAGCTGCTGCATGGCGGCCTGTTTGAGGTGGTGCTTCTTGGCGATGAGCCGATCCAGCCCGGCCAGCAGCGCATCCACATCGCTCAACGCTTTCGCGATGGCGCGTTGCTCGGGGAGGGAAGGAAGTTGGATTGGATGTCCGACAAGACTGTTCCTGTTTAGCGTGGGTACAGAGGTGGCCGCGTCGAATCGCTCGAGTCGGAACTCGCCCAGGAACACCGACACGAACCTCGGGTCGTTCCCCTTGAAGTCCTTTACCCACAGAGTGGTATCGTGCGGCCAACAGGGTTCCTCAACGAGAAATACGCTTCCGAGAAGGCCTTTCCGTCCTGTAATCACCGCTGGAGGTTGGAGCTTTGCCTCGTTATGGAAGTACGACACACCTGATGACGAGTAGACGGGCACAGTTCCCGATTTACGTGTCGCCTCGGTCAGGTCAAATCCTCTTTGTAGCGTACAAAGGTCGGAAATGTCACAGGTCCGCCACTCCTCCGGAACACCCCGCACCTCCGTCAGCTTGTACCCAGCCCTCACCTCCATGACGCCCCCATCATCGCGAGGTGCTCCTCCACCCGTGCGGAGAGCGTCTCCACCTCCTCAACAAGCTTCGGAAGGGGTGTAGCGTACCGGTCGGCCAGCTCACGGATGCGGCCGGTAAGCGTCTGTGACACGCGGTCCAGCTCGCCCTGAACGGCGGTGGACAGCCGCGTCATCCACTTGTCGTCCACCACCAACGTCTTGATCTCGGCCTCGCTGACCTGGGGGTACCTATCGTACGCCAGCGTATCGAGCGCAGCTTCCCCCTCCCGCACCGCGCGCTTCAGTGCCGTCTCGCCTTCGGAGATCTCCAGCCAGCGCTCGAGCACGGCCCTCTCGTCCATGGCTTCCCTGTCCGTCTTGATGTCCTTGAGGCGCGCCTTCACCTCGGCCTTCGTGATCTTGTCGAGCGCTCCCAGGAATCCTTCCTCCCCGCCGTGCTCCTCCTCCAGTTCGGCAAGGCTGGCCGTGGCGGCCTCCAGTTCACCTTGCTTCGCATCGATTGCGGCCTGCTCCCGGGCGAAGAAGCGCGCGACTATGAGCGGCTTGGGGATCAGGTCGCAGGTCCAGCCCTTGTCCTTGCGCTTGCCCTTCTTGTCCATCTCGACGATGCGGGTCGGCACCGCGACCCAGCCATCCGCGGAGATCAGGTACGCGTCGTCCTGCATGGTCTCGGCCCAGTAGTCCATCAGATGCTGGTAGACATCATAGGGATCGAGCAACGGCGCCTGTCGGAATCCGTCGAGCAACTCCTCCGCGATCGTTTCGATCAGCGCCTTGGGGTGGCCGTCCCTGTCGAAGGCGGTCAGGCGCCGGGTCGCTGCCTCGCGCCAGTCGGCGAACACCTGGGTCGGCTGCTGCTGGAAGGCCGCGAATTCCGGATGGCCGAGGATCGCGGACTTCACCTCGGTGAGCGGAAGCTTCAGTCGCGCGTATCCGCAGCGCACGCCCGCAGGATCGAAGGGCTCGAACAGGGCGCTCCGCACCTCTGGGAGCACATTCCAGTAAGCGCCGAGCGCGTCGAGGTCGCGCTCCGGGATGCCTCCGCGCAGGTGGCCGTCGATGTCCTGCTGGTCCTCGGGCTCTGTGCCGTCGATGTAGCGCGGCAGGTTCAAGTTGAAGTCGTTCTTGGGGTCTGCGATCTCAGTCAGCGGCACCATGCGGGCGTAGCGCGGGACGTCGGCCTGCCTGGCGAAGGTGTCGACGATGCGGTGGATGTCCTGCTCGCGCAGGCGGTTCTTGCTGCCGTCCTTGATGAAGCCCTTGGAGGCGTCGATCATGAACACGCCCTTGCGGCCAGCGGCGTTCTCCTTGTCGAGCACCACGATGCAGGCGGGGATGCCGGTGCCGTAGAACAGGTTGGCTGGCAGGCCGATGATGCCCTTGAGGTAGCCGGAGCGGACAAGCTGTTGCCGAATGGTGGCCTCGGCATTGCCGCGGAAGAGCACGCCGTGAGGCAGGATGCAGGCGCCTTTCCCCTCACCCTTCATGGAGCGGATGATATGTAGCAGGAAGGCATAATCCCCCTGCTTTGCAGGCGGCGCCCCCCACTGGAAGCGCTGATATGGGTCGCGCTCCGGGTTCAGGCCGACGCTCCAGGTCTTCACGGAAAACGGCGGGTTGGCGACCACGTAGTCGTAGGTGCGGAGCTGGTCGCCATCCTTGAACTTGGGGGACGAGAGCGTGTTGCCCGTCAGGATGTTCGCCGTCGGGAAGTCGTGCAGGATCATGTTCATTCGAGCAAGGCCGGCGGTGGTGACATCCATCTCCTGCCCTTCGAGCGTGATGTGCTTACCGGCCTCGGTGGCAACCTTCAGGAGCAACGAGCCCGAGCCGCAGGTCGGGTCGTACGCCGTGGTAGAGGCCTTCGTGTTTGCCGTAGAGATGCCGATCACCTGGGCGATGACGCGGCTCACTTCGGAAGGCGTGTAGAACTGCCCCTTGCTCTTGCCACTCTCGGTGGCGAAGTGCCGCATCAGGTATTCGTATGCGTCCCCGAGGATGTCGTCATGATCGGCGCGATTCCGCGAGAAGTCGAGTGCCGGGTTCTGAAAAATGCCGATCAGGTTGGTGAGGCGATCAACCATCGCCTTTCCTTCACCGAGCTTGTTCGGGTCGTTGAAGTCAGGGAAGTCGCTGCGGGCGAGTCGCGTGTTAGCATCGATAAGCGGCCGGATGACCTGGGTATTGATCTTGTCGCCGATGTCGGGCTTGCCCTTGAGGGCGACCATGTCGGTGAAGCTCGCACCCTTGGGAATGGTGACCGGGGGGGCGAATTCACTGCTGTTCCCGTACTTGTCGGTGATGTACTTGATGAACAGCATGAACAGGACGTAGTCCTTGTACTGACTGGCGTCCATGCCGCCCCGGAGCTCGTCGCACGAGGCCCAGATGGAGGAATAGAGGTCGGATTTTCTTATGGCCATCGTCAGTCTCGTCAGGGTAGGAGGACAGCACGTTCATGGCGGTTCCCAGAAGGGTTCCGATGGAGCTTCGTGGCATCGCCCCCGCTGCCGTCAGGTGAACGGGGCGAGGGGGGCCAAGATGTCAGCCCGTTCACGATGAAATTCGATCAGACCGCGCGTGGCGGCGCTTCTGTTCCACGAGTTGGGCAGCCGATGGATCTCCTGAAGTGCCTCGGAGAGCAAGCGCTCCCATGACAGACAGGCGATCCGGCCGGCGAGATCATCAGCGGATAGGGATGCAAAATCAGCGGCGATGCGAGGAGAGTAGTTCCACTTCGCCTGTGCCACGCTCTGGCCTTCCTGTATCGCGATTGCCAGCTCCATTCGGTTCGGAACCGTACCCCGTTCCGGACCGGGAACAACTACCAGATCCCAGGTGAATCCCGTCTCCGCCTCGACCTGGGAGAGAAACGCAGCCTGGCCGGAGAGTTCATGCGCGGGGAACGTCCCTCCCATAGGGCGCTTGAACTCCCAGAACACCACATGCCGCTCAAAGACGAGAACGACGTCAGGCTGGATTGTCTTTACTCCGAACAAGAGCCGCGGCCAGTAGAGTACCTCCTTCAGGTCACCCCGCTCGCCGTTTAGCCCCAGTCGCCCTAGAAGGCCGCCGAGAACCTTCTCCGTGTCGACGGTTGTCAGGTGGAGAAAAAACTCCGCAACGGACCAGTTCTCGTCGACCAGGAACCAGTTTCCCTGGAGTTTGGCACGCGCCCGCGAAAGGCGTCTTGCGAGGAGTCGAGTCGCGGGACCGGTCGGTCTACTCTGGAACGATGCATCGGGCTTGAGATCATGTTCAGACCCGCATGAATCGCATTCGAGGACAAGGTCCGCGGTGGACATACCCTTCCCGCAGTCTTCGCAGCAGACGAATCGGCCAGCCACCTTTCCAATTGTGAGGATGTTGTCGGATAGTGAGCCGAGATGGGATGCTCGCCAGTTGATCTCAGCGCTTTCGAGGTATCGCTGAGCGAAATCAGAGCGGCCGTTCATATATGGCAGTCGGCGGACGAAAGATGCAGCCAGGGGTGGACTTCCGAAGGGGGGCGATCATAGCCCAAACGCACCTGCGCACGCCAGCAGTCGCCAAGGTCTGATCTGGTCGCTCCATGGGCACGCTGGCCTCGTCGGGGTCTGTCACCGTCTGTCAAATACCCGTAATCCGAGGGCGATCTGGGTCGCTACCGCGTCACGGACATCGCGTGGTTGAGCCAAATTCGTCACTCAGAATGACAGAAAAGGGCCAGGAGTGGGGGTTCGAGTCCCTCCGCCTCCGTTTTCCTTCCATGACCTTCCTCCCCGTCCCCTCGGCGCCTCGTGCCGTGGGGACGTTTGCGTTCTACGGGCGCTTCGCTGATCCCAGGCGGTGGAGGCTGGAGACCTCCCCGGCTTACCGGTCAGAACCCCTACGATCGGCACGATCACCATTGCGCCGATGATCGACGAGATGATCAGCACCCCGCCCAAAAAATCCTCGACCGCCCCATTTCTCCCTGGCCGAATGCGTCCCTGAGACGAGCCGTATACCGGCAGAACCCCCCAATTGCCCGCTAGTCCAAAGGAACTAGCCCCTCAACCGCAGTCGGGCACGCAACCTGCATACCGGGACGGGCGCTGACCCCCCGCACCCCGAGCTACTGCTCGCAGGAGATGCCTGATGTGGAAAAAGGATGAAGTGCCGGAAGCTCCGAACCCGCCCGCTCGTGGAGCCGGGCCCAGTCCAACGAGTCGGGAACCCTCCAATCCGCCAGCCCCGCGTGCGACCATCGGCCGCTCCATCACCATCCACGGGGAGGTGACCGGGGACGAGGACCTCCTGATCCAGGGTCGCGTGGAAGGTTCAGTGGACCTCAAGCAGCACTCCGTTTGGATCGGCACCGATGGCGTGGTGAAGGCCACCATCACGGCTCGGCAGGTCATCGTGGAAGGGAAGGTGGAAGGGAATGTGAAGGCGGAAGAGCTTATCATTCTCCGGGAGAATGCGGATGTGACGGGCGATCTCACGGCCCCCCGTGCGGTCCTGGAAGATGGGGCCCGCCTTCGCGGAGGGGTGGATATGGGGGACCGGGGACGACCTGAAGTCGCTGCGACCGGAGGCGGACGCGGCACCTCGGCGGCAGGCGCAACGGAAGGGGCAGGGGTCTCCGCGAGAGGGGGTTCGAGCAGCTCGGGACCTTCTCCGAAGCCCAACGGAGGGGAACGTGCAGCTCCCGTCGCCGCTGCTTCAACCGCCGCAACCTCGGCCGTAGCCGGAGCGAAGTGATCGGGGAGGGCCTCCTTGCCTGGCTGTCGACCCGGGGACGCTCCTCCGTGCCCGCGGCCAGCAGGAAGGGGGATGGGGAACCCATCACGGCGGTTGCAGGCTCCGCGCCCAGCATGCCCTCGCTCCTCCGCGGGCTGAGGCGAGACCAGAACTGCTCCGTCCTGGACCTCGGTGCTGCGAACGATACCAACCTCAGTGAATACAGTCGGTTCGCCCGGCACGTGCGGTTCGCCGATCTCCTTCCACTCGAGGGAGGTCGGCTGGTGGAATGGGAAGAGGCCCTGAGTCTGCTGCCTCTCGAGCCGCAACACCCCTACGATCTCGTCTTTGCCTGGAATATCCTCGACCGACTCCTCCCCGAACAGCGGCCGGAGCTCGTGGAGCGTCTGGTCGAGCTCACGGCACCGGGAGCCCGCCTTCACGTGGTTGTCGAAATGTCGGACGTCACCACCGTGAATGCACACCGCTTCTCATTCGGGGACCTGGAGCGCATGCGGTTTCACCGCTCGAACCCCGTCCCGCGCGAGCGGGCGCCACTCCTCCCCGGTGAGGTGGAAAGGTTGCTCGAGCCATTCGAGGTCATCTCGGCCTTCACGCTGAAGGCTGGCTTCCGCGAGTACGTCGCCCGCCTTCGACCCGGCGACTATGGCACCTCTCTTGCACAACAGGCCTGGCACGAGAACAAAACCGACACCCCGTTCCCAGGAGAGATACCATGAACCCCTTTCGAACACCGGCAGCGATCCGCCGGACCGCTGCCGCAGCGGCCACGGTCCTCATGGCGTCAGGTTGCGCCTATGTGAGCCAGAATGACTTCGACTCCGAGATGACTCGCGTCCGTGCAGAGATCCAGCAGGGAGACACCTCCGTGGAAAATCGGCTCGGGCAGCGGATGGACCTTCTCGAGAGCCAGCTCTCGTCGCTGGAGACTCAGTTGAACGAACTGAGCAACGACTTCGAAGTTACGGTGGAGCGCCTGGAGACGGCGGTCCGGTTCAACACGCCGATCCACTTCGCGTTCGACGATGATCGGGTGAATGCAGAGCACCACGCGGTCCTCAACCGACTCGCGAACGTTCTGGGTTCGTACTTCCAGGACGCCGTGATCACGGTGGAGGGTTTCACGGACTCCGCCGGGAGCGCGGACTACAATCAGCGCCTCGGGCAGCGCCGCGCCGAAGCCGTGAGCACGTATCTGACAGAGCAGGGACTCCCGTCCGATCGGATGCGCGCGGTGAGTTATGGCAAGACCGCCGAGCGACAGATCATCGCCGGCGCGTACGGCCCGGGCCAGGAAGGTTGGCAGAACCGGCGCGTGGCAGTCGTGATCGACTTCGCTCCACAGGAAGGAAGCCGCCCCCTGGCGAGCGCGGCCCCCCTTGATGAGCGGCATTCGCGCTGACCCTTGCGAGGATGAACCTCGAACCGGGCTCAGCCCATGAGAATCACAACAAGGGTCGCGACAGGTCTGCTGCTCATGGCGGGGCTCTTCATCGGAACCCTGGCCTATGAGCTATCCCAGGTCCGAAAGCTTCAGGAAATCAACCGCGAAGTGTCGCTCTTCACGCTGGAGGCGGGCCGGATCTCGGTCCGCCTCCTGCAGGGCTTCGACGCGGTGGCAGAGTTCGCGGCCAAATCCGCGCTGCTGGGCGACCCCGACTACCGGACGCAGTGGATAGAGTGGGAAACTGCGGTGAACGCCGACCTCGGGCGACTCGCCGTGGTCACGTTGTCGGAGCCGGAAGCGGAGATCCTGCGGCAGATGATGATGGGATGGAACCGCTACGAGAGCCTCACGCCTGACCTTCTGGGTGGTTCCGCTGGCAACCTTCCCGAGGTGGAAGCGATCCTCGCGGCACTTCGAAGTGATACCGAAGCCCTCATTTCGGCGAACGAGTCCGTGGTTGCCGAGCGTGCTCAGGCCTCCGCCCAGGCGGCTGGAGAGGCGCGCTCGGTGGCCAGGCTCGCGGCCGCGGGTTCGCTCGCACTGGCAGCTCTCCTGAGCCTTCTCCTCTATCTGTCCATCGCAGCTCCACTCCGGCGATTCACCCGGGGCACCCGGGAACTGGCTCAGGGACACTTCGCATACCGGTTGGATGTGCAGCAGGTCCCCGGGGAGTTCCGCGAACTGGCGAGGGACCTGGACCGGATGGCCGAACGGCTGGGAGAACTCGATGTGATGAAGGAGGAATTCATTTCGCATGTTTCCCACGAGTTGAAAGCCCCGCTCGCGGCGATCCACGAAACGATCGAGATATTCCTGGACGGAATCCCGGGCCCTCTCAGCGCCAAGCAGCGACACCTGATGGAATTATCGAGGAAAAATTCCCAGCGCCTCGCCTCGATGATCTCGGACCTGTTGACGATTTCCCGGCTGGAGGTGGGAGCCGATGGATACGAGCCCGGATGGCACGACTTCGCGGAGATCGTCGAAGCGACGGTCGAGGAACTTGGGCCCCTCGCGAACGAGCGGAAGCTCTGGATATCCGTGCAACTCCCTCCCGGCGGGGCTGACCTCGCCTGCGACCCCCGCAGGATCGCCGATGTGGTGGGAAACCTCGTTGGGAATGCGGCGAAGTTCTCACCCGTGGGTGGGGCCGTCGGTGTTCAGCTTGCGAAGCTGGAGCGACTCCCCGATGGGATGGACGCACCGCAAACCGGTGACGGGACCATGGGAGAACCTCCCTTCTTTCTCCTCTCGGTGGAAGACGAAGGCCCCGGGGTCGCGGACGAGCACAAGGAGGCGATCTTCGAGAAGTTCAATCAGGTGAATGGGAGGGAGAGGCTCCGAGGCCAGGGTGTGGGACTCGGGCTCGCGATCGCTCGGCGCATCACGCAGGCCCATGGCGGTCGAATCTGGGTGGAGGACAGCGAGGCCGGCGGATCGGTCTTTCGAGTACTCATCCCGCGATTCGCTCACGGATGGTCGAACCGGGTCTCTCCCGAGCCCCCGGTCAGGACTCCGGAAACGGACCCCGCCGATGAGGGCCCACCCGCACCGGCCTCACCCCGCACCGGGGCGCTCCTGGGTGCGTTCGCGATGGTCATTCTCTCCGGGTGCGCCTCGCTCCCATTCTTCGGAGGCGAATCGCCCGCTGAGCCCGCCTCTGAAAGCCCGGCGGCAGGAGAGGTGGAGCCTCTCTCCGGCGCTGCCGAGGAACGGATCGCGGCGGGATGGTCCTTTCTGGAGAGCCGCTCTTTCGATGAGGCGTTTCAGGAGTTCAGTGAGGCGATCGCGATCGAGCCCGACCGCGGGCTCCAGGCCGAGGCGCACTGGGGACGCGCGCTGGTCCACCTGCTTTCCGACGGGCCGCTGGGAGATCGGGAGCGGGCCGGGGCTTCTCTCACCACACTCGAGGAGGAGTTTCCGGATACCCGCCACGGGATGCAGGCCCTCTGGGTGCTGACGCTGCTGCGGGAGCTGGAGCAGGTCCGCAACGTGGTGGCCGATCAGGAAGCGATCCTCCGTCAGCTTACGGAGACGGTGGAAATGCTGAAGGCGATCGATCTGAATCGACGTCCCCCCGCGCGCCGACCACCCCCGGGTTAGCGGTGGGCGGAAAGCTCAACGATCAATCCCCCATGACTTGAGCTTGTTGCGGATTGTCTTCACGTTGAGATCCAGGCGTCGCGCGGTTTCCGTCTTGTTGTCGCCGGTCTCGTCGAGCGTCTTGAGGATGAGCCGCTTTTCCACCTCCGCCGCAGTGAGCCCCGAGAAGAAGGCGCTGTCATCGGCCCGGGAGTCGGGAGCCACCTCCCGCATATACGGGGGAAGGTGCTGCGGGTCTATCCATTCGTCCTTCCCGAGAATCACGGCCCGCTCCATCACGTTCTTCAGTTCCCGCACGTTTCCGGGCCAGGCATAGCGTTCCATCAGGGCCATCGTGTCGTCCCGGATGGCACGTGCTCGAGCCCCGTGCTTCCTGCGGAAGGCCTCGAGGAAGAAGTGGGCGAGAAGCCCGACGTCCTCGCCCCGCTCTCGAAGCGGAGGCAGACGCAGGGTCACTACGTTCAATCTGTAGTAGAGATCCTCACGGAGCGTGCCACTCAATACCGCTTCGCGGGGATCCTGGTTCGTGGCCGAAAGCGTTCGCACGTCGACCGAGATCTCCCGCTTTCCACCAACCCGGCGAAACTCGGCGGCGTCGAGAACCCGGAGCAGCTTCGGCTGGAGCTCCGACGGCATCTCCCCGATCTCGTCGAGAAAGAGAGTGCCGCCGTCCGCCAGTTCGAAGCAGCCCATTCGTTCGCGACTGGCCCCCGTGAAGGCGCCTCGGTCGTGCCCGAAGAGCTCGCTTTCCACGAGCTCGCGTGGGATTGCGGCGGCGTTCAGGGGAATGAAGGGACCGTCCCGGCGGCTGCTCTGAGCGTGAATGGTTCGGGCCGCCAGCTCCTTTCCCGTTCCGCTCTCACCCGTAATGAGGACCGAGGCCTCACTGTCCGCCACCTCCCGGATGAGGTCGTAAACGGCCTGCATTTCCGGACTCGTGCCGATGAATGAGCCGAACCCTCCATCGTGATCCAGCCGCGATATCATCCGTCGTGAATGCGCGAGGATCTCGCAATCCCGAAGGGCCTTCTCCAGCACGGTCTGCAGATTCGCGTAGTTGAGCGGCTTGGTCAGGAAGTCGAGCGCCCCCTCCTTCATCGCCTCCACGGCCAGCTCCACGGTTCCGTGCGCCGTCAGGAGAACTACGGGACGATCCGGACCGCTTTCCTTGAGCTGGCGAAGGAGCTCGAGCCCCGAAACGTCGGGCATGACGATGTCGGAGAGGACCAGGTCCGGTTTCTGTTCGCTTACGAGCCGGACTGCCTCGGCCGCATCGCACGCCAGCAGCACGGTGAATCCCCAGCCCTGAAGACGCATTTCGAGCACGTCGCGCATGGTGGGGTCGTCGTCCACGACCAGGATTGTCGCCGTCGTCTCCTTCGTCACTCCAGTCCTCGCGGGTAGCGGGAACGCGCCTTGCCGCAGCGTCGCATACCTGTAAGGTAAGCGAGGGGGGGCGTCGCGGTGAGGGAGAGGGGTTTTACATTGAGGCAGTGAGCCGTTTTCGTGCCCTCCGAAGGACATGCGTATGAGCCAGGGAAACCCCATCGACGCACACTTTACTCGACGGCTCTCGCTCTTCGCCTCCCTGTCTCCTTCCGCACTCCAGCGTGTTGCCGAGCGAATGGTCATTCGCCGTATCCCTGCCCGGGGCATGGTCTTTCGCCACGGCGCTCCCTGTGAGGGCCTGTTCGTCGTGGTGACGGGTCGGGTCCGGGTATACCGCGCCAATCGCAACGGCAAGGAGCAGATCCTCCACGAACAGGGGCCGGGGCAGGCACTTGGAGAAGTCCCCCTCTTTGACGGTGGTCCCTACCCGGCGAGCGCGCGCGCTGAGGAGGACTCGGAACTCCTCTTCCTGCCAGCCGATGCCTTCCGCGACCTCTACCGCTCCGAGCCCGAGATCGCGGATGCCGTGATTCGGGAGCTGGGTCGCCGCCTGAGAAGGGCAGTCCGCACAATCGAGAAGATCTCGCTTCGGGACGTGACCTCGCGCGTGGGTCTCACCCTCCTCGATCTGGCGGATGCCGCGGGCGCCGGCGACCGCAGCCGGGCCTTCACCCTCCCGATGACACAGGGAAAGCTGGCCGAGACGCTGGCCACGACGCGCGAGAGCGTGGCGCGGGCGCTCCGGACGCTCGCGCAGGAGGGGTTCATCGAAAAGGACGGTCCCCGCCTCCGGATCCCGGACCCGGATGCGCTGGAGGAGCGAATCTGGGCGGTGTGATTTCCGTCACAGCGTGATGGGCTGGGGGGGGCCATCTTTGATCCATGCATTCCTCCCATCCACATCGCGAGGCAGAGTCATGGACACAGTACGCGCTCCGTCCGGCGCACATGCATGCGCTCCTCCCCGGGTTCGTACTCATGATGATCTTCGGGGTGGGGTACCACATACTCCCGCGCTTTTCCGGGCGGGCGGTGCCCTGGGCCCGCGGACCGCTGGCTCACCTTGTGGTTGCGAATGGAGGACTGGCACTCATGGTGGCTGGGCTGCTTCTGCGCCCCGGGTGGACGCCGGGCAATCACATTCTCGCACTCGGGGGCACGCTGGTCCTCTCGGGTGCGCTGATCTTCGCTCACGCCGTGTGGTGGCTGACCCAACCGCCGAAATGGACTCTTCCCACGAGGAATGAAGGATGAACGAGACGATCAATCCGGATACGACCCTGAACGAGCTGGTGAGCGCCCACCCCGGGGCGCTGCCGATTCTGCACGAGTTCGGCCTGGACACCTGCTGCGGTGGCGCGCTCCCCCTGCGCGAGGCGGTGACCCGGCACGGGTTGAAGCTGGATGAACTCCTCTCCCGCCTGGACGAGGCGCGCTGATCAGCTCCGGCTCTTTTCGACGCCTCGACGGAAGCTCCGGAGGAGTCGGTCGGCTGAGAAGTCCGCGAGCGCCTCGAGCATTCGGTGCATGTCACTCGGCGAGAGCGAGGCGAGCCCTGCGGCCGTGAACACGTCATTCACGATGGCCTGCCCCTGCGAGGACGGAACGCCCGCGCCGATCAGACTCGGGGTGATGGCTTCCCTCTCGGTCACCTTCCCTTTCCAGATCCGACGCCTGGTGGCGGCTTCCCTGAGCACGACCTCGGACTCGATGAAGAAGTGGGACGGGCCCATCCAGCTATCGGCATCGATCCCATAGCGCCGGATCACCACTTCCACCTCAAACTCCGCGCTTCGGACATCGTCAACCGGCACCGCTCGGAGCTCCCCGGCCATCCCCGTGAGCACCCGACCCATCATCCGGCCGGACACGTCGGCTTCAGCCGCGGCGGCATCAAGGCGCGTTCTCGCCCGGGAGGCCTCCACTTCCTTCACTACGTCGGCTCCAATTCGGAGCACGGCCTGCACCGGGTTCGAGAAGTTCACGTCCAGGAAGGAGTCTGTCAGGATTTCGGGGCGAGGGGTTCCAAGCGGAACGACCCCCACCGTGCGGTCACGGAAGTCATACTCGGCCAGCTTCCCGGCCGACGCACAGCCGGAGCCCGCGATGAGGACGGCGCTGAGCGCCAGGATAAGCTCGAAGGAAGGCTTCGATCGGGAACTGCGACGCGTCGTCTTCTTCATGAGTTTCTTTTCCCCTCTCGGAGATCGTTGGATGGAATCGCTCGGTCGAATTGCACGTCTTCAAGTTCAATCCCAGGGCTTAATGCGCGATTAATCGCGGGTGAGTCCCATCCAAGGTGGTCAGGGGAGAATCGTCCGGGGTCGGCTCGAGCGCGCCCCGCGCAGTCATGGAAAGATCTGCAGAGGGGGTTATCCTCCGATTACGAGCCAGATGTGGCGGAGGATTCACCACAGCGTCAAGTTGCAGCGGCCCGTCAGATTTGTGGGTCCGCTCCCGCTCGCAACCGGAGGATTTTCCCGTGTCCACCATCTACCGTGCTGGCCCACAACTCAGGCGGGTCCGCTTCGTTGCGGCGATCACCACCCTGATGTCGGTGGCGGTCGTCTGGGCCGGGTTCTACACGATGCAGCACATGGGCCTTGCGCCGGCGGAAGGGGGCGTCCTCAAGCCGCTCGCGGTCCGCCTCCTGGTCGGCGGCGCCTTCATCGCCTTTGGTATCGCCTGTCTTGTGGGGATGTGGATCTACGGGCAGTGCTACGTCACGATGCTCGCAACCGCAGAGGATCCGCCCCGGCTGATCGCGACCTTCGCCGGATACCCGCGCACCTTCACGGAGGAGTTTCTTCTGGAGGATGTCGGAGAGTCAGCCTACCAGCACGGCTCGTTCGATACGGGCAGACTGCGGGGGGAGGCCCCCTGGATCAGCATCCGCATTCGCGGCCGGCGCCTCCCGCTCATTGTCGATGCGCAGGGGGAGGTGCTGGATGGGGTTCCGTTCCATCTTCCACGCGAGGCTGAGCTGTGACCGTCTATTACGTGACGGTGTACCTCCACCTGCTTTCCGCTCTGATCTGGCTGGGTGGAATGTTCTTTTTCGTCCTCGTCGGCGCACCGGTGCTGCGAAAGGTCGACCCGCCAGCGCTGCGCCGCAGGCTCTTCCACGAACTGGGAATGGGTTTCCGGAGGGTGGGGTGGGGCGCAATCGGGGTACTTCTCGCGACGGGAGTCCTGACCCTGCATCTTCGTGGGGTGCTCCGATGGGAGACGCTCGGATCTGCCGAATGGTGGGGCACGCCCTTCGGCCGGGCGCTGGCGTGGAAGCTCGCGGTGGTTGCGGTGATGATCGCGGTCAGCGCATTTCATGATTTCCTGTTCGGCCCGCGGGCTGGCGCGTCGGAGAGCGTCGAGGCTTCGAGCGTCCGGGAGCGCCATCGGCGGATCGCACTTCTCCTGGCCAGGGTCAACGGGGTGGCAGGACTTCTTCTCATCTACTGGGCGATGCGACTCGCCCGCGGAGGCTGACGAGGCGCTCAGCGGATCAACACGGTGGAAAGGCGCGCGGCTTCCCTGAAACGCCCGATGATCCCCGGCCTCCCTGTATAGTTCGTGAGGAGGTGGATTCCGGCGGGGAGCCGGAGCCCGTCGAGCGCCTGCCAGCTCCGATCCCAGGCCGGCATCGCGGTGCGGGAGACGTGGATCGGCGTCACCTGACTTCCGGTCCATCGACGCGTCTCCTCGGCGGCGATCTCCATCGCGGCGGCGTCGCTCAACGCCATCGCTGCGGGATCCTGCATTCCCCCCATGAAGGCCACGGCGGTGGAACCCGAGCCGTCCAGGTTCCCGCTGAAGGTGACTCCCTTCACCCGCCCTTCTTCCCCGAACGCCACCTGGAACCCGAGTCCGGGGGGGAGGGGGTCGAGGGCGAGATGGACGAGGAGGATCGGGTTGACGGTGAGCTTCCTGAGCGCGGCCGACGCATCGGCCGAGAGGCTTCCGAGGAGTTCAGCGGCCGGCCTCGGCGGAGCCGTGATCACCACGGAACTCACGGCCACCTCTTCCTCGTCGGTTCCGATCAGGTAGCCGTCTCCGGCCCGTTTACCGACCCTGAGTACCGGGGTATCCAGGGAAACCGCCCCATCCTGCACGCGCATGAGCGCGTGGGCGAGGGCCTGCATCCCCCCTCGAGGAACTCGGGGGAGATTCTCGCCGCCGCCGGTCCCGGCCCGGCTTCGCAGGATGAAGCGAAGGAGGCTGCGGTCCGCCCCGATCTCACGCAGCGCCGGGAGCAGATTCCGACTGGCCTCCATGGATTCCGGGTCCGAACCGTAGAGCCCTCCGAAGAGGGGGCCGATGAGGGCCCGGTAGCCTTCGTCGCCCACCCGGTCACGGAGGTAGCTCGCGGCTGAAGAAGCGGTCTTCGGATCCGGGGATCCGCTAAAAGGTTCGAGTGCGATGCGGAGCTTTCCCCAGGGGCTCACAACCCGGGTGGAGAGTGCTTCCCGCAGGGTTCTCGGGACCCTGTGGAGCTCGCCGCTTCGAGCGATGAAGACCCGATCGGCGTCGTCCGACCCTGAGTCCCCTGGCCGCTCCCACTCCCATGCGGGAAGGTGCGTCAGGGCCCCGGACAGTTCGGGTGACAGTCGGAGGCGTTGAGGGCCCAGGTCGAGCCTTCGGCCGTCGACGGTTCGGGTCCGGACGACACCCCCGGGTTCGCCCGTGGCTTCGAACGTCCGATATTCGACCCCGCGCGCCCTGAGCTCCATGCCGAGCGCCAGCCCCGAGAGGCCTGCGCCAACGATACCGATCAAGGGAGGGCTGTTCCCTGGCGCGAGGCGGAGACGACCGGGAGACGGCGGACGGCGCGCGGAGAGGGCGCTGCCTCGGGGTTCCACCGAGCCGGCATGTGGGTGCAGAAGGGCTCGGAGGCCAGCGGACTCCCGGTGACGGCCCAGGCCCGGGCTCTCGATCCTCCACAGACCTTCCGGAACTCGCAGACACCACACTTCCCCTGGAAAGAATCCGGATCTCGCAGCGAGCGGAAGAAGGGATCGTCGCGATAGATCTTCACCAGGTCATCCCCGCGCACATTTCCGCGCCCGATGGGAAGGAACCCCGAGGGGCAGACCTCGCCTCGGTGGGTGATGAAGAGGAACCCGTTTCCGTCATTCACCCCCCTCGGACGGACAACCTTGCGTCGCTCTTCGACCTGCCTCTGGATCACCACGCGCCGGTAGTGGGGTGCGGCGGTGCTCTTGATGTCGAATGGGGCCGTGAGCGAGAGATCGTACATCCGGTGGAAGGCATCTTCGAACGCCTCCGCGCTGAGTACGTCTTCCTGGCGCCCGCGACCCACGGGGACGAGGAAGAAGACGGACCAGAGCGCGATCCCGAGCTCCGAGACGAGTTCCACGATTCCGTCGAACTCCTTCATCGTCTCGCGGGTCAGCGTGGTGTTCACCTGCGTGGGGAGTCCCATTCCCCGCGCCGCCTCGAGCGTGTCGATCGTGAGCTGGAACGACCCGACGACGCCGCGGAAATGATCGTGGGTCGCCGCAGTGGCCCCGTCCAGGCTCATGGCGAGCCGACCGAGCCCCACCCTCTGGAGCTCCGCGAGGCGGGCCGCCGTCACGAGGGGGGTGGCCGACGGGGTGAGCCCCATGCGGAGACCGATGCGCGCACCATGTTGAACCAGCTCCAGGAGGTCCGGGCGTTTGAACGGATCTCCACCGGTCAGCACGAACAGGCACCGTCCGAAGCGCCGGACATCGTTCATCATGGCCATGGCCTCCAGCGTCGAGAGCTCGCCGCAGTCGCGTCGGGGCTGGGCTTCGGCGCGGCAGTGGAGGCAGGCCAGATCGCAGGCCTGGGTGGTTTCCCAGATTACGAGCAAGGGGGCCTGGTCGAAGTCCACTCTGGAGCGAACGGGAGGGGCGGTCATCTTGGGATTTCCTGAGGAGGGACCCCCGCGCCGGTCCGTGCGGAAAGCGTTCGCGAGTCGGGGTCGAGCGTGATGAGCACTACGCCTCGGGAGCGGACGTCGACGGCTCCCTGGAACCGAAGCGCCGGGAGTTCGGGGTCGGCGACGACAGGGACGAACTCCACTTCAAGCTGCGCGGGTCCCGGCCGCATCGGGATTTCACCGTAGACCACAAGGGGGCGATCGCCGCGGGCGCCGCGCCCCCGGATCACCCGATCCTCGATCACATCGGCGTCCAGCCGCACCATGAGCCGGTACTCGGGCGGGCGCTCATCGCATTCCTCGAGTCGGCGCATGTGGACTGGAAGCTCCGACTGTTCCTCCTGCGAAATGGGACGGCAGGTGGCGCGGCTGGCTCCCGTGAGGCGCCAGGAGAGTCGGAGCACCGCCTCGTCCTCGGCATGGATCGGCGTCGGGACGCGAGAGATCCCTGACACCCCCAGGGTAACGAGGATGGCCAGTCCGATTCCGAAGGCCGCGCGCGCTGGGTGCAGGCTCATGATCCGTGTCCCACGGGAAGGGCGTCCTGTCGCTCTTCCGGCTGCGGGCGATCGCACTCCGCGCCGAGCTTCCCGTCATCCGCTTCAGGAGGCGGGATGGCCGCGACCTGACGCTTCAGCGCCTCGAGCGCGCGGGACACGATTCCCACTTCTCCGAGCCCGGCAGTCACGAGCGCCACCCGCCTCCGATCCACGCGGGACTGGAGTTCCGCCTCCCGATCGTGGAACATCCGCTGTTCCAGCCAGATCGCCCCTTCGCGGTTCCAGCAGTCGCGAGGCGGGCAGGCCCCGACGAGCACCCCGCCTGCGCCCTGCTTCACGAGGAGCTCGATGATCGAGGTGTGCAGATTCCCCGCGCAGTCCACGGAGATTACCCGCGATCCCTCGAAGGCGGCGCCGTTCGCGATTCCCCCCACACCCCGCGAGCAGGCGATGATCACGGGGGCACCGGGCTCGATGGGGGCCTGATGGAGCAGGGTCCGTACGTTCGTGAGCTGATCCCGCCCGGTGCGCCCGGGAGGGCCCACCCCCATCGGTGCGCACGACCCGGCGCAGATCCCGCAGCTCACGCAGAGAGTCGGGTCGACGAGTGCCACGAGGCCGCGACGCCCGTCGGAGCGCCCGGTCATCTGGATCGCGTCGTAGGGGCAGTCCACATAGCACTGCTCGCACCCGGTGCAGAGCCGTTCGTCGACGAACGAGGGCTCGAGCGTGAGGCCGGCCACAGCCGCCCTTCCCTGGATCTTCGGCACCAGTGCGAGGACCAGCACGCCCGCGCCGCCGAGCACCAGGATCAGCCAGGGAGGCAGCGAGAGGAGCGGCACGATCCACCACCCGTAGAAGAGGTCGAGCGGAACCGTGCCGGGAAGTGCGAGCAGGTCCGCTTCCGGCCACACCGGGAGGGGCCAGATCACCGCAGTGGCCGTGAGCAGGACGAGGATCCCCACCCAGAGCCCCCTCGGGGGAAGGAGGTTCGGCCGGGCAATCCGCGAAACATGGAGCCAGAGCATGAGCGCCATCCCCACGGGGAGCGCGATGTGGAGGAAGAGGTTCAGGAAGAAGAAGGCGCCCGGAACCGGCTCGGATCCGGAGAAGGCCCGGATCACCGGCTCCGAGAAGAGTGGGAAGAGGTCGATCAGTCGTGCGCCCTGGACGGCGAGCACATGCCCGTGCTCGTCCCAGATCATGACGTAGCCGGTCCATCCGGCGATGAGCATCACCCCGACGAGCGCGAGCCCCGACAGCCACGCGAGCGCCCGCGGTCCCCAGCTCCGCCGCTGAAGCAGCATTCTGAGGGCGTGGACCCCGACCGCAACGAGCATCGCCGCCGAGGCGTAGCGGTGGAGCGCCCGGATCCATCGGCCGCCCCACACCTGTTCGTTGATCCTGACCACGGAGGCATGCGGATCGCCGATGCGGTAGAAGAGGAGGAGGTACAGGCCGGTGATCAGGAGAACAGCCAGAAGGAACGAGGCGATCGTGCCGCTCTGATACAGCGGGTTGTAGCGGGAACCGTAGATCCGGTTCATCACCCGGTCCGCATGTGCGAGCGCGCGCATGAAGGGCCCCGGACGCTCCGCCTCCCGACCCGCGGAGAGGGTCAGGGCAGAGAAAGACGGGGAGGGATCTTGCGGGGAATGATTCGTCATATCATCATGATAAATACAAGCGAACGACCCCACCACCCCCTCAGGAGGTCACGATGAGCGAGTCGGGGATCCCCCCTCGAGTTGAACCCGCCCCAATGTCCGAGGAAGACCCGGAGATTCCCTGGGGTCAGCGCTTCTTCGATCGCCCCTTCTTCCTCCTCATCCTGGGGCTCGTGATCATGATCATCTTCTACTCGGGATGGGGACTCTGGGAAGTTTCCCGTCTCGGTCCCGCCCCCCTTCCCTGAGCCGGAGAACCCCATGTACAGGACGGGACTGGAACCCCCCGAGAGGGTCTGGTGGAAACCCGTGCACGGCGCGGAGAAGGTCTGGATCGCGATCGCCTTCGCGTGGTGCATGATCCTCTTTGCGATGATGCCCCTCTGGCACCTGAAGGGCGGGCAGAACCCCACCGGGATCCGCCACAAGGTGGACCCCCAGGCGTACATCGAGCGGGTCGAGGAGTTCATCGCCGCCTACCAGGTGGATGTGGACAACGGGTACCCGGTCGTGGAGCCGCCACCCGGAAGCGACATCTACCTCTGGGGCCGGATGTGGGCCTGGACTCCGGTGCTCCGCCTCGAGAAGGGTGCCGAGTACATACTTCACCTTTCTTCCACAGACGTAAACCACGGCTTCAGCCTCCACCCGGTGAACCTGAACTTCCAGGTGATCCCCGGCTACGACTACGCGCTCCGCATCGTTCCGGAAGAGGCCGGTGACTTCCGGATCGTCTGCAATGAGTTCTGCGGCTTCGGACACCACCTGATGGTGGGTCGCGTGATCGTCGTGGATCCAGCCGCTCCCGCCGCACCGGAGGGTGAACAATGAGAAACGACTTCCGGAGCTGCCCGACGACCGGGTTGAAAGTTCATGCGCAGGCGGACGGGCTGATCAAGGCGAACGCGATCGCTGCCACGGTGGCGCTCCTCGTTGGAGGAATCGCGGCGATTCTCGTGCTCCTCACCCGGTGGCAGGTGATTCATCTCCTGGACACGGTCTGGTTCTACCGGATCCTGACCGTGCACGGGATGAACATGCTCATCTTCTTCATCCTCTTCTTCGAGATGGCGATCCTGTACTTCGCAGGAGCCGTGCTTCTCAACTGCAGGGTGCCGGCGCCAAGAACCGCATGGAGTGCGTTCTGGCTCATGGTGATCGGCGCGCTCATGGTCCAGTGGACGATGTGGACCGGGCGGGCCGACGTGCTCTTCACCTCGTACGTTCCGCTCAAGGCCCACCCCCTCTACTACCTGGGGGTGATCTTCTTCGCGGTCGGGGCGCTCATCGTGGTGGGGATCTTCTTCGGGATCATGGTCGTCGCGAAAAGGGAAAAGACGTACGAGGGGTCGGTTCCCCTTGTCACCTTCGGTGCGCTCACGGCCGCGATCATCGCGGTCATCACCCTGGTGCACGGGGCCGCGATCTACATCCCCACCTTCCTCTGGTCCATCGGCCTCATGGAGGTGGATCCACAGGTCTACAGGCTGATCTGGTGGGGGCTCGGGCACTCGTCCCAGCAGATCAACGTGGCCGCGATGGTCTCGATCTGGTACTTCCTCGCGGCGATGACCGTGGGCGGGGTCGTGCTGAACGAGAAGGTGAGCCGGACTGCCTTCGTCCTCTACATCCTCTTCATTTCGATGGCCTCGGCCCATCACCTCCTCGTGGACCCCGGCTTCGGCGCCGCGTGGAAGGTCTGGAACACGAGCTACTTCATGTACCTCGCCGTGCTCGCCTCGATGATCCACGGCTTCACGGTTCCGGCCGGGATCGAAATGGGGCAGCGGCTTCGCGGCTACACCCAGGGAATGTTCGGCTGGCTCAAGCGGGCTCCCTGGGGTGACCCCGGGTTCAGCTCGATGGCGCTCTCGGTGGTCGTGTTCGGCTTTGTCGGAGGCATCACTGGAGTCACCTTCGGCACCGAGCAGATCAACATCATCGCGCACAACACGCTCCGCATCCCGGGGCACTTCCACGCCACCGTGGTGAGCGGCACGGCGATGGCCTTCATGGGCGTCACGTACTATGTGATCCCGCTGATCTTCCGGAAGGAGGTCGCGTTCTGGCCACTGGCGAAGATCCAGCCGTACCTCTTCGCCGGGGGGATGGTGATTTTCTCGATGGCGATGACGTTTGCCGGGACCTTCGGGGTGCCGCGCCGGCTCTGGGACGCGACCTATGCAGGGGCGCCCTTCGACGTGGCCTATTCGCCCGCGGTGGATCTCATCATCGGGGTTATGGCCGTGGGCGGCCTGATCGGAGCGGTGGGGGGTGGGGCCTACATCCTGATTACCGTCTGGTCGGTCTTCTTCGGGAAGAAGATTCCGGAGGGTGAAAGGGGTACGAATGTGCCGCAGGGGATCATTTCCCCGCCTGAGCATCGCCTGGATGCGGAAGGGAAGCAGTTGCAGCTCGCATCCGGGAAGCTCGGCACGGCCCCCGGAACCGTCGTGCTCGTGTTCATCTTCCTCGCCGCCTTCATCACCTACTACTTCGCGAACTGGATGCTGCTCAGCTTCGTGTGGAAAGTGGGGTGAGCAGCTCGACTCCAACGTTCGTCGGGGCCAGGGAGGGGACCGCCGTCCTCGCCCTCGGTCTCGTGTTCCTGATCGCGGCGGGATGGTGGGCGCTCGCGCTCTGGCCCACCGACGCAGGGAGCGCTGAGTGGCTGGTCCGGACCCGCGAGGTGTGCTTCGGCGCGCCTCGCGGGGGGCTCCCCGACGGGACCGGGTGGGCGCTCATGATAGGCCAGCCGCTCGGGCTACTCGTGATGCTTCACCTCATCTGGGGGGAAGCGCTGCGGGGCGGAATCGCTTCGATGGCACGGTCGCTCGGGGGGAAGGTCGCGCTGGGTGCCGGAGTGACGCTCCTGGTGCTCGGCCTGGGTGCGTCGGCTGCCCGGGTCGCGAGTGCGCTGGAGGTGGAACGGGGTTATGGGTCGCTTCTCGAGCGGTCGGCGTCGTCGCTCAACGACGTCCTGTCGGTCGACGACTGGCCACGCCTCGATCTGGAGGCGCCTCCGCTCGGGCTCGTGGATCAATTCGGCGAGATCGTCGATCTGGACCGGTACGCGGGGCGGCCGGTGCTCGTGACCTTCGCCTTCGGCCACTGCGCCACGATCTGCCCGATCGTGGTGAAGCGGGCACTCACGGCTCGCGCGGGAGTGCCGGAGCTCGATCCAGCCCTGATCGTGATCACGCTCGATCCGTGGCGGGATCTTCCCACGCGGCTCCCCACGATCGCCGAAAGCTGGGAACTCACGGGGGAGGGCGCACACGTCCTTTCCGGGGAAGTGGACGCGGTGGAAGGGGTTCTCGACGGGTGGAACATCGCCCGGGAGCGGGATCTCAGGACGGGAGACATCGTCCATCCCGCGCTCGTCTACATCGTGGACGGGGAAGGGCGGATCGCGTTTGCGACGAACGGGGATCCGGAGAAGGTGATCGAGTTGCTCCGACGCCTCTGAGCGACATTGCTTGCGCCGCTCGGCCCTGCGGATCCATGATTAGGGGTACCCCCAACGCCCCTCGGAGAACCCCATGGCCAAGCTCCTTCCCGCCGCGCTCGCCGCTGCCCTCATCGTGCCGCTGCCCGCACTCGCACAGGCTCCGATCGCGACCACCCCCGAACTCCGCGAATGGGCGGTCGAGTTCGGGGGGCGCACCCGCGATCCTTACGTGGGGCCGGATGGCCGCGTCTGGTTCGTGGGCCAGGCCGGGAATTACATCGCCTACCTGGATCCGGGCTCGGACGAGCTCCGCCAGTACGAGATCGAGGATGGAACCAACCCGCACAACCTGATCGTGGATGACGCCGGCATGGTGTGGTACGCCGGGAACCGGAATGGCCGGATCGGTCGCCTGGATCCCGCGACGGGTGAGGCCACGATCTTCATGACCGGCGAGGCGCGTGACCCTCACACCCTCATTTTCGACGGGCAGGGGAACATCTGGTTCACCTCCCAGCAGGCCAGCCGGATCGGGCGGCTCGACATGGAGACGGGTGAGGTGGAGCTCATTACCCCCTTCGAATCTCCGGCACGCCCCTACGGGATCGTGATCGACGAGGACGGTTACCCCTGGGTTTCTCTCTTCAACACGCGGTATGTGGCCCGCGTAGACCCGGCCAGCATGGAGGTGACGCTCTTCGAGAAGGCCGATGAGACGTCACGCTCCCGCAGAATCGAAGTCACTTCGGATGGAGCCGTGTGGTATGTGGATGAGCCGCGCGGCTTCCTCGGGCGGATCGATCCCGAGACCCGGGAGGTGCGCGAGTGGCAGACCCCCGGGGGGCCCGGCTCCCGCCCCTACGCCCTCACGAAGGACGACCGCGGGCGACTCTGGCTCTCGGAAACCGGCCCGGAGAAGCAGTTGGTGGGGTTTGATCCCGCGACCGAGGAGTTCTTCTCCGTGAACGAAGTCAGCCACAACATCCGCCACATGATGTTCCACGCCCCATCCGGAACGATGTGGTTCGGGACCGATGCGAACTTCGTGGGAAGGATCGCCACGCGCCCCCTGCTCCCCTGATGCCGTCCAGCTTCAGGGCGGGGATGATCGTCCTTGCCGTCCTCACGCCCGCCGTGATGGCCGGGGGTGTACCGCTCCATTCGCACTACAAGGACGGCCCTCCGGCCCGAGTGACCGGAGGGTTCGGAGAGGATTCATGCGCGGCGTGTCATTTCGGTTCGGATGAGAATGGGCCGGGAGGGAGCGTCGAGATTTCGGGGGTGCCCGACGAGGCCGTGGCTGGCGAGCGCTACCCGTTCTCCGTTCAGATCATGCGCGAAGGGATGCGGGCGGGGGGATTCCAGCTCTCGGCCCGCGATCCCGAAACCGGGGAGCAGGTCGGCCGCTTCGAATTGACGGATGCCAGCGGGGGAAGGGTCGCAATCCTTGTCTCGCGCGACATCCAGTTCGTGCATCACACCTATGACGGAGTGGAACTCGCGAGTGATGGATCGGGTTTCTGGCGCGTGGACTGGGTGGCCCCGGCGGATGGCCGGGTCGCAGTGATATTCCACGCTGCGGGGGTTGCGGCGAACGATGACGATTCGGAGATCGGCGACTTCGTTTATACGACGGCGGTATTGAGTCCTGGAAGCCGCTGAGCGCGGCCTTCCCCCCTGTTCCCAACCTTCCGGAGTCATTCATGACGAAGCATTCCTTCACGCAGCGAATGATCGGCGCCGCCCGCATCGATTCAGCCATCTACAACGAAGTTGAACATGATACCTCGGCCACGGGACAGGCCGCGGGGGTGGTGGCCATCGTCGCGGTGTGCTCCGCCATCGGCGGGATCGAGGGGGGGAGCACCGGAATGCTCGCCGGCGTGGTCTCGGCGATCGTCGGCTGGCTCGTCTGGTCTGCCGTGACCTATCTCGTGGGCGACAAGCTGCTGGGCGGGACGGCCACCTGGGGTGAGCTGCTCCGTGCGCTCGGCTTCGCGCAGGCACCCGGGGTGCTTTATGTCATTGCGATGGTGCCCGGGTTCGGGATTCTGACCCGGCTGATCGTGGGCGTCTGGATCCTCGTCTGCGGGATCGTCGCCCTTCGCGAAGCGCTCGACTTCGGAACAGGGAAGGCGATCCTCACGGCCGTGATCGGCTGGGTCGTGATGATGGCGGCAATGTGGACGCTCCTTCTCCTCGCGGGAGCCGCGTCGATGGCGCTGCCCTGAGTCAGAACACCACTCGCGGCCCCAGCTCCAGCCGGGTCACCCAGAGCCCGGAGTTCAGGTCGGACGAGAAGATGAATCCCTTGTGCGGCTGCGCGCCCCAGGTCATGGGCCAGTTCGGAGCCATCGAGTTCGCGTCGGTCGTCTTCAGGACCGCGAGCTCGCGCCCCTGCCGGTAGAGATCGCCCCGCAGCTCACCCGAGATGTCGACGGCCCGGAGCCCGGCCTGGTAGTAGCCGACGTAGAGGATGTCGTCTTCCACCCAGACGTTGTGGGCGCCAGCCTCGGGCACTTCGTAGCGGGCGACTTCCACCGGGTTCTCCGGGTCGATCATGTCGAGCACATGGATGTATCCGCGCGCCTCGATCGCCCGGTTGGGGTCCCAGTCCATCGGGAAAATCTCATCGCCGACGAAAAGGTACCGGCCATCGCGCCACGCGGTGTGGGTGTGGCCCTGTGGATAGCTGTACCGGCTCACGAAGGCGGGCTCGGTTGGAGTGCCGCCATGCGTGCCAGCCCCCACGTCGAGCATCACGAGCCCGTCGTCCCAGTACGAAGCGTAAAGGTACCCGTCCTGGACGATGACGTCGTGCAGGGACTTGCTCTCCCGATCGAGTCCCCATCTTCCGACCTCCCGCGGGTTTGCCGGATCAGAGATGTCGATGATGTGGATATCGGATGTTCCGTTGTGACAGGCATAGATCAGGTCGCCCTCGATCCAGACGTTGTGCACGCCTCCGGTAACCGTCTCGCTGTACTCGGAGAGGATCCGGGGGTGAGCCGGATCGCGGGTGTCGAGAATCACGATGCCGTTCCGCCGGTTCGAAGCGCCTTCGCGGGTCACGACCACCAGTTCCGTGCTCGCATGCACCTTCACGTCATTGATCCGGCGCGCGTCCATCCAGACCGAGTCGGTGAGGATGGGCTGGGTCGGATCCGTGACGTCGAACACCTTCATCCAGTCATGCTGGAAGGTGCCAATGTAGACATAGTCGCGCCCGTCCACGCCCTCGAAAACCCACATGTCGCCGGAGTGGTGGCCATCGAGGGTGCCGCGTCCGGTGAGGGTGATGAGCGCGGCCTGCTCCCTGGGCGCCACCTCGACGAGGGCGCTCCGCGACGCCCCGTCACCCAGAGTTGCGGTGACCCGGTACTGCCCGGGCTCCTCGGCCACGAACACGCCCTCGCTCTCTTCAGGGTGGATGGAAGCGCCGGCGCGGCTCACGCTCCACGCCGGGTAGAGTTCGGGGCCCTCACTCCCCGAGGGGAGGCGGCTCCTGAGCCTCATGCGAAGCACATCGCCTGTACGGACGGTGGTTCCACCCACCTCGAGGCTCAACTCCAGCCCCGGATTCTCGGCTACCGCAACGGCAAGCGTGCCTCGCACATCGCCCGTCACCACTTCGACCTCCGCGCGACCCGGAGCGAGGCCGTGAACCCTCCCATCCGGGTCCACACGAACGACATCGGGTGACGCGGATGCGAACCGCAGCGTACCCGGATCGACCGCGGTGCCGTCGCTTCCGAACGCGTCCACCCGCAGAGGCGCGCTGGCCCCGGCGAAGAGGGTTCCTCCGGGAAGGCTGAGTTCCAGTCGATCCGGGGTGGCCGGCAGGACCTCGACCGTGGCCATCACCACCTGCCCACGGACCACGACCGAGATCCGGGTGAGCCCGGCGGAACGGGCCCGCACCTCGCCTCCGGCCCCGACCATAGCCACTTCCGGGTTCTGGGAGTGCCACACCAGCGGGCCTTCGGGGAGGGTGGCACCGGCCGGACCTGCGACATCGAGCCGCAGGAGCCCTTCGCCCATGTGGGGAAGGACCATGTGCTCGGGGGTGATCCGGAGCTGCAGGGTGTCGGCAGTCGCTGACTCAGCCAGTGCAGGCGCGGGCATAGCCAACGATGCCGGAAGGAGAATGAGGGCGATGCGGAGTGCGCGGGCGAGAGCAGTCATTTTCCAATCCGGGTTCCGGGGGCGTGTCCGAACACTGGGGCGCGGCGGAAGGCAAGGTAGCACCTGCTCCCGGCCCGGGGGAGAGCGGCGCGGGCCCGCTGCTACCCGGCCGCCGCGCCAGCCGCATCTCGATCGGCCCGCCGGATCATCCACACCCCGACGGACAGCACCGGCAGCACATAGACCGCGAACGCACCCCAGGCCAGCATTCCGTATCCCTCGGCGATGAGGGCGATGATTCCGAATGTCGCGAGGGAAGCCGAGAGCGCGATTCCTCCCGCGGCAAGCGCACCGCGGGTGAGACGGGGAAGGGGTGGAGCGTTCGCTTCGACCCGCACCGCGTCGATCCGTTCGATGGTGCCCTGGATGAAGCCGACCCCCGTCTCGACAAGGGTCCCGAAGAGCGTCACGAGGTATACCACGAACAGTGTCCCGAGAGGGCGGTCACGCCCAGGCCGAGCACCCCGCCCCCGGCTCCGAAGCGCGTGAAGTACTCCACGATTTCACGTCCCGTCCCGTACCCGCCGCCCACAAGCACCGACTGGAAGACCGCTCCCGGAATCAGGTACTTGCGGACGAACGGGGTCTGAAAGACTGACATGGCCGCGTTTCCTGTCAGGGCGTGCCACCTCCGATGGTGCGATAGCGCTCCAGATTCCGGTAACGCTCGAAGAGCCGCTCCTGCCTCGAATCGTCCGGGATCTCGCGGCCGCCGATGAAGAGGTACTCCACGGAGGTGGAGAGTTCGAAGGGGTCACCGGACCAGATTACCACGTCGGCCCGCTTCCCGACCTCGAGGCTCCCCACCTGATCGGCGATTCCCCAGACTTCGGCTGCGGCGAGCGAGACCCCGTCTCCCGCAGCCGCGCGGGGCATTCCGTTGGCGATCGCAAGCCCCGCCTGATGCATTATCGAGCGGCCGCCCTGGAAGAGCACGGTCACCCCGGCGTTCGCCAGAATTCCTGCGTTCGCCATCGTGGCGCCGAGCCCGTCGGTGCTTGGCAGGTTGCCCGTGGGATTCACGATCACGGCCACCCCGGCGCGAGCGAGCTCATCTGCGGCCCGCCATGCCTCATCGCCCCCCTGGATCACCATCCGGAAGCCGAACTCGGCCTGGAGCTCGAGCGCCATGTGGATGTCACTCAACCGGTTGACCGAGACAACCAGCGGAAGTTCGCCGCGGAGGATCGGGACGAGTGCGTCGCGGTTCCGCTCGTTCAGATTCGAGCGTCCGCCCTCGCGCAGGGGATCGGTCTCGGCATCCTCTTCCTCATCCTCCTCGCCCTCTTCCTCCGGGTCATCAGCGTTCAGCATGTGCGCGCGGATATCCCAGAGTGCATCATGCATTCGCATCCGGAGGGCCGCGCGCGACCCGCCCCCTTCACTCCCCGATCCGCCTTCGCCGAGTGCGGTGTAGAGGGCTGCGGTTTCGCGGAGAATCATCTCGGAGACCCGGGTGCCGTCGAGTGAGATCACCCCACCGGCCCCGTCAAAGAGGGGCCCGCCTCCCGGACGGAGCACGGCCGTGGTCACCCCCCGGATCCGGGTGACGGGGATGTGGGAGCTTTCCGGGTTCACGGCGCGGATCGGGTTGAAGGTGGCTCCGAGGTCGCTCAGGCTCGTGGAGCCGTCCTGGGTTCCGGGCGACTGCCCGCCGATTTCGCCGAGCCCCACCTGCGAACTCGAGTCGATGAGTCCCGGAGTGACGATCTTCCCGGTGCCGTCGATGATCCGGGCACCTGCGGGGATCTGAACGTTCGATCCCACCGCCAGGATCCGGCCGTTCTGAAGCACGATCGTGCCATTCGGGATGTGCTGACCTCCTCGAACGTGGATCTCGGCGTTCGTGATCGCGATGGTTTCCTGCGCGAGCACGGGGGTCGCGAGGGTGCCGAAGGCGGCGAGGGTTGCGAGTGTGAGGATCGCGCGGTTCATCGTCCCACCTCCGAGTTGTGGCCAACCATGAAGTCCCCGAAGAGGATCGGGTCCGGCGCGGCCCGGTCATACATGAGGGCGCCGTCGATGTAGACGAGCTGTGCGTGGCTGTAGACCGAGAACGGATCCCCGGTCCAGAGTACGAGGTCGGCCGCCTTCCCCGGCGTGAGCGATCCCGTTTCCCCATCGATTCCCATGGAGATGGCGGGGTTGAGGGTGATCCAGGCGATCGCTTCTTCAGGGGTGATCATGATCCCCTCCTCGGCGGCCGCCCGCATGGCGATGGCGGACATCTGGTTCAGCCGCTGGATTTCGACGGGGGAATCGGAGTGCACGATTGCGCAGGCACCGGCTTCGTGCACCAGCCCGACGTTCTCCTCGATCCCGTCGTAGGCTTCCAGCTTGAAGCCCCAGTTACCGGCCCCCCACATCGACGCGCAGATGTCGTTCTCGGCCAGGTAGTCGCGCACCTTGTAGGCTTCGACCGCGTGATGGAAGGAAGCGATCGAATATCCGAACTCGTTGGCGATGTTGATCATGTTGACCATCTCATCGCCGCGGTAGCAGTGGTTGTGGATCCGGATCTCCCCGACGAGGACGGCGGCGAGGGTTTCGAGCTGGAGATCCCGTTCCGGCATTTCGGCCGGATCCGAACCCCCGTCCCACCAGGCCTGCCAGCGCGCGAGGTATTCCTGCCCCGCGATCCACCCCATCCGGTACCCGGCCCCATTCCCCATGGCGGAGGCAGGGGACACGCCCTGTGCCCCGTAGACCCGCTTCGGGTTCTCGCCGCAGGCCATCTTGAGCGAGTGCGGCGCGCCCGGAAACTTCATCCCCTGCACGCTGCGCGATGGGACGTTCTTGAGGGTGACGCCCCTTCCTCCGAAGAGATTCCCCGATCCGGGAAGGATCTGGAGAGAGGTGACGCCGCCCGCGAGGGCGTGGCCGAACCCCGGGTCCTGCGGCCAGACGCCGTGCTCGGCCCAGACCTCGGCCGTGTTCGGGTCGGTGAGCTCGTTTCCGTCCTGCTGTGACGCGATCCCCGGAGAAGGGTAATTCCCCAGGTGGGAATGCGTGTCGATGATGCCGGGGGTGATCCACATCCCGGTGGCATCGACCACATGTGCCCCGCTCGGAGCTGCGAGGTTCGGGCCGACTTCGGCGATCCGCCCGTCACGGATGAGGACCGATCCACCTTCGATCCTCTGTCCATCGCCTGTCAGAATGGTCGCGTTCTGAAGGAGGGTGGTCTGGGAAGCGAAGGGCTGGTACGTCGACGGGAAGGGGTCCGGGAACCTGCGTTCCTGTCCATCGGCCCCTGTGGGCAACGCGAGCCAGAGCCCGAGTGCGGCGAACAGAAGTCCGTGTCTTGCTTTGCTTCTCATGGTGCGGTCTCCTCGGTGGCGCGGTGTCACGGCGTCGACCCGTGTTGATCGAGGAGATCAGCGTACGGCGGAGAGGGTGATTTCGTAAGGGGGGGAGCGCTTTTACCCGCGCGCGTCCATGTAGCGGCGGCCAGCCTCCATCAGGCGGATGAAGGCGGACTCGTCGCCGGTACGCACGCTCCGGGTCACCTTTGCAACGGCATCCTCCAGTGCGGCGAGCGCCTCTTCTCCATGGTCGTTCAAGGCCTGGATTTCGAAGTAGAGATGAGGGTTGTCGTGTGCCACGCGGTTCGCCACCTCGAGCTGTGCGTCGAAGGTGGTGCTGGAGAGCCGCTGCAGCGCGGGTGCCGCTTCCCCGCTCTCCGCCAGCGCCGTGAAGAAGGCGATGTTCAGAGCATGGGAGAGCCCGAGGACGTAGGCGACGAGGCGGTCGTGCTCCAAAAGCGGCATTTCGATCTGCTCGGCCATCGTCGAGTCGAAAAGGGCCCGGGCTTCCGCCGTGGCCTCCGGGTGGCCCGCGTCGCAGAAGAGGACGTGGCGCCCAGAGAGGAGGCGGGTGTCGGGGCCGAACATGGGGTGGATCGAGGTGACTCGACAGCCAGCGGCAGCCAGCGCGGCGAGCCCCTGCCGAAGGGGGGACTTGAGGGACCCCACATCGAAGATGAGTCCGAGAGGGGCGAGCTCGGCGAGGCGGTGGAGAATCTGTGCCGAGGCGGTCAGTGAGGCAGACACCACGATGATGTCGTGGGTCAGCGGCGTGCCGGATTCCCAGCCGTCGGTCGGGAGGAAGCCGTACCCCTCCACCGGACCAGCCGGGTCGCTGATTTCCACGGCGTACCCCTGAGCGTCCAGGAAGTCGGCAAACCACCGGCCCATCTTGCCGGCACCCCCGATGACGAGGGCGCGCCGCCCCGACCCGCCGCCGGTGGCGCTCACGCGCGCCTGCTCCTGCTGCTCGAGGGAGGCGCGAATGAGGGCCCGGACGACTTCCTCGGCGAGATGGGACGGGAGACCCAGCCCCTCGGCGTGAAGGCGCACCGCCTCCAGGACTTCCTTCTCTCTCTGGAAGTCCCGGAGCGGGCGGCCTCCGGCGAGTTTTCGGTTGCCGATCTCCGCGACGAGGGCCTGCCGTTCGGCCATCGCCTCGATGATGGTGCGGTCCACTTCCGAGAGGCGGGTGCGGAGGGTGTTGAGGGTCATGGGTTCTGGAGTCCCCGGGGTTGGCGGATCTGAGAGGTTTCCCGGATCGATAGTGGGTGGCTCGAAGAAAGTCACCTCGGGCTGGGCCTGGGACAATCCCTGGCGGGTGGCGGAGGTGCCGACGCGCTACCGCTTCCCTCCCGGCCCCGCCCCCTCCCCTGGAAACCCCGCTTCCCTCTGATGTCGGATCGCCAGAATGCGGACGACATCGTGCGCTGGGACGAAATCATGGAGGGCGATGGGCTGCCACCCCCATCGATCTGGCCCATTCTGCTATGGACGGGTTTTGGGCGTGCAGGAAGGTCGATGCCCGAGATCCCCTCCGATCGCCCGTATGCATGGGTCTGGGGCCGCGTAGGAGGTGCTTCGTCATGTCGGGGTGGATCCGAAGGGGTGTCGAGCTTGTTTGAGGGCCGATAGCTCCCATTCCGGAGGCCGCCAAACCCATGATTATATTTTGTAAGTCATTATCGCGGCTTTGGATGGAGGGAATCATGGGGTATGCGAATGGTGGATGGACGGCGGTCGAAGCGCGAACACTTCCCCTGGTTCGGGAGACCGGCCCGCAGTGGGGTGACGCGGAACCGGGCACCCAGCCCGACCCGGCTCCGGACGAAGACGCACTGGAAACGCTGGGTGACGAGATCGCGGTACTGGCTGCCCAGATCCACGCTGCCACACACGAGATGCTCACGCGAATTGCGGAGTTTGACCGACTGGGAGGGTGGAAGCGAGGCGGCTACCGGGGCTGCGCCGAATGGCTTCAGATGCGGACCGGGATGGACCCCCGCACCGCCCGTGAACATGTCCGGAGCGCGAGGGCGCTGGAACTCCTTCCCCGAATCGCGGCCTCCATGGCCCGGGGCGAGCTGAGCTTCTCGAAGGTCCGGGCTCTCACCCGATTCGCGACCCCCGACTCGGAGAATGAGCTGCTCGAATTCGCGCGGATGAACACGGCGGCCGAAGTGGAGCGGCTCGGGCGGAGCTGGAACGAACTGAGCCGGGGAGAGGAGGCAGACCAGGAGCGCCGCCGCTATCGCCGCCGGCGCCTCGCCATCTACCCGGATGAGAATGGGATGTACGAGCTCCGCGGTCGACTCCCGGCCGAAGTCGGTGTGCTGCTGATGCGCGCGGTGGAGGCCGCGAGCGACGCACTCTTTCGAGAGGGCGCGGACTGGAGCGCGCAGGGCGGC
>JBGTMU010000113.1:0-4592 GCA_041743405.1 Longimicrobiales bacterium | reverse complement strand
CATCGGCGGGGCGAGCCCGTGACACCATCGGTGGCGGGGTTCGTCCCGGTTTCCGGGACCAACGCCGCCGCGGAGCCGCGCGATACGGCGGCGGCGCAGTTGATCCCGGCGGATGCCTATCATGGCGGCAGCGCGTCCGTGACGGGAGGAGGTTCGACGGGACGGCTGGCCCAGTCAAACAGTTGGCGAACTCCCAGGAGGCTCTCCCCCTCATGGTCCGCTCCACGCAGGGCGCCGCCCCGTCGAAGCGTCCGCATACCCTGAGGCCGCACGAGAGCTTCATCGGGGCATGCCCCGCGCACTGAGAGCCGGGGGAGCCGCGACTGGCTCCACCCGGCTCTCAATGAGTTCTCAACGTGCCCACACAGGCTCCGACGCCGGAGCTTCCTGCCCAGTCAGGCGAAGGGACGCGTGGTTCGCTACCCGCTCAGATGAAGCAGAGAATCGTCTGGGTGGCGACGTTGCTGTTCGCTGTTCCATCGTTGGCCTGCCACTGGAACTGGCCGAACTGCGCCTCGTAGGGCGTGCCCAGGTACGGGTCGTCCGCCCAGAACTCGCCGATGCAGAAGTCCGTGAACTCTCCCGTCTCCGGATCGAGGGTGATCACGGCCGAGGACGGCTGAATGGAGCCGGGGACAATGCTGTAGGTCAGCACGTCTCCCGGATCGGCGTCCGTCGCCACCAGTTGGCCGAAACCGAATGGCCACGTCTCGGGGTTCTCAACGATGAACCCCGCCGGCCCGTCGAAGGCGACTGGCGCACTGTTGCCGGACCCCACCTGGCAATTCTCGTCGGCGTCGACGCCGACCACCAGGTCGCCGTGCGCCTTATGGGAAGGCACTGCGGTTGCGCTGACGCTCAGAAGGCTGTAGCCACCGTTTCCACGGACGTGACAGATGTCGACCTTGCCACCATTCGCCGCAGCGATCTGACCGAACTGACCTGCGCTCCCGGCATCGCTGCCGCTGGCAAAAGCCTGCTGCTCGGCCGTGTGGCCGAAGGCAGGCGAGGTTTCGCTCAGCGCCGTCGCGTCCGTGGGTATATCCCCGCATGCGGCTAGAAAGGCCAACGCGGCGAGGGTGGAGGCTAGATGCCTTCTTTTCGAGGTGCCGATTTCCGTGCTGGGGATCATTCTGTTCTCCTGAGGAATGTGGGAACTTCAAAGCCTGATGCTCGGATCCCGGTGGGATAGGGCTCCCCACGGTAGGCGTGGGAGATTCAATTGGAAAGGCTCTGCCGAGCAGCCTCCTCGCCCACGGGTTCACCGGTTTCCGTGAAGGTCAGCCACTTGCGCTGGCTGCCGGGGCGAGTCACGGCTACTCCGGTGTGCTCAGCGGGAACCCTCCGGGCCCCCGCCGGGGACCGTCAGCGGTATCCGTAGTAGCGGGGGCCACGCCTCCGGTGAGCCCGAGCTCGATGCCCGCCTTCCGCTCTTTCCGCACGTGGGCCTCGTTCCCCTGTTCATCGAGGAGTCCGAGGCGCAGGGCCCGTTTGCGCCACTGGTCGCGCGCCGCAGCCTGCATGTCGTGCTCGGTGTCGGCCTCGTCCACGATCTCGAGCCCGAGCAGGGTTTCGACGACGTCCTCAACCGTCGCGAGCCCCGCCGTCCCGCCGTACTCGCCGACGACGATGGCGATGTGCTCCTGGCGTTCGAGCAGCCGATCAAAGAGCCGCGGGAGTGGAAGGGTGTCCGGCACCGTCACGATCGGCCGCTTGAGCTCACCAGCCGTGATGTCGTGGCGGTCGTCGGCCAGGGCTTCGAGGAGGTCGCTCTTGAGGACGAACCCGGTGATGTGGTCGCGGTCGCGCTCGAAGAGGGGGATGCGCGAGAAAGGAATGTCGCGGTCGGCGATCTCCTGGAGCGGGGTGTTCTCCGGGAAGGCGACCATCACCGTCCGTGGCGTCATGACGTCGCGCGCCGTGAGCTCGTTGAACCGGAACAGGCTCTGCAGGATCCGCGACTCCTGCTTCTCGAAGACCCCCTCTTCAACGCCGAGCCGGGCCAGTGCGGCCAGCTCGGCTCGGCTGACCCGGGCCTCCTTGGCGCCGCGCGCCAGGAGTTTCGTGAGGGCCTGCGAGAGGACGACGAGAGGGTAGAGGATCCAGATCGTCGGCTTGAGCAGGCGGGCGACGGGACTCGCGAGCTGCCGCCAGTAGATGGCGCCGAGCGTCTTGGGGATGATCTCCGACGCGACGAGGATGATGAGCGTGAGGACGACGGAGAACGCGCCGATATAGGCGTTCCCGAAGACGATGGTGGCCTGTGCCCCCGCGCCGGCCGCGCCGAGCGTATGTGCAAACGTGTTGAGGGTCAGGATCGCGGCGAGGGGCCGGTCGATGTCTTCCTTCAGCTTGCGGATGCGACCTCCGGCAGCGGCGTCCTCGTCCTCCAGCGCAGCCACGTAGCTCGGCGTGATGCTCAGGAGCACCGCTTCCATGACCGAGCACAGGAAGGAGACGCCGACGGCGAGGGCTACGTAGAGCAGGAGTAGCGTCATGGCTGTGCGGGGCGAAGGAGGAAGGCAGGATGATTCGAACGGAGACGGCGACGCTGATCCCGATACCCCGGCTCACCTTGAACCGTTTCCGGGTTCACGCCCAAGCCGCACCCCACCCTGCGGCAAGGCGACATCATCCTCGCACCCGCGGTCAGCCTCCTCTCCACACCGGGGAGCCGAGCCTCGCACCGGCCCCCGACGCCGTGGGACAGCCCTCAGGGATCGACCGGGGGTGCCACAGACGGGCCGTAGCCACCACTGGAATGCCCTGGCACGGGCCCTGTTTCGTTCGGCGGTTTCAGGTGGCGACGCCCCCACCCTCCCCAGACGGCCTCATGACCCAGGGGATTTCGCCAGTGCCTTTCGAAGCACCTCCCTCGACGGTGCGCCGTCGACCCGACAGGCCATGGCACTGGTGCCCTCGCCATCACCGGTCACGTCCCGGCCGTCGACGAGCACCGTGGGAGATCCATACCTCCGGAACCGTTCCGGTGTATCGGCGGACGAGAGGTTCCATTCCCGCCAGGATCCATCGGACACCAGGGCACGCAGGTTTGCACGGGTCGGCTCCGCGTTCGGGCATCCATCCGAGTAGACCAGCTCGATCGTATGCTCGCTCATTTGAGGTCTCCTCCTCGGGCTGGACCGCTCAGAACACCGCGCCCAGCTCCAGGAACGTGACGCTCCCCCCCCCCGCTGAAGCCTCTGCTCGAGGGTAAGCCGGAAGGTGTGCCCGGTGCCGGGGCGATCTCAGGTGCGGCTACTTTACGGTTTAGTCTACCCTCAATCAAGGAGCTTGGGGCCCGGCTCAAGACAGGGCCAAGGGGGGACAGGACCTGGATCGCGCCGCGCATGCAGGTCGCGCTGCGTTACCTGTCCAACAGCGGCTTCCGCAGGGTCACCATGACCTGCGCCCCAACGGGGTCAGTGACGGTCCGGCCATGGCACCCTTCCGGCGGTCTCAATCCCGAGCGAATCGCGGAGGATTCCGAGGATGTCGCCGCTCGCAGGGGCAGAGGTCCTGGTCCCTTCGAACGAGCGCTGGATCCTCCGTTCAGGCGATGGTTCGGGCTCGGCGGCTTCGCTATCGTTACGCTGTCGGGCGCAGAGGCAGGAAGAGCAGACAGCCCCGGAGCGTGGGGCCGACCCCAGACGAGTGAAGGACACGATGACCATGCAATCGTGGATCCTGCGGCTACTGGCCGGTACGATCCTGACCGCCTGTAACGGACCCGCGGGCACCACGCCGCAACCGGAGCTGGCCCGCGGAAGTGCACCAGCCGAAGCGGCCGCAGGGCGCACAATCTTCCGCTTCGACACCTTCGGCAACGAGACCTTCTGGACCGACACCCTGCGGATTCATGAGGTGATCGCCGGGAGCGTGAGCCCGGCCGTGGCGCTGCAGGTCGGCCTCAAGGTTGACGTCGAGGCGCTGCCGTCCGCTTTGCGCGCGGGGTTGCAGGCGGGCACCGTGGACCTCGACGATCCCGCGACGACTGTGGCGCTGCTGAGTCTCGGCGCTGTGGTGGGACTGGTCGGTGAGGTCAATGCCGAGGGCACGCTCACCACGGTGGGGGTGACCTGCGCGCTCTGCCACAGTACCGTGGACAATTCGTTTGCGCCGGGGATTGGCCACCGGCTCGATGGATGGCCCAATCTCGACCTCGATCCCGGCGCGATCATCGCGTTATCCCCCGCGCTTTCGGACGCCCAGCGCGCGGTCTACGCTTCGTGGGGGCCGGGTCGATACGATCCGCGCTTCAATCTGGATGGCATCAATGGTCCCGTGGTCATTCCTCCGGCATATGGCCTCCGGGGTGTGCACCTGGTGACGTACACGGGCGACGGGGACGACCTTTCCTACTGGAATCGCTACGTGGCTGTGACGCAGATCCATGGGCACGGCTCGTTCGACGAACCGCGGACGGGTGTGAGCGTCTCCAATCCGCCCGACCTGGTATCGTCGAAGCTGCCTGCACTTCAGGAGTATCAACTGGGGCTGCAGGCGCCGCGGCCGGCGGAGGGGAGTTTCGATCGGGCGGCAGCCGGGCGCGGCCGAGCCGTCTTCGTGGGCGCCGCCCGGTGTGCGACATG
>JBGTMU010000112.1:0-27930 GCA_041743405.1 Longimicrobiales bacterium | reverse complement strand
CCCCGGCCCGCGTTCTCATCCTCGGAGCCGGGGTCGCGGGACTGCAGGCGATTGCCACGGCACGGCGACTGGGCGGGGTCGTGCATGGATACGATGTGCGCGCGGCCGCGGCCGAGCAGGTGAGGAGCCTCGGCGCGACCTTCGTGGAGGCCGAGCTTCCCGGAGAAGCGGAAGCAGCCGGCGGGTACGCCCGCGCGCTCTCGACAGACGAGAAGGAAGCGCAGATGCAGCTCCTCGGTGAGCACGTCCCGAAGGCGGACGTGGTCATCACCACCGCTCAGATCCCGGGGAAGCCGGCCCCGCGCCTCATCACCCGGGCCATGGTCGAAGGGATGAAGGGGGGCTCGATCATCGTGGACCTGGCGGGCCAGACCGGCGGCAACTGCGAGCTCTCGCGCCCCGATGAAGTTGTAGTGCACGCGGACGTCACCGTCCTCGCCCCGACCGATCTTCCGTCAGGTGTCGCCCAGCATACCAGCGAGATGTACGGGCGCAATCTCACGGCCCTCCTGACCCACCTCCTCGACGGGGAGACCCTCGTGCTCGACCCGGCCGACGACATTCTGAACGCGATCCTGGTGACGGCCGACGGCCGGATCCGGACGCCCGAGCAACGGGAGACCTCTCGTGGGTGAATGGATTCTTGGACTCTATGTCTTCGTACTTGCGATGCTTGTGGGATTCGAGGTCATCACGAAAGTCCCTCCCACCCTCCACACGCCGCTCATGTCAGGCGCGAACGCGATCTCGGGGATTTCTCTCATCGGGGCTATCCTCGTAACCGGAAGCGATGGTGGGCAGTGGGCCACAATCCTCGGGGGGATCGCGGTGGTTCTCGCGACGGTCAACGTCGTCGGAGGGTTCCTGGTGACCGATCGCATGCTCCGCATGTTCCGGAGGGACTGAGCCGATGCCTCCCTACGTGATGGATCTCGCTTACGTCCTCTCGGCCGCGCTCTTCGTCTTCGGCCTGAAAAAGCTCGGATCGCCCGCAACGGCTCGATTCGGGAATGCACTCGCCGCATCCGCCATGCTTATCGCGGTTGCGGTGACCCTTCTGGATCGGAGCATTCTGACCTGGGGCACTCTGGCTGGAGCGATGGTGCTCGGCGCGCTGATCGGCACGGTGCTCGCCCGAACGGTCCAGATGACCTCAATGCCGGAGCTCGTCGGAGTCTTCAACGGGTTCGGTGGAGGCGCATCCGCCCTCGTCGCCCTCGCCGAGCTCTTTCGGGTGGGGGTCCCGGGAGCCACGGGGATTGCCGCCGGAGGGTCGGCCTCGATCGGGGTTCTGGTCGGAGCGGTCACCTTTTCCGGGAGCTTCATCGCCTTCGGGAAACTCCGGGGGTTCATCACGGGCGCACCGGTGGTCTACCCCTTCCAGCGGACCCTGAACGCCCTCCTCTTCGTGTCCATCCTCGGGGCGACGGTCTGGGTCGCACTCGGAAACCACGATCCGACCACCCTGCTCATCCTCTGTGGGCTCTCGCTCCTCCTGGGAGTGCTTCTCGTGCTCCCGATCGGCGGGGCCGACATGCCCGTGGTGGTCTCGCTCCTCAACTCCTATTCCGGTCTGGCGGCCTCGGCGGCGGGCTTCGTGCTCGGCAACCCGATCCTCATCATCGCCGGAGCGCTGGTGGGAGCGGCCGGACTGATCCTCACCAATCTGATGTGCCGTGCCATGAACCGGTCGCTCACGAATGTGGCATTCGGGGCCTTCGGTGGAACCGGAGTTGCGGTGGCCGCGGATGCGGGTGACCGCACGGTCCGGCGCACCAACGCGGAAGAGGGGGCCATGCTTCTGGCCTACGCCTCGTCCGTCGTGATCGTCCCCGGATACGGGCTCGCCGTGGCTCAGGCACAGCACGAGGTGAAGAAGCTGACCGACCTCCTCAAGGCGCGCGGCGTGAAGGTCACGTTCGCCATCCACCCGGTGGCTGGCCGGATGCCTGGACACATGAACGTGCTCCTGGCCGAGGCGGATGTCCCGTACGACCTCCTCCTGGACATGGACGATGTGAATCCCGAGTTCCCGCGCACGGACGTGGCGGTCGTGGTGGGAGCGAACGACGTCGTGAATCCACTGGCGCGCGAAGAGAACTCCGCGATCGCAGGAATGCCCATCCTGGACGTCGACCGCGCCCGGAGCGTCATCGTGATCAAGCGGAGCCTGAGCCCTGGATTCGCCGGGATCGACAACCCGCTCTTCTACAACGAGAACTCGATGATGCTTTTCGCCGATGCGAAGGAAGCGCTCTCGGAGCTGGCGAAAGAGGTGAAGGAACTCTAGCAGGCTGCTGTTACGCCGAGCCGAGCCGGACCGCCTCTTCCTGCAAGAGGCTCCAGGCTCGTTCCACGTGCTCCGACCGCGTCCTCAGATTCCCGATCGCGAGCCGGAGTGATATCCGACCCCTGAGGCGGGTGTGGGAGAGGAACGCATGGCCGGTCCGGTTGACCGCATCCGTGATCGCCAGGTTCAGTTCGTCCTGATCCTCCCCGGATTTCCCCTCCGGAGCGAAGCGCAGCGCAACGGTCGAAAACGGGGTGGGCGCCATCCTCTCCCACTCCGGTGCCCCATCCACGGCGGCCGCGAGCACCCCCGCCATCCGGATATGCTCCCGGATCCTCGCTCGAAGCCCTTCCGCGCCGAAGTACCGGAGCACGAACCAGAGCTTCAGGGAACGGAAGCGACGCCCGAGGGCGACCCCGTAGTCCATCAGGTCCGTGGTCCGATCCTGCTCCGCCGTGCGAAGGTACTCGGGGACAAGGGAAAACGTGCTTCGGACGACCTCCGGAACCCGGGTGTAGAGAATCGAGCAGTCCACGGGCGTGAAGAGCCATTTGTGGGGGTTGAACACGATGGAGTCCGCCCGTTCCCACCCGTCGAAGTGCACCCGATGCTCCGGCAGCATCGCCGCCGCACCGGCATAGGCGGCGTCCACGTGGAGCCAGATCCCGTACTTTTCCGCGATGTCCGCGATCTCCCGCACCGGGTCCACGGAGGTGGTGGAGGTGGTGCCGATGGTCGCCACGACCGCAACCGGCTGCGCGCCCCCCGCCAGGTCCGCTTCGATGGCGGCCCGGAGCGCGTCGGGCCGCATCCGGAACACGTCATCCGTCTCGATCCTGGCCATCCCCTCGGTCCCGAAACCGAGCGCGATCACCGCCTTCTCGATCGAGGAATGGGCCTCGGACGAGGCATAGATCCGGCCGCGCGGAAGCCCGGACAGCCCACGGGCGCGAACCTCGGGGTATGCTCGATGACGAGCCGCGGCCAGTGCCAAAAGTGAGGAAGAGGAAGCGGTATCCTGAATGACTCCGAAGTACTCCGGGGGGAGTCCCAGAAGCCCCCGGATCCAGTCGAGTACATGCTCCTCGAGCTCGGTTCCCGCGGGAGAACTCCGCCAGACCATCGCGTTCACGTTCAGCGCCGCGCACAGCATCTCTCCGAGGATTCCCGGACCGGACCCGGTCACCGCGAAGTACCCGAAGAAGGCGGGATGATTCCAGTGGGTGATCCCCGGGATGATCGTGTCCTGGAAGTCGGCGAAGATCGCATCGAACGACTCCCCCTCTTCCGGCGGAGCAGTCGGGAGGCGGCTGCGGATCTCGCCGGGATTCACCTGTGAGAGTACCGGGTAGGAGCCCACACCTCCCAGATAGTCCGCCATCCACTCCACGGCCTCGCGGGCTCGGGCGCGGAAGGCCTCGTTCGGCATGTCGCCCACCGGTCGATGCTCAGGATCGGGGGAAGGCTTGTGCTCGTTCATCGACGGGTCGGGAGGTCGAGGCTCTGGAAGCCGAGGAGGGCCGGGCTCAGGACCGGGTCAACACCCGGCCTCGGCGCTCGGACTGGAACACGCGATCCAGCTCGTGACCGAGGGCATCGACCTGCTCGCGCGCGCCGTCCAGAAATGCCGAGGTGGGCACACCGGGTGCCCCCGCGCCGTGGTAGAGATTGAAGAAGAGGGTGTCGGTATGGCCCACGGAGGTGTAGGTCACGCCGAGATCGAGCCAGCGATGGAGGTGAAGGGATTCTCTCAGTCCGAGGACTGCATTTCCCGTTGCGGGCGGAGAGGCGTCGAGGGCTCGGAGGAGGACTCCGCGGAGGAGCTGAAACTCCTCGACCGGCTCGCCTGCCGCCAGTCCACGCATCGCTCCCAGGTTCCCGTAGTACTCGGCCGCCTGCTGATACAGGGGCTCCACCTGATCGCGGATCGCCGACACACTCGCCGGAAGGAATCGCACCAGGAGCCCCAGGAACTCGGAGAGAAGCGGTTCGACCCCGGACTCAAGTCCGCCGCCGCGCGCCCTCACCTCCACGAGCCAGCGTTCCGTCAATGCGGAGGCACTGCACTCGATCCACTCCCGGAGTTCGTCAGGGGTGACGTGCCGGCGCTCTTTCGAAAGGGTGTGGGAAGGGGATTTCGTGGTCCTGTCCCCGGAGGCGGGGGTCGGTCGCAGACGGGTCATCGCGGATCCAGCAGTGGTTCGCGTGGCGTACCCTTGAACTTAGTCTGTGAACCTCTCGCCGCCAGTCCCCCCAACGGGTGAACCTCCCCACTCCGGAAGATGGACCCGGAGGATGGTCCCTTTTCCGGGGTTGCTCTCCGCCCAGACCCGCCCCCCCCACGACTCGACCAGCCGCCTCACGATCGCAAGCCCCAGGCCGGTGCCGCCCGACCGGGTCGAGAAGTGCGGTTCGAAGATCCGGGCCAGCATCTCGGGAGGGATACCGGGCCCGTCGTCCCGGACCCGGAGTTCAACCGCACGATCCTCGTTCAACGGCGCGAGCTCGACCCGAACGAGCCCCCCCTCGGGGAGCGCATTCCGGGCATTCTCGAGGAGGTTCACGAGGACCTCCTTCAACTCGCCCTCCCGAGCCGAAACCGGGACCAGCGGCTCCTCCGCGTGCAGGCTGAAGGTCACAGCCCCTTCCCCGGCCTGATAGAGATCCAGGACGTCCGCCACGACATCCCGCGCGACGACTCGTTCCAGGGGCTCTACCCCCGCAGGTGTGGGCGCCGCGAATCGGGAGAAGGAGGTCGCGATCGCGGCCAGCCGGTCGATTTCTCGAAGAATTGCTTCCACATTCCGGTTGAGGATGGCCTCGAAATCGGGACGCCGGTCGTCCCACGCCCGGCGGATGTGCTGCACTCCGAGCTGAATCGGAGTGAGGGGGTTCTTCACTTCATGAGCCACCTGCTGGGCCATTTCCCCCCAGGCCAGGATCCGCTCGCTGCGCAGTTCGTCCGTGACGTCTTCCAGGGTAAGTACCGCTCCCCCCAGCGGCCCCCGTCTGGAGATCCGACGCGCTCGCACCCGGATCCTCCGATCCCCGGCCACAAGCTCCGTTCCCCCCTGGCGAAGGCCATCGCGGAAGTACCGCTCCACCCAGGAGACGAGTGCCGCGAACGTGGGATCTTCCGAAACATATTCGCCCAGAGGACGATGATCCGAGAATTCCACACCCAGAAGGCCTCCCGCCCTGGGATTCGCCAGCGTGACCCGCCCCTGCGGGTCCAGAGCCAGCACCCCGGTTGCGACCTCCTCCACGATGGCCCGGGTCCGCCGGGAACTCCTCAGCAGGGCCCTGCGGGTGCGGGCGAGGCGGTCCACCATACGGTTGAAGGCGTTGAACACAGCCCCGAACTCGTCGGACCGATCCTCCGGAAGGTGAACGCCCATGTTCCCCGCCCCCACGCGTTCGGAGGCGATCTGGAGGGTCTGGATCGGTCGGCTGAGCGCCCGGCCCACGAGGAGAGACAGGAGGATGGAGAAGGCTCCGCCCAGCACCACCGCGAATCCGATGAGGTCCGCTACATCCCGCTGCCTGATCGCCGTGGCTCCCGCCTGCAGGGGTGCGGGAGCCGCCAGCACCGAACCCCCGGCCACTCTTCGGTACGCAACCACATACTGCCACCCGCCGAGCGCTGCCGTGGAGGTCGTGGTCAGGGCTTCGCCACGCTCCATGTCTCGATGCACCCCGGGGGGAAGCCATCCCTCGTAGAGCCCGAGGGCGAGGAGTTCCCGGGAAGATCCCGACACCAGTTCTCCGCCTTCGAAGAGGAGGAGGTCCGAACCGACGCGGGTCGCGAGCAGATCCATCGCCCCCCCCGCATCCACATACCATGAAGACGCGTCCTCGACCGCTCGTCGGGCCAGGACTTCCGCAGTCCGGATCGAGGCACCCGCCAGCGTCCGGTAGGCCAATGTCCCGAAGAGAATCGAGGGGAGAAGGAAGAAGCCGAAGAGAGCCAGGGTGAGGCGACCCCTGAAGGATCCAAGGGCTCCCAGAACCCCCTGTACCCGGCCCGGCCGCCCTTCCCCCAGCCACCGGCCCACCACCCAGAAGAGTGTGACGGCCGCGAGATTGAGGAAGAGGAGAAGGGTTCCCCGCGCCAGAAGGAGAAGGAGGCCGGGAAGTTCAAGCGCGTAGTGCGCATGGTATACTTCGTCCGGATAGACCAGGAAGACCTCCCCCTGCCACCCGTTCGGGGAGGGAAACCAGCGTACTCCCTCCGTCTCGCCCGGAACTTCCCCGGGAAGCAGCGGGATCAGGGCGAGCGGGTCCGGGTCACCCCGGGCCGGGCCGAAGAGGGGGCCGAGCGGCGATTCCCCCGGGAGGAGTCTCCGGGGCGGCACGACGATGGAGAGGATCGACCCCTGCGCGAGGGGCGCCGCCACCATGTAGTGCGTATCCGCCAGGTCGAAGCGGCGAAGCGCGATTTCGTCCTCCGCACGGGTATCCTCCAGGAATCCGATCGGGACGAGGGGGCGGGGGTCCGTCACACCGATCCTCAACTCGTCCTGCGGCTCCCCTTCCGCGCTCCACAGCGTGATCCAGAGGGGAACCCCTTCGCGCGCGAGATCGCTCCCGCTCCATGCGCCGTAGAGTACCTCCACGGGGTCCAATCCCATCTCGGAAAGCTGCTGGGCCCGTTCCCCCGCACGCAGCAGAAGAAACTCCAGAAAGGGGTCCGGGCGGGTCCCGAGGCGATCGATCCGCTCTTCCGCTGACGCCACCCGGGCCTCGATCCGTTCCCCCCAGGCCCAGGGGAGCGCCAGCGTGGTCGCAAGCACCGCCATGGCGCTCCACCGGAGCATGCCCTCTCCCCATCCTTGACCGCCGGGGAGGGCCCGGATCGCAATCCAGAGGGGAACTCCCCAGAGGAGGCCCAGCATCAGGGGTGCACCGGGCCCCGCGCGCGCCATGAGTGCGAAGGCAAGCCCCAGTACGCCCCCGATCGCGAGCGCCCCGGCAAGTGACGACGGACGAAGCCGGGATCCCGAACCCGATCGGCCGACGGCGGATGCGACGGCCATGGGGATGAGAGCGAGCCCCGCTCCCACTCCCTGAAACAGAACCCATCCGGGCTCCCCCCCTGCCGTGAACCCGGGAGCCGCCCCCTGTCCGAGGATCCAGAGACACCCGACCCCGAGGAGGGTGGCGAGCCCCGAAACCACCCAGCGAGGGCCACGTGACACCGTGTGGAGAGGGAGAAGTCCGAGGATGAGGGTCGCGGCGGCGGTGATCGCAAGGAGGTGCCCCAGAGTGAGATCGGCCGGTCCGGGGAGAAGGAAGTCGGCAGGAGAGAAGACCCGTTCACCGGCGAACAGCCTCCCGAGCGGAAGCACCGCGATGAGCGCGAGAAGTCCCACGCCCCCCGCCGCTGCCGAAGCCGGAGCCCCTCGCCCCGCCGAGACCGCCAGCACCCAGCCGATTCCCAGCAGGAGGAGGATCCAGCGAGCCCAGGCCAGCGCAAGCCGCGATCTGGCTTCCCCTTCCGACGCGGGCGCCACGCTGACGCTGAACAGGATCTCATCTTCCCATCGGAGATCCCAGATGCTCTCCCCGATCACCCGATCGAATCGGGAAATCAGGACCTCCGCTCCGGTATCGCGCGCGAAGCGGTCGGCAAATGCGAGCGGCTGTGCTTCGAGAGGTGGCGGAAGCGCCGCCCGGAGAAGCGAGACGGCGACCACGGTCCCCGCACCCCCTGGGAGAGGCTCGGTGACATACAGATAAGCGAAAAGCGCCCCCTCCCGGTACAGGTAACGTGACGCCCCGGAGCGCGCCTCCTCGGGGATCGGCCCCTGGTGGGTTCCCGCCCATACGACAAGTGATCCGCCCGGGCCGAAGATGGCCAGCGCGTCGACGCCTTCACGCACGAGCGCGTCGGCCTGCCGGGTGCCGCTTTCCCCGGTCTCTCCATTCCACTCCCGGGCCAGCCGCGCGGCACTCTCCTCCCCGGCTTCCAGAAGTCGTTCGAGCGAAACGGAGAGAGCCGACTGGACTTCGGCTTCCCAGGCGAGAGCCTTCACCGGCCAGCCCTCCGCCAGCCGGTTCAGTTGTTGCTGCGCGACGAACGCCGAGGCCACGGCCGCAAGCAGGATGACACCGGCAAGGGCCCCGCTCCGCCCCCGTCCCCGGAGTGCGAGGAGGGCCCCGGCCCCAGCGACCGAAGCGATCGCGATCCACGCCGGTTCCGGGGAGGCGATCCATCCGCCAAGGGCAACGATCGCCCCGTGGAGGAGGAGGATCCCCGTGAGTTCCCGTGAGATCACGAACGTCCCGTTCAGGGTTTCCATCATCCTCCGAAGATGTTCATCCGTGGCGGATCGGGACAGGGGACCGCCATGCGGGGTGGGGGGGTAGAAGGATGGAACGCTCCCGGCCCTCGATCCCAGGCGGTCCCAAGAATGAAACCTCGACCTGCTCTACTCCCCCTGCTCGCACTCGGGTTCCTCTTCCCGTCCCTCGGCGCGAGCCAGAGCGTGACTCTGGACGAGGGGGTCTTCCAGATCACCGTGAACGGAGCTGTCGTCGGAACCGAGTCCTTCTCCATCCGACGCGGAGGCACCGGCGAAGACGCCCAGATCATCGCCGCCGCCGAGATCCAGATGCAGGCCCCTGCAGGCCGACTCGATCTCCGGCCCGCCCTGCAGACGGCGGGCGGTGAGATGTCCGTTTCCGCCTACCAGATCAAGATCTCGGGACATCAGCAGGAAGAGGTGTACGTCACCCTCGGAGATCGTCGCTTCCTCACCCGGGTTCGCTCGGAACAGGGAGAGCAGGAGCGCGAGTACCGTGCCACCACCGGAACCCTGCTTCTGGATACCGGAGTGGCGCACCAGTATTACTTCCTCACGCAGCGCCTCCCTTCCGGAAGCGGCAGCGCCCCGGTGCTCGTTCCACGTGAAGGGGGCCAGTACACGATCGCCGTCACCCTCGTGGGAGAGACCTCCATCATGATCGGTGGCGCTTCCACGCCGGCCCGCCACCTCCGCGTCACCGGAAACGGGGAAACACGAGAACTCTGGGTCGACTCCGCGGGGCGGGTTCTCCGACTGGAGCATGCGGCAGAGGGGTACGTGGCCCTGAGGGAATCGGCGCCCTGAAGAATTCAGCAGGGTAGTCTCGTAGGAAGGCCCGAGCCGTCTGATTTCGTCCAGCCCGATTTCCAATCAGGTCTTTGAATGTCCCGAAACCGCAAGATCGTTCTCGGCGTCGTCGTTCTCGTTCTCTTCGGCATCGCAACTGCCACCGCGATCGCGAGGTCCTCGGAGAGGGGGGTGGAGATCCGCGTCGAGTCGGTCGAAGCCCGTGACCTGGTGGCCACCATCACCGCCACCGGTCAGGTTCGCGCCCGCCTCGAGGTAAACATTTCGGCCGACGTTCAGGGGCGGGTCATCGAGTTGAATGTCGACGAAGGGGACGAGGTCGAGCGGAACCAGGTCCTGCTGCGGATCGACCCCAGCCAGTTCGAAGCCAATCTGGCGCGGGCGCGCGCCGCACTCTCGCAGGCGGAAGCCCAGGCCGCACAGCAGCGGGCGAACCTCCTCCAGGCCGAACGCGAAGTGGAACGCCTGCGTTCCCTGGGAGACCTCGTGACCACCCAGGCCGTCGAGGAAGCCGTCACGAGGCTCGAAGTTCAGGAGGCCCTCGCATCTTCGAGCCTCCACGGGGTAGAGCAGGCTCGAGCCGGGGTAGACGAAGCGCAGGATCGACTCACGAAGACCACGCTCCGGTCGCCATTCGCAGGGCGGGTCACGCGGCGCAACATCCAGGAGGGCGAAACCGTGGTGGTCGGGACGATGAACAACCCCGGCAGCCTGCTCCTCACGGTGAGCGACCTCTCGCAGGTGGAGGCGGTGCTCTCCGTAGACGAAACCGATATCCCCCAGGTCAGCCTCGGGGACTCCGCCGTCGTGGAGCTGGATGCCTTTCCGGGTCGGACGTTTGCCGGTCGCGTGACGAAGATCGGCAACTCGGCGATCCGCACGGCCACGGGGGCCGCCGCCACCCAGGGCTCGGTCGACTTCGAGGTGGTCCTGACCCTCCTGGATCCTCCGGAGGCGCTCCGGCCCGACCTCTCGGCCACCGCCGACATCATCGTGACCTCGAGGGAAGGCGTCCTCTCGGTGCCGATCATCTCCGTGACGGTCCGGGAAATTGAAAGCACCCGCGCTCTCCAGCAGGACACCGCCGGGCAGGATCCGCAGACCCGCGGGGTGATCGCCAGAGCCACCGCGCCGCTGACCGAGGAAGGCGTTTTCCTCCTGCGGGACGGGAGGGCCGTATGGCACCCCGTCCAGCTCGGGATCACCGGGCAGGAATATTTTGAGGTTCTGTCAGGGCTCGCGGCTGGCGACTCCGTGATTTCGGGACCCTACCAGGCGATCCGCGACCTGGCCGACGGCGACGCCGTGACGATTCGATCGACCTCGCCCTCCGGAAGCTGACCGTAACGGACCGGGAGACGCTCCGTGCATTTCCGTGAGGGGGTCCTGCTCGCACTGCGGCAGATCCGCCAGGAGAAGCTGAAAAGCGGGTTCAGCGTCCTGGGTGTGATAATCGGGGTCATGTTCCTCGTGGTGGTGGTAAGCGTGGTGGAAGGGATGGACCGATACATCACCGAGGATTTCGCCCAGGAGTTGTTCGGGATCAACACCGTGCAGGTCCGACGCTTTCCATCGGTTCAGGTGAATACCTCCGATGCGCAGCGACGGGCGTGGGCCCGCATCCCCCGCCCGACCCTCGGCGAGGCCGATGCGATCCGCAGAGGGCTCTCCGTCCCCGGGCTCGTCGGAGTGGAGTCGAGCTTTACCACTTCGGTGCGCACCCGGGACGGGCGCCGTGCCAACCAGGTCCAGGTCGCGGCGATCTCCGAGGAAGTCCTCTCGATCCGGAACCTGAGTGTCGAGCTTGGTCGGCCCTTTTCGGCGCAGGAGGCGGCGCGCGGCGTTCCCGTTGCGATTCTCGGGATCTCGGTTGCCGATGCCCTCTTTCCGAACGGTGATGCGCTCGAGGGGACCGTCCGGATCCGGGAGTTCCCCTATCGCGTGGTCGGTGTCCTCGAACCCCAGGGCTCGTTGCTGGGAATCTCCCTCGACAACCGGGTGCTCATTCCCGCTCGATCGAGAGCCGGGAGGGTCTACCCCGAGCGGGATGCCGTGGGAGGGATGATCGTGCAGGCTGCCGACCCGGCGGAGCTGGAAACGGTTCGCATGGACACGGAAGCCGCACTCCGCGCCGTCCGCGGCCTCCGACCCTCGGAGGACAACAACTTCAGTCTGGAGACGGCCGGAAGCTCACTCGCCTTCTGGGACCGAATCTCCACCATACTCTTCATCGCACTCCCGGGCCTCGTGGGCATCTCGCTGGTGGTGGGTGGGATCGTCATCATGAACATCATGCTGGTTTCGGTGATGGAGCGGACCCGTGAGATAGGGGTCAGGAAGGCCCTCGGAGCGCGGCAGCGGGATATCGTGGTCCAGTTTCTCGTCGAATCGGCCACTCTCTCCTGCGCCGGGGCAGTCATCGGAGTCGGGATCGGGGTGGCCCTCGCGACCGCGGTGAATGCGCTCACTCCTCTCCCTGCCAGCCTCGCCCCCGGCTGGATGGCTGCGGGGGTCCTGCTCGGGGTCGGAGTGGGGATCGCGGCCGGGGTATACCCGGCCCTGCGAGCCTCGCGAATGGACCCGGTCGTGGCGCTGCGCTATGAGTAGGGGCGTTCAGGAGCCGGGCACGATCGGTCGCTTCGTCTTCGGGGCGGAGGAGGGCGTTCGAATCGCCCTCGATTCGATCCGGGCGAACCCCTTTCGCTCCGGCCTGACGATACTGGGAGTCGGGATCGGGGTCACCGTCGTGGTCCTCATGGCGGCACTCATCACTGGCATCCGGGGAAGTGTGCAGGAGGGGATCGAGTCTGCGGGTCCACGCAACTTCTTCGTGACCCGCATCGACCTCTCCACGATTCAGCTCGTGAACACAGGTCGCCCGGAGTGGATGTCCCGCCCCGCAATCCGGATGGAGGAAGCCGACCGGGTGAACCGTCTCCCGGCCGTCCATAGTGCTTTGATGAGCTACGGGCTTCAGGACCCCGGGGCGGGAGGCGGCGTCACAGTTGAGTTCGGCGGCACCTCGATCTCCGGCGTTCTGGGTGCGGCGGAATCGGAACGCTGGACCGAATACCGGCCGGTGGAGTTCCTGGAGGGTCGAAACTTCGTGGCGGCGGAAGTGGAAGAGGCGAGAACGGTCATCGTGATCTCGGATCAGCTCGCCCTCGACCTCTTCGGACCGGGAGAGGCCATCGGATCCCGCATCCGGGTGAGCGCCGGCCCCGGTGGCTCCCTCCCCTTCACCGTGGTCGGGGTGATCGCCCTCGGCGACGATATCTTCTCGGAACAGATCGGACACGTCGCGATCCTCCCGCACACCACGGCGCTCCGCAGACTCAAGATCGACGAAATGGGTGGACAGATGGTGATCGTCCCGCACGACGATGTCGATCATGAGGTGGCGGAAGATCAGGTGGTGGCGGCGCTCCGCGGAATGCGAGGGCTCGCCCCCGGGGAGCCAGACGACTTTTCGATCCTGCGATCGACCCAGATACTCGAAGTCTTTGACAGGTTCACCGGTGTCTTCTTCATCATCATGCTCGCCCTCTCTTCGGTGGGGCTTCTCGTTGGAGGCGTCGGAGTGGTCGGGATCATGCTCATTTCGGTGACGGAACGCACCCGGGAGATCGGAGTCCGGAAGGCGCTCGGCGCCACCCGCAGCGAGATCCTCTGGCAGTTCCTGGTGGAGGCTGGAATGTTGACGCTTCTCGGAGGAGCGACAGGCCTCCTCATGGGCGCCGGGATCGCGTGGGCGATCGCGACGGCGACCCCGGTTCCCGCATCCATCCCGCTCTGGGCCGTGGCGGCCTCTCTCCTGATGGCCACATTCACGGGGATGGGGTTCGGCCTCTATCCCGCGGCGCGGGCGGCGCGCATGGAGCCGGTGGCCGCACTCCGTCATGAGTAGACGCCGTGTCACGCCGTCGTACGACTGGAGAACGCCACCGACAGGAGCGGCCGACCCCCGCTTTCGCGGCCTTGCCCGCCCTGCGGTTCCTCCCTCTTTCACTCCCGGCAACCCATGACTGAGCCCCTTGACCTTCTCGCTGTATTCGCGCACCCCGACGATGCCGAGCTTCTGTGCGGAGGGGCGCTCGCGCGGAGCGTCGACCGCGGAGAGCGGGTGGGGATCCTGGATCTCACGCGAGGGGAGATGGGGAGCCGCGGTACGGTCGAACTTCGAGCGCGCGAGGCCGCGGCCGCAGCCGATGTGCTGGGAGTGGCGCTGCGTCGAAACGCCGGCTTCCCGGACGCCCGGATCGATGCAACCGAACCTTCCTGCCGCAGACTCGCTTCGTTCCTCCGGGAGCTCCGCCCTCGAACGATCGTGACCCACGCGCTGAACGGCCGACACCCGGACCACCCTGCCGCAGCACGTCTCGTGAGAAATGCCGGGTTCCTCGCGGGACTGCGGAAACTGGATGCTCCGGGAGAGCCTCATCGCCCCCACAAGGTCATTCACGCCATCGCTTTCCGGGAAGACGCGCCCCCCCCCACCTTCATCGTGGACATCACTGACCAGATCGAGCGGAAGCTTCAGGCGCTGGCCTGCTACGCATCCCAGTTCGAGGGGGTGAGCGGAATGGGCGAGGTCCGACCGGGGGGTGGCCGGGCGCTTCCGGATCAGGTAAGAGCGCATGCGGCCGTATCCGGATCCCTGATCCGGTGCGCCTACGGGGAGCCGTTCTGGACCGAGGAGACGCTGGAACTGGATTCCCTCGGGATGGCCGACGTCTCCACTTACTGAGGCCAGGCCCCAGCAGCTCCCCCTTCCCCCTTCATTCGCATGACACCTCGAGGAGAAGGCGCGCCCAGGATGGGGCCTCTTTTCCCTTGACCCGAAGCACTCTGGCCGTCGCCCTCCCCCCCTCCTGGAGCCAGGGGGCGAGCCATTCGGCGATCTCGGGGGGAAGATGACCCACGGGTTCGCCGGACGCGACGTGCACCCACACCCCGGGGTCCTTCCGGACGGGTGGGTCGGGAATCAACGTCAGTTCGGCCCCTGCGCTCAGCTCGTCGACATGGCGGCCTCGATCTCCGAACACCGTGCCGTGGACCGTGGTCCGGAATGTCCGTGGACGATCGCCCGGGAAGGGCGGGGGGTTGGAAGTGTGGGTCACGGGGGGTAAGCTATCGTGTGGTGCCGCAGAAGTCCCGTGACCCCCGAGAGCGTCGCAGCGCCGCTCCGCGTTTCCCCTGTGGACCAGGGCCTGCCTCCGATGGAACCCATCTATCTCGATCACGCCGCGGCCACGCCTCTCCGACCGGAGGCGCGAAAGGCCATGGATCCGTGGCTGACCGGGGTCAGCGGGAACCCTCAGTCGATCCATCGCTGGGGGAGGGCGGCACGAGAGTCGCTTGAAGACGCCCGCGAGCGGATTGCCCGGACCTTCGGTGCCACATCCAGCGAGGTGATCTTCACGCGGGGTGGAACGGAGTCGGCAAATCTCGCCGTGCTCGGACGGCTCGAGGCCGTTCGGACCTCTCCATCGGAGCCGGGTTCGGGACCTCCTCTCTTCGTGTATTCCTCTATCGAACACTCCGCCGTGCGTGAAGCGATGGCCGAGGTCGAGGCACGGGGAGCCCGAATCACGACCCTTCCGGTGTCGCCACGCGGGGAGGTAGATGAGGCCGAACTCGATCGCCTCCTCGCCCGGCGGCCCGTTCTCCTCTCGGTTCAGTGGGTCAATCAGGAAACGGGGCTGATCCTTCCGATCGATCGGATCGCGGCCCGCTGCCGGGAGGCCGGCGTGCCCCTGCATGTGGACGGAGTCCAGGCGGGAGGACGCCTCCCGATCGACCTGGCCGCCACCCCGATCGACATGCTCACCCTTTCAGCCCACAAGATGGGCGGACCCCGGGGAATGGGAGCTCTCGTTGTGCGGGAGAAAAGCCACCTGCGCCCCCGGCTCTTCGGCGGCGGCCAGGAGCAGGGGCTTCGTCCCGGCACCGGAGATGTCGCGGGAGCGGTGGGATTCGCCGCGGCGTGCGAGGCCATGGTCCAGGGAATGGAGACGGAAGGGGAGCGGCTCGGAAGACTCAGGGATCTTCTGGAGGATGCCCTTTCGGCGGCACCTGTCGCCCCCAGGGTTCATGGGGGTGAAGGCCCCCGCGCGCCCCATATCCTGGGGCTCGGCTTCCCTTCGCTCCCTCGCGACCTCCTCCCCGGAGCCCTCGACCTCGCGGGGGTCGGGGTGTCGGCCGGTTCCGCGTGCCGGAGCGGGAGCACCGCCCCGAGCCCGGTGCTCACGGGGCTCTATGGAGACGCCTACGCCCGGACCACGGCCCCGCTCCGGATCTCCCTCGGATGGTCCACCACCGAATCCGAAGTGAAGCGAGCCATCCCGATCATCCTGGAAACGCTGGAACGGGTCCGCTCGGTCGGGGTTTGACTCGCATCATGTCGCACTTCACGAAGCAGCGCATCCTCGTCGCCATGTCCGGGGGCGTCGACTCCTCCGTCGCCGCCGCACTCCTCCACGAGGCGGGGCATGAGGTGGTCGGCGTCACCATGAAGACCTTCTGCTACGAGGAGACCCCGGGGCATTCGAAAACATGCTGCGGGCTCGACGGAATCCTCGATGCGAAGCGCGTGGCCGATCGGCTGGGCATCGCCCACTACGTGTTCGACGTCGAAGAGGACTTCACACGCGATGTGATCGACGACTTCGTGCATGAGTACGCGCACGGGCGCACCCCCAACCCCTGCGTACGCTGCAACTCGAATACGAAATTCCGGGATCTGATGCAGCGGGGTCGGGCCCTCGGATGCGACGGGATCGCGACCGGACACTACGTGAGGGCGGTGCGTCCGGAGGGCACTGAGGTCGAGCTCCATCGAGGCGCGGATCGCAACAAGGACCAGGCCTATTTCCTCTGGGGCCTCCCCCGCGAGCTCGTGCGGCGTCTCCACTTCCCCCTCGGGGATCTGACCAAGCCCGAAGTCCGTGAACTCGCGAGAGCGCGCGGCCTCACCACCGCCGAGAAGCCCGAATCCCAGGAGATCTGTTTCGTTCCCCTCGGTGACTACCGGCAGTTGCTGCGCGACCGTCTTCCGGCGCGGCACGGTGCTCTGGAGCCCGGTTCGATCGTGACGCGGGACGGTACCGTGGTTGGAGAGCACACGGGGTACGCCGGGTTCACGGTAGGGCAGCGGAAGGGCCTCGGAGGCGGCTTCCCGGACCCGTTCTTCGTGCTCGAGATCCGTCCCGCGGAGCGGGAGGTGGTGGTAGGACCCCGGGAAGAGCTCTTCGCGGACGGGATGCGGGCAGGCGAGGTGAGCTGGATCACCTCGGACCCACCTCGTCCCGGGGCGCGTGTCGAAGTCCAGATCCGCCACCGGGCCCCCGCGGTACCCGGGACGCTCCAGACCGAGTCAGGGGCCATCCAGCTCCACTTCGACGAACCGCAGCTCTCGGTCACCCCCGGGCAGTCTGCCGTCATCTTCGACGGAAGTCGGCTGCTTGGCGGTGGACGGATCGTGCGGGCACTCCATGCAGCCGCCGCCACCGCGGCTCAGTAACGGAGCCCGCTCGCTTCGGCGAACTCCCGGAGCCGTTCCTTTCCGTCGTCAGAGACCGTCTCGGGGACTTCGACGCGCACCTCCACGTACTGATCGCCCCGTCTTCCACCCTTGGCCACGCCCTGGCCGCGGATGCGGAACCGGGTCCCTGTCTGTGTACCGGGAGGGATCTTCAGGACCACATGCTTCCCCTCCACCGTGCGCACCCTGACTTTGGAGCCGAGAATCGCCTGCGCCACGTTGATGGGAACTGAAACATGGATGTCCAGCCCGTCTCTCCGGAAAAAGCGGTGAGACTTGACCTTGAAGGTCAGGATGAGGTCGCCGGGCTCCCCGCCTGCGCTCCCTCGCTCTCCCTGCCCGGTAAGCCGCAGCTTCGAGCCGGTCTCGACGCCCTCGGGTACGGCCACCTGGAGCTTGCGCATCTGTCGGACCGCCCCGCCGCCGTGGCAGGACGGGCAGGGCGACTCCGGAACGCGTCCGCGCCCCATGCAGGCCGGACACGGGCGATTCACCGCGAATCCGCCCTGTCCGAATGAAACGGTGCCCACCCCTCCGCACTCTGAGCATCGGAGGAGCGAGGTCCCCGGCGCCGCACCCGTGCCCGCGCAGGTGGCGCATTCCTCGGTGATCGGGACCTGGATCGACACGCGACCCCCGCGCACGGCGGTCTGGAAGGAGATCTCCACAATGAACTCGACGTCGTCCCCGCGGCGAGGTCCCTGCTTTCCCCCCCCGGCGCGTCGGCCCCGGTCGAAGATGGAGCTGAAAAGGTCTCCGAGGCCCCCCATCCCCCCCAGGTCCTCGAAGGAGAAGCTCTCGCCCCCCGTGCCCCCTCCCGGAGCTCCCGGGGTCTCGCTGGATCGGGTGGGGCCCTGAGGCCCCCGTCCGAAGCCGAAGCTCCCGGCCTTCCGCATCCGATCGTACTGCTTGCGCTTTTCGGGGTTGGACAGGACGGAGTAGGCCTCTCCGATCTCCTTGAAGCGCTCTGCCGCCTCGGGCTTTCCCTGATTGGCATCGGGATGGCTTTCCTTGGCGAGCTTCCGGTACGCCTTGCGGATCGCGTCGTGATCCGCGCTCTCGGCCACCCCGAGTACCTTGTAGAAGTCTTTCGACTGATTGCTCATGAAAGGCCCCCGCGCACCCCGGTTCGAATCATTCGTCGTACTTCAGGACGCCCACGCGTGCCGGGCGGATCAACTGGCCCTTGAAGCAGAATCCGATCTGGAGGAGCTGCCCGACTCGATCGTCGTCCTCCGGGTCGTCCGTGGGCATGCGCAGCAGCGCCTCCATCAGATTCGGATCGAACGGCTCACCCAGGGGATCGATGCGCTCCAGTCCGGCTTCCTCCAGCGCCCGGATGAGCTTCTTTTCGAGCATCGCCACCCCTTCGAGAATCGCCTCGGCGGTCGCCGATTCCGGGTCGAGAGCCGTCACGCGATCAAGATCGTCCAGAACATCGACGAGGCGACCCACGAGAGCCGCCTGACCGCGTACCCCTGCCTGGCCCAGCTCGCTTGAGGAGCGTCTGCGGAAGTTGTCGAACTCGGCGGCCAGCCTCAGATGCCGATCCTGCAGCTCCGCAAGTTCGCTGGACAGGTCGCTCGCCCCGTCTTCCTCCGATTCCCCGGCGCCACTGTCGTCCCCGACCCGATCCTCGGAGCCGTCGTACTTCAGATCTTCCTCGATCCCGCCTTCTTTCTCGATCATCTCATCTCCATACCGCGTTTCGGTTCAACTCCATGGGAAGGACGGCATCCCGGCCCCCCGGTGTACCCATTCCGGCAGGGAGGGTTCGCCCGCCTCCCCTCTTTTCGAAATCAGTCATGCTCCCGTCACCTCCAGAAGTGTCAGACGAAGCGCATGCTGCACGGCGCGCGCCCGGATCTCGGCACGCGTGCCCGCGAAGCGCACCATCTCACCCCGCGTGGCTGCGCGGCTGGAAACTCCGAACCAGACGGTGCCCACGGGCTTCCCAGGTACCGCTCCTCCCGGTCCCGCGATCCCGGTAATCCCGATCCCGATGTCACTGGCGAGCCGGGCACGAATTCCTTCGGCCAGGGCCCGAGCGACCTCGTCGGAGACGGCACCGTTTGCAGCAAGGGTCTCGTTCGGCACCCCGACGAGCGCACTCTTCACCGCGTCCGAGTACGAGACCACGCCGCCGAGAAAATACGAGGAACTCCCCGGGATGTCCGTAAGCCGCTTGGCCATGAGACCCCCCGTGCAGCTTTCGGCCACGGCGATCGTCTGTCCGCGGTCACTCAGCGCTCGTCCCACGGTCGCCGCAAGATCGCCATCCGGATGGTCGATCCGGTAGGGGGCGAGGAGCTCTTCCACCATGAACGCGCCTCGTCGGAGGCGGTCCTCAGCCTCGTCACCCTCTGCCGAAAGTCGGATCTCGACCCCCAGGATAGAGGGACGATAGGCGACCTTCAACGCCAGCTCCGACGGAAGGGCCCCTTCGACCGATTCTGCGAGGACCGACTCGGGGAGGCCCGATGTGTGAACGGTGCAACTCACCGCGGCAGAGGCGTCCGCCGGGCGTCTCGCCCGGATGCGCTCTCCGACTTCACCCTCCATGAATCCCTTCATCTCCGCAGGCACACCGGGCAGGAGTGCGAGCAGGCGGGCAGATCGATCCGCCGTGGGGGGAATCTCGAAGAGAAGCGCCGGAGCAGACCCCCGGGAATTGTGAAGCGGCACGCCCCCGGCGGGAACGCCAGCGAGGCGTCGATTCAGGTGTGAAAGCCCCGCTCCCCCCCGCTCCCTCGCCCGGGCCTCGAGTGCGGCCACCAGCTCCGCGCTCTCCTCGATTGACACCCCGAGCCATCCGGCCACCCCCTCCCGGGTTCGGTCATCGCTCGTGGGGCCCAGGCCTCCGGTGACCACGACAACCTCACCCGCCTCGAGTGCCTCGTCGATCGCCCAGCCTATTCGAGCCTCGTCATCCCCCACGGAGAGGTGGAGACGCACCTCGAACCCCCAGTCGCTGAGGGCGCGGGCGATCCACGCCGCGTTCGTATCGAGCCGGTCGCCGAGGAGCAGCTCGTCTCCGATGGTGACCAGAGCGGCCGATGTCCCGGATGTGGTGGGCACGATCACCCGCCCCGCGCGCGGGCCTCCCGGACGACAATCCGATACTGCCACAGATACACACCCATCGAATAGACGGTCAGCACCAGAGCAACCACGAGAACGATCGCCACGACCGCACCGTGAAAGGCGGCCCATCCTTCCCATATCGGGGTTCCCACCCACCCTTCTTCCTCCGCCATTCGGAGCAGGGCGTACCATAGAATCAGGGCCCCTGCGAAGACGTTCTGACTGAGCGCCTTGATTTTCCCCGAGGGGCCCGCCGAGATCACGTCACCGCGTCGTGCGGCCCAGCTCCGGAAGATCGTGATCGCGAGTTCCCGACCGAGTATCACGAGCACCACCCACAGGGGAAACGGCCCCCACCAGGGGACATCCCACGTGTCTCCGGGTCGAAGAGAAATCATGTAGAAGGGTACCAGCGTCGTGATAAGGAGCAGCTTGTCGGCAACCGGATCGAGGAGCTTCCCCATGTCCGTCACCAGGCCATGCTTTCGCGCAAGGTAGCCATCCCAGAGGTCGCTCACGGCCGCGGCCAGGAAGAGGACGAACGCCACGAGCAGATATCCTGGTCTGGTCGAAAGGACCAGGAAGAAGAGGAGGGGGCACACGAGGATGCGGGCCACCGTGATGGCATTCGGGAGGTTGAGCCGCCGGTCTGTCATCGGAACCCGATTCAACTGAGCGTCTTGACCACCAGTTTACTCACGGCCTTCAGCGTATCGAACACGCCGGGGCCCTCCGTGGCAATCCCCTCGAACTCAGGCACCCCGCCCGGATTCAACTGTGCTCGCAATTCCTCCACCGTCGCCGTATCCGGGAGATCACGTTTGTTGTACTGGATGACGAATGGAATCGTGCCGAGATCATATCCGTAGGCCTCGAGGTTCTCGTAAAGATTGTGCATCGCCTCGATGTTCGCCTCGGATCGGTGCCGCTGCGAGTCAGCCACAAAGATGATCCCGTCCACATTCTTCAGGATCAGCTTGCGGCTCGCGTTGTAGTAGACCTGCCCTGGCACGGTGTAGAGGTGGAAACGGGTCTTGAACCCCCGGATCGCCCCCAGATCGATGGGAAGGAAATCGAAGAAGAGCGTCCGGTCGGTTTCCGTTGCGAGCGAGATCATCTTGCCCCGGGTGTCGGGGTTGATCTTGGAATAGATGAACTCGAGGTTCGTGGTCTTGCCCCCGAGCCCCGTTCCGTAGTACACGATCTTGCAGTTGATCTCGCGCGAAGCGTAGTTGATCATGGACATGACGAGACCGCACCTTCCTCCGGAGCGGAGGCTTCCATTCGCTCAAGGATCACCCTGGCCCTGCTCTGCAGGATCGGGCGGGGCTCCCACGCCACGTAATCGCGAAGAAGATTCACGAGGTCCACTGAGAACTCCTGACGCGAAAGGTTTTCCAGCGCGGCCATACGCTTGATGGCGAGGGAATGAAAGAGGTTCCTGTGAGCTCGGCCAATCTGATCGCGCACGAGCAGCGCCCCGAGCGCCCCCAGAGCTGCGGCCGCCGCGACCGCGATTCCGGTGATCCGGAGCGCGTGTCGGGTCTCGTCACTCATTGTTCCGATCTTCACGGCGATCACATCTCCCTTCGTCCGGCGAAAGCCTCAGCCAGGGTTGAGCCATCCACATACTCCAGATCGCTCCCCATCGGAATCCCGCGTGCCAGCCTGGTCACGCGGACGCCCAGGGGCCGCAGCACCCCTTCAAGGTAGACTGCTGTGGCCTCGCCTTCAACGGAGGGATTTGTGGCGAGGATCACCTCGAGCAGTTCCGTGCCGTTCGCGCGCACCCGCGCGAGCAGCTCCCTGACCCGCAATTCCTCGGGACCGATGCCATCGAGAGGCGAAAGCCGCCCCCCGAGCACGTGGAAGCGACCCCTGAACTCACCGGTGCCTTCGATGGACCTCACGTCGAACGCGCTTTCCACCACACACAGGAGTGCCGGGTCCCGGCGGGGGTCGAGGCACACGGCACAGGAGTCGGCCTCGGTGAGGTTTCCGCAAGTCCCGCACGGGCGAACCCGATCGACCAGCGACGCGATCGACCGGGAAAGACGATGCGCCTCCTCGCGGGGGACCCTGAGCAGATGGTAGACGAGCCGCGTGGCCGTCTTCGGACCGATACCCGGAAGGCGGGCCACTTCCCGCGTGACCTCGTCGATGAGGGACATCCCGGGATTCAGGGCATCCCCGGGAGCTTCATCGGAAAGGGAAGCCCCCCCGCCATGCGTCCCATTTCCTGTTCGTACGCGTCCTTCGCCTTCTTCTGAGCCTCGGAAATGGCCGCGAGGACGAGGTCTTCCAGCATTTCCACGTCTGCGGGGTCGACCACGGTCGGGTCGATCGACACCTTCCGTACATCGCCCTTCCCGTCCACCGCAACGGTGACCATCCCGCCTCCGGCTGACGCGGTCACTTCGCGCTTGCCCAGGTCTTCCTGCAACTGTGTCATCCGGGCCTGCATCTGCTGTCCCATCTGCATGAGCTGCTGCATGTTCATATCCGGTCCATCCTCGAGTCCTGAGTCGGAGGTATCTCGCTTCAGTCGATCAACTCCAGGTCCAGCACTTCTACCGCGGCCCGTAGGGCCGGTTCCTTTTCCATAAGATCGCTCATCTGCCCGGCGCGCGCCTCATCCACGGAGATCCGGCCGCCCGATCCGGGCTCGCTCCGCGACCCCAGCGAGCCGAATGAAAGACGGTGGGGCGTCTCCACGTGATGCGCGAAGGCTCGTTCGAGCGCGCCCCGATCTCCTGCATCCCCCATGAGCCGATCGAGCCCGGGACTCGGCGGAAGGCGAACGCGCAGGCGGTCTCCCTCCTCCAGCGAAATCTCGGCACCTCGAAGGAAGGGGGTGAGCCCCGGAGGGATGCCATCGCCATCGTCCAGGAGTGCCTTCCACGCCCTGATCGGATCCGTGTGACGGAGCGGCATCACCCCTTCGTCGGTCGGCTCCTCCGCCATACCGACTTCAGCCACGGACCCTCCCCCCATCGGCTCACTGCGCGGAGCTCCCCCGATCTGCGCTTCAGCCGCAGGTTTCTCACTCTGCGACTGCTCGATCGGAGTGCCCCCGGAAGACGCTGCGGGCGAAGGTCGCGCATCCCGGGCTTCGTCCCGCAAGGCAGGGGGGGGCGGGCCGACGGAACGCGCCGGGCCTCCGCTCACTGAGGAGACCGGAGCCCCGCCCAACTGCCGCAGGAGCTCATCGATCTCCACCGTTCGATCCATGTACGAGAACCGGAGGAGGAGGAGCTCGAGGAGCACGCGGGGCTGAGAACTGCGGCGAAGGCTGCCTCCGGTTTCGAGTTCGGTGGCCAGCCCGAGCATCCGGACCAGATCGGCGGCTGCAAAGGCGTCTGCCCGCCGGGTCCAGTCCGGCAGGCGTTCCTCCGGGATGTCATCCCCTCCGCCGCCGACCTGCAGCCTCAGGAGGCTTCGGAGCGACTCCACGAGCCCGTGATAGAACTCCACGAGGTCATAGCCCTGATCGAGGAGCACCTGAACGAGTCGAAAGATCCCGCCCCGGTCCCGGGTGACGAGAAGGTCGAAAAGCTGGAGATACCGTTCCTCCTCCACGACACCGAGCACGCGTCGGACGATGTCCGGGCTGATTTCTCCGTCTGAGAGGGCGAGCACCTGATCGGTGATGGAAAGGGCGTCGCGCATCCCTCCATCGGCCTTCCGTGCGATGACCCGAAGCGCCTCCGGGCTCGCCGTCACACCCTCGTGCTGGAGGACCTCCATGAGGCGGGCCACGATATCGATCGAGCCCAGCCTGTGGAAATCGAATCGCTGGCACCGGGACAGGATCGGAGCGGCCGTCTGCTCGATCTTCTGTGGTTCGGTCGTGGCGAAGATGAAGATGACCCGGGGAGGAGGCTCTTCCAGGATCTTGAGAAGCGCATTCCATGCTTCCCGGGTCAGCATGTGGGCTTCGTCCACGATGTAGACCTTGAAGCGCCCTTCCTCGGAAGGGGCATACATCGCGCGTTCCCTCAGGTCCCGGGCGTCATCCACCCCGCGGTTGGAGGCCGCATCGATCTCCACGACGTCCAGCGAGGTTCCGCCACTCCAGATCCGCGAACAGCTGTGACACTCCCCGCACGGTTCGCCGTCGTCCCCGCGGTGCGGGCAGTTGAGCGACATCGCCAGGACGCGCGCCAGAGTGGTCTTCCCCACGCCCCGCGGCCCGCAGAAGAGGTAGGCGTGACCCACCCGGTCCTGGGCCACGGCGCGCCGGAGCGTCTCGGAGACGTGCTCCTGGGTCGCGACCTCGGAGAAGGTTCGAGGGCGGTGCTTCCGGGCGAGGGCGGTATGAGACACTAGGTTGCCCAGGTGATGGGATACAAAAGTGCCCCAGGTCGACCGCAGCAGCGATCGCCACACGTACCGCTGCTACCGGCAAGGTCCTGACGGATTCCGTGGGCTTTCACTCTGCGAACCTGGGGCACCTCTGAAGCTACGGGAGGTCAGCACCGAGGTCAACCGGGTCCACCGGGACGCCAGGCATCTGGAAGGTGCTCAATCACGGGTGGGGAGCCGGGAGCGAGGCAGACTGCCAGTGCGTCGAATCTGAATTCGAGCCGGGAATGCGCCTCCGCCAGCTCCACACGAATCCAGGCCCGCGCGGCGGTCTCGACCTCCCGTCGTTTCCGCGGAGTGATCGCTTCAAACGGGTGGCCGAATTCGTCACCCTGGCGGGTCTTCACCTCGACGAAGGCAACCGTTGAGCCCCGACGGGCCACGAGGTCCAGCTCCCTGTGTCCGTCCCGCCAGTTCTGCGCCAGGATCTCCCACCCCTCTTCTTCGAGGTAGCGGGCCGCGATGGCCTCTCCCCGCCTTCCACGCACATGTCGTGAATCCATCCCCGAACCTCACCGCTCGGGGCGGGCGGGAGAATGGCCGCCTGGGCCGCCGGAACCCCCGCCTACTGAAGCGGATCCACGAGTCTGCGGTCCAGGGCCCGGGCCACCATCCGGATCTGCTCCATCAGATTCTCGAACTGATCCGGAAAGAGGGACTGGGCGCCATCCGAGAGCGCCATCTCGGGGTTCGGGTGGACCTCGATCATGAGTCCGTCGGCGCCTGCGGCCACGGCGGCCCGCGCCATCGGCGTGACCTTGGCTCTGAGCCCGGTGCCATGGCTCGGGTCCGCGATGATCGGGAGATGCGAGAGTGCATGGACAACCGGGATGGCGGTCAGGTCGAGGAGATTCCGCGTGTGATCGTCGAAGGAGCGAACCCCCCTTTCGCAGAGGATCACATTCGGGTTCCCCTCGGCCAGCAGGTACTCGGCGGCAAGGAGCAGCTCCTTGATCGTGGCCGACATCCCCCTCTTCAGGAGGACCGGACGACCCGATCGCCCCGCTCGGCGCAGCAGCGGGTAATTCTGCATGTTCCGGGCGCCGATCTGGATGATGTCCGCGTGCTCGGACACGGCAGCGACCCCCTCGGAGTCCACCGCCTCGGTGACGATCGCCATCCCCGTGGCCTCCCGGGCGCGGGCGAGGAAGACAAGGCCTTCCTCTCCCAGTCCCTGGAACGAGTAGGGCGAGCTGCGAGGCTTGAAAGCCCCTCCGCGCAGGATCGTGGCCCCGGACGCCTTCAGTGTCCGCGCGATCTCCATGATCTGCTCTTCGCTCTCCACCGCGCAGGGGCCCGCCATGATGGCGATTTCCGTCCCCCCGATCCGCGTCCCGTTGGAGAGCTCGACGACCGTGTCTTCCGATTTCCACTCTCTCGAGACCTGCTTGTAGGGCTGACTGACCTCGATGACTTCCAGAACCCCGGAGAGCCCCAGGATCCGGGCGGCATCGACTCGTCCGTCATTCCCGACAATCCCGATGGCCGTGCGCTGCTTGCCGGGCATCGGACGGGGCTCGTACCCCATGGTTCGGATCGCCTCGCTTACGCGGTCGATCTCGTCCTTTGAGGCACTCTTGTTCATTACCACGAGCATGATTCAGATATCCTGTAGAGGGCCCCGGGGGGGCCTGAATAAACATGTTGAGCCTGGGTACTGCGCCTCCCCCCCTGAGGGGAAGTTCCAACCTTCCGGCGCAAGCCGCCTCACGTCATCCCACACCCCTCAACTCGATGGTCATCCCATCCCGCGCTGCGAGCACGAGCCCGGTATACCCCTCCTGCCTCAGAAGATCCGGGAGACTCGCTCTGTCCAGCTCAGGGTGTCCAGTGGAAACCCCGGATCGAGCACGAAGCTGCCGTGCGCCTCGGCAAGCGCCCCCACGACCCGCTTCAGGCCAGGCGGGCCGAGAAGCGCAAGTCCCGCCTCCCTTCCTCCGGGCACACCGTGCCTGAGCGCCCAGAGGAGAGGGGCAAGATTGCCGAAGTGGTCGGTGTGGAAGTGGGAAATCAGGATGTGGGTGAGCCGCCTCCAGTCCTTCCGGCGCCGAGAATCGTGACCCTCGCCCTCCGGGGTTCCGGCAGGGGTGTGGTCGCGCCGGAGTTCATGCCCCGGCGGCCTCCAGCGCCTCCTCGAGGCGGACGCCGACGATGTTGCTCACCCCGGCCTCTTCCATCGTCACGCCGTAGATCCAGTCGGCCGATTCGATGGTGCGCGGGTTGTGCGTGATGACCACGAACTGGGTATCGGCCTTGAAGTCCTGCAGGAGGCGGATGAAGCGACCGATGTTCGATTCGTCGAGCGGCGCGTCGACCTCGTCCAGCACGCAGAAAGGCGAAGGCTTCACCAGGTAGATCCCGAAGAGGAGGGAGAGCGCCGTCAGCGCCCGCTCTCCGCCGGAGAGCAGATCGATCCGCTGCGTCCGCTTTCCCTTCGGAGATGCGTGGATCTCGATGGCCGACTCCAGAGGGTCGTCTGGATCTTCCAGCCAGAGATCGGCCTCACCCCCCTCGAAGAGGTGATGGAAGGTAGACCGGAAGTTCTCCCGGATGGCCTCGAACACCTCCTGGAAGAGCTGGGTGGCCGTCTGGTTGATCTCCCGGATGGCGGCACGGAGGTCGTTTCTCGCCTCGACGAGGTCGTCGCGCTGTTCGGAGAGGAAGCGGAGGCGCGCGCTCTCCTCTTCATGCTCCTCCACGGCGAGCATGTTGACCGGGCCAATCCGATCGAGCGCCTGGACGATCCCGCGGAGTTCCTCCCGCAGGATCTCGTCCCCTCCCTCCACGGGTTCGGCTTCTTCGAGAAGGCGCTCCAGCGGACGGCCCCATTCCCCCTCCAGCCTCTCCTCGATCCGTCCGATCTGACCCTCCACCTCGCGGGCTTCCAGCTCGAGCCCATGACGGGTTTCGGAAGCCTCGCGCTCGGCTGAGCGAGCGGTCCGGGAAGCCTTCTCCGCCTCGGTGAGAGCGTCCTGGAGCTCCGAAAGCGCTCGATCGCGGGCGCCGAGCAGCCCCTCCACCTCGGTTCTCCGTGCGAAGAGGGTTTCCATTTCCCGGGAGCCCCTCTCCTGCAGTTCCGCGACCTGCGCGAGCTCACCCGAGAGGCTCTCCCTTTCCCGGTCCAGCGTTTCGATCCGCGCCCGGGCCCCATTTCCAGCTCGTTCGATTTCCTGGCCTCTCTCCCCGAGGCGGGCCATTTCACCTTCCTCACGAGTGCGCTCCACGGTGAGCCGGGACTCCTCCGCACGTGCGGCCTCCCACTCCTCCTGGATCGCCTCCAGCCGAATCCTCGCCTCGGTACGGCCGGTTCTGAACTCCCCTTCCTCCTGGAGGAGCGTCTCCCGGCCCTCCTGGGCCGTACGAGCACGTTCTGCGGCCCGCGCGCGTGCGGTCCGACTGCCCTCCATCTGACGCTCCAGGTCTTCCCGGGTGCGCTCGATTCCCTTCCGGCGTTCGGTTCGGGCCGTTTCCCGTGCGCGGGCCTCCCGCTGTTCGTCCTCCAGCTCCCGGAGGGTCGTACGGGCCTTCTCCAG
>JBGTMU010000111.1:0-16208 GCA_041743405.1 Longimicrobiales bacterium | reverse complement strand
CGTGTACGCCCGCTTCGCCCGCTTCTTTGACATGCTCGCCTCCGTCGTGGTCTGAGGCCCCCCTGGCCGCTTCCCTCCTCCGAAGCCAAACTGTCACTTCCTCAACCCGTCGAAAAGTCCGGTTTGGGGTGAAGCACTACACCGAACGTTCTCCATGGGTACAGAGTCCCGCGTAAGCAGGCGCGCGACGAAGGGGAACGAATTCGCCGTGCTCCCCCTCCAGTCAAACACGATGGCTCGGGCGCCTTCTAGTGTTGCGAACGCCGCATCGACGGCGTCCGCCGGCACGCGGGCCACGTTTATATAGCCAATATCGTCGGCTACCCAGCGTACTGGCGGACTCCTGCTCAGAATATCACGGCTAATCCGAGCGGGTTCGATCCGAGGCAGCGTGACGGTATAAACTTCCTGGCGCGAATCCCGAAGGGTCATTGTTACAGAGGACCCGGCCTCACCCAAAGCGGCCCACGCTCCGGCCTGAAATTCCCCTCGCGCGCTGGTGGAGTAGGACATCGTCTCCACAAGCCGCCACCCTCGAGCCAAGGCGTCCTCGCCGTCGATGGTTAATACGACGTCACCGGGCCGCACGCGTGTGCCTCCGTGAAGAGAATCATGCGAGACGTTCCTTACGACTACCTGCCCCTCGACAGCACCAAGCTGCAGGGGCGGCGCTCCCCCGCCGCGCCAACGCGCTACGAGTGGACTTGCCAGCGAAGCGTGGGAGTCTTCCAGCCGATTCAAAAGACGAGCTACAGCCAAATGGTAGTCCAAAGGTGTCTGAGCCGCTATAAAGGCCGGCAGAAGGTCCTCCAGCACAGTTTGCCAGCGGGATAGCGACTGAGTAGGGTAGAACGCCTCGATGCTTGACCAAACCTTTAATAAGGCGAACACACGTTCTGCTTCAGAAGGAAGCGGGTCGTTGTTAAGCGAGATTGGGTGTTGCAAGGCTGATATCGGTACTCTCGGACCAAGCGCGGGTTCGACGCGGCCTGCGTTGAGAGCCGCATACGCCCGCTCCAAAATGGCGCCGCTTGCTGTATCTGCGATCACTATGGCGCTCACGCCGCCAGTACCGTCGTCATAAACAAGCTCGGACAATCTCACCTGTGCCCGCGTCTGACCACGTAACGGGACGTCCCGATATCGAACGAATGGACCGTCGGCAATTCCCCCTTCAGTCAGCAAGACGGAGTGCCCCGCATGTATAAGGCCCGCGGCATACGCAGGTAGTTCTGAACTGCCATTCGCAATTATGACCGTAGGCACATCCTTGGCGCCTGCAGCCGGCTGAATAAAAGAACTCGCGGGAACTTGGTAGAATGCGAATCGTGAGGCCCGGCCGTCATCCCCAGCGCGCCACTCGGAAGGAAACTCAGTACGCACGACATCGCGTAACACCGGCACCGCGACGGCAGTGGTTGTGGTTTGACGGAGAATGCGCTCGATGAAATCCCGGGTCCAGTAGATGTCATCAGGCGAGCGGGTTCCGACCGGATCCGCGCGTACGTCTAGTATCAGTCCGGCTGCGCTGTCGAGGGCTCGCAGTGCATCTGCAACCCGGGATTCCGTGGCGGGCAGCGCGGCGGCGACGGAAATGTCCGAATACCTATTCAGACTGATCACTACGACACCGTCCCGCTGGTTGGCAACAACAGGACCAGGGGGACCATTTGCGAAGCGGAGCTGATCTGACCCGGTGATAAGGCGCGTGGCGGGATCATGCAACACGGAGAGAAACTGTGCCACGATCGTGGCGAGGGGCCGATTGGATGAATCGAGCGCTCGCTGAATCGCCGCCACGAACGCAGAGTCTACCCGACCTACTTCGTCTGCTGTTACCCATGGGTGTTGAAAGCGGACTGATGACCAAAGCTGTGCTAGGGCCTGTTCACACTAACTGAGGCCGGAGAGCCTCGGCGATGAGTGCGAAGTGGATGAAGGCGGCGAACATTACGTCGAGCTTGTCGTAGCGGGAAAAGATCCGCCGAAAGGCTTTCAGTCGTCGGAATAGGCGCTCGATCTCGTTGCGCCGGCGGTATAGCTCCCGGTCGTAGCTCCAGGGATGCCGTCGGCTGGCCTTGGGTGGAACGACGGGTGTGAATCCGAAGTCCAGGGCCAGTTGTCGCGTTTCGTCACCTTCGTACGCTCTGTCCATGATCAGTGCCACGTCGGTGTCGGGGGAAGGCAGGGTCCGCAATAGCTTCCGACCCGCAGGCGCATCGCCGTGTTGCCCCGGGGTCAAGGAGAATGTGACCGCTCTTCGAGCATCTGCGGCAACCAGATGAATTTTGGTGCTCCAGCCCCCGCGCGAGCGTCCGATGGACTGCGGGCCGTGTTTTTTTCCGCCCCCGTGCCGTCCGGATGGACCTGCACGATGGTGCTGTCGAGTCCCAGGGCCTCCACCCTGATGCGGATGATCTCCTCCTCTTGCAACGCAGTGAACACGCGGTCAAGGACGCCTGCCTTGGCCCAACGGTTCATCCGCGTATACACCGTGTGCCAACGGCCAAACCGCTTGGGCAACGCCCGCCACTTGCAACCGTTCTCCGCCACGTACAGAATGGCATTCAGCACATCCAGGTTGGTGATTCGGACGTTTCCCCGTTGCGTGGGGAAGCACCCCTCGATCCGTTGAAACTGCTCTTCGGTGATAATCATCCATCAAGATAACACTTCAAGACCGTAGTGTGAACAGGCCGTAGCACGCGTAAGTCCTCAACGTCGCGCGTCGGCGCCTGTGCCGCTGCAGCACCAGCAATACACCCGATCGCTGCGGTGCAGCAGCCCACGCAGCGCGCCCATTTCCGGAGGAGAGAAATTCGAAGCATGTTACTCGGATATTTGTTGTGGTGGAGGAGAGCCGACCAACTTCCACATTTGAATTTGCGCGGCATAACGACTCTGGGTTTCTGCTGCAGGAGCATGATGCCGACCCGGGGCCGTGAGGTGCAAGCCGAACGGCTCCGGACCTCAACGCCTACTCTGTCAGCAGCAAACCCCTGTTAGGCTGAACTGCACTACGGCTCAGTCGCGGCCTCTTAGAGCCGCCAGCGCGACATGCGACGCCTGAAGTGTCCGCTCAGCGTTGTTCTCTTGGAAATAGTGACCAGCGCCCAAGGCAAGGAGTAGACGACGCATGCCGGGCCACGAGCGGAACTCCTCGAGACCTGCTCTGGGGGGCGCCTCGAAGTCGATCTTCGGATCGAATATTCCGAGGCCGTAGAGTTGATCCCAAAACGGATCTCGCGCCCTGCCGTCTTGACGCCGCCACATCAGCTGGAGCCGCTCACGCGTGGCGTAGTAGCCTGTCAACGCAGCGCGGATGTCAGGGTCACTTATCACGGCGAGGGCGTTCGTGGCCTGAATCTCAATCCACGCCACCGGTGGGGGGAGACTCAACTCACCCGACACCGATGTCAACGTTGCGACCAGATTGGGCGGGGCATCAGCCCCATCGACGAATGCGATGAGCGTATCGATCCCAGAAATGATCGATGGGCGACGCACAAGGTACTGGGCCGCGCTCGTGCTGTCCGCTTGAATCTCCTCGGTAAACCGTTCGAGATAGGCGGCTTCCAACGCTCGCTCGGATCGGGCCTGATTCCAGCGGTCCGCTGCCAGGGCAAGAAGGACGCCCACGACAACGACCAGGAGTTCAGTGAGAATCCGGGCACTCCGCGGTACGACGCCCTCGCTTCGCGGCATGCACTTGCCTCTCTTGCAGGATGGGGTTCAGCCTAACGGATATTGAGAGCACGCCCCTTGCCGGGGGTACCACGAAGTCGACCAAGACGAGTGGACCCCAGCAAGGAGCGGCTCTCATGAAACGTACGACCAAGTATGTGGCGATGGATGTGCATCAGGCAACGAGCTTGATCTCGGTGCGGAACGAGGGCGGACGGGTGATGGCCCGGACGATCCTTCCCACGGAGGAAGAGGCGATCGTGGAGTTCTTTCGCGGGGTGCGTGGAACGGTCCATGTGGCCTCGAGGAGGGAACGCAGGCGCAGTGGATGCACGACTTGCTCGTTCCGCTCGTGGACCGGGTGATCGTCTGCGACCGGCGCGGGAAGTCACGGCGCGGCAACAAGGGCGACCAAGTGGATGCCGACGAGCTGTCGGAGCTGTTGCGGCGCGGCGCGCTCCGGTCCGTCTATCACGGGAGTCCGGACCGCCCCACGCTCAAGGAACTCACGCGCACCTATCAGAACGTGGTGGAGGACTCGACGCGTGTGATGCAGCGCCTGAAGGCGCTGTTTCGTGCCCGGGGAATCAAGGCGCCGGGCAAGCGGGTGTATCATCCCACGAACCGCTCCGAGTGGCATCCCGTTCTTCGGACCGGTGCGCGTCGCCCTTCTCCTGGCCATCCTGCGCACACCTTGGCGGTTCCGCACCAAGCGGCAGCTGTGGGCGTACTGCGGACTGGCCGTCGTGACCTGCTCCAGCGCCGACTACACCCTGGTGGACGGGCGACCAGTCCGGCGCCGGCGCGCACCCATGACCCGCGGGCTCAACCGCAATCACAACCGGGTGCTGAAGGACATCTTCAAGGGGGCGGCCACGGCCGCCACCGGACGACCCGGCCCGCTCCATGAGTTCTATCACGCGATGATCGCGCGTGGGATGCGAGAAGAACTGGCCCGGGTCACCCTCACCCGCAAGTTCGCCGCGATCACGCTCCGCCTCTGGAAGAAAGGAGAACGCTACGATCCGACGCAGTTGACGGTGCAAGCACGGTAGCGCCCGGACCCACGAGGCGACGGTGCGGGACGTGTTCCTCGCCTTCGGCTCCAGGATCCGGGACTACGGGTGCGGGGGGCAGTCTCAACCGGGGCGTTCGCCCGGCCACAGTCACGCCGAGGCACTCACCTAACCATAGGCTCTCCCGCAGAACCCGAAAAAGCGTCAGGCCGGCATCGTGCCGAGTCTCAGATAGAACCATGGTTCGCTCCGCGCGAACCCAATACGCTTGCACACGTCCAAACACGGATCCCGAGCTCAACCGAGGAACACGATGCGGAAGAAGACTGGTCCGCCCTCCCACGGGCACCCGAGCTCCTCGTCATCCCAACCGATGGGGCTGAGCGTCAAGGCCGAAAGACCTGGGCGGTCAGTGCAGGAGAGGTGCGCCCTTGACGCTCGCTCTCATAGAACGCCCTGGCGTTCACCTGCGGCGCGCGCAGCGCGCTGACAGGTGCAACGCTACGTTAGAGAGCCGCTCGTGCGCTCATTCGAGCCCCGAAAGATTCGTTGGGAATAGGCGTGACGAGCGGAAGATGGTGAGGAGCGTCACGGAATCCGTTCCAACGCGATACACGATTCGATACTCGCCGATGACAATCTCGCGGACATCTTCACGATCGAGCTCAGGGACGATCCGACCGGAGCGTGGAAATACCTCCAAACGCGAGGTGGCGTCCAAAAGGCCGCTCTGCGACCAGGCGACCATACTGCGCGGAATCCCGCTCAATGTACCGCCGGATAGCCTGAAGGTCGCCGACTGCCTGCTCCGTCCAGCGGACTTCGTTCACCCGAGGATGCGCCGTTTCGCTTCCTCGTGGCTCACCGTGTCGCCCGCTTCGGCCTGGCGGAGCCCCTCTTCGACCTTGGCGAAGAAGTAGAGACGCTCCATGGCGTCCTCGACGGTAGCCTCTTCCGGAAGGGCACGGACCGCCTCGAGCACACGCTCTTTGGCCTTCGGCTGCGGCATGACTCACCCTCCGGGTTCGGGATTTCCTCCAATCGTACACTTGACCGATCCGATTGCGCCATACGTCAAGTCGATCAGCCCAGACCGAGCACGCTGAGGGGTCCGGGGACGGGACGCTCGGAAGGTCCAGCACCCCTGCGGGTCACTAGGGCCTACGCCTCTCTAACGCCCCTGGCATTCACCTGCACCGAGCGACGCGCGGTGTCAGGTGCAATGCCTCGTTAGCCATCACAGCCGTCGAATCCAGTGCTGCGGGTCGCGGCGAGCATGGAGGCACGCGATCACGGTGACACGGCTTGCTTCTCCCGCCGCCTGGACGAAGAAGAGGCCGAACGGGAATCGCCGCAGGCGAGCGCGCCGCACGTCGATCTCACCCTCCCGGTGAACGGCCGGAAAGCGTTGCGGGGCTTCTTCCACGGCGGTGAGTGCTTCGGCGACCGCATCAAGGAATTCCTCGCCCAGCCCCGATGACTCGGCTTCGTACCACCCATGGGCCTCGGCCATGTCGACCTCAGCCTCGGGTCGGACGATCAGGCGCGGCGTCACCGCTCCCGGCTAGCCGCGCTACGGATCCTTTCCCGTACCTCTGCCCAAGGCGCTCCGGCATCTGGGTCGGAGCGGTACGCCTCGACGCGGCGCGCGAGTTCGGCTCGCTCACCTACCGTCAACCGAGGCTCGGCCGAGTCATCGGGCAGGCTATCCCAGAGAGCGATCGCGAGTTCGGCTCGCTCCGCCGGGCTCAGATCGGTGAAGTCGAAGAGAGAGTGTCGCATACTGGAAATCTGCCACCGTCGACCGTAGGGAACAAGCGCACGCTCACGCAGGCCGAAGGGGGATGGCTAACGCGCTTGGCGCTAACCTGCGGCGCGCGCAGCGCGCTGTCAGGTTCAGCGCCTCGTTATACAGAACATCGACGGACTGGCCTTGGGCCTGCCTCCAGAGCAACCTGGGATGCTCGGGCCGTTCAGGACAAGCTGGCAAGCTGGCGTGCCGCCTCGTAGATTACATGTAACCCAACCCGGAGCGCTCATGTCCGATCCACCGAAGTCCTCTCGAGCCAAGGTCCGAGCTCACCGCGAGCGGTTACGGAGCCAGGGACTCAGACCGATCCAGATTTGGGTACCGGACGTCCGGTCCACAAGCTTCAAGGCCGAGGCCCACCGCCAAGCTCTGGCGGTGGCGGAGAGTTCCGATGCGCAGGCTGACCAAGACTTCATCGATTCGGTGTCGGACCTCGAACTCTGATGAAACGTGGAGAGATCTGGACTGTCTCGGGCGGGTCCGACTACACGGGGAAGCCCCGTCCGGCCGTCCTCGTCCAGGAAGACGACTTCGACGCAACCCAGTCGATCACGGTCTGCGCGTTTACAACCGACCCCACTGAGGCTCCACTTTTCCGCATCCCCATAGAGCCGAATGAAGAAAACGGACTGCAGTCTCGATGCAGTCTCATGATCGACAAAATCACCACGGTCCCCAAGTCCAAGCTCGGTTCGAGGATCGGTCTCCTCGATGACGCGGATATCCTGCGACTCAATCAGGCCATCCTCGTCTTCCTGGGTCTTGCCCGCTCCTCCAGAACGCCCCGCTGAGCAACCCGTCACCCGCCAAGTTCTGTATAACGGCCCGCGTTTGAGCTGCGGCCGCCGCCTCTTGCGGCCGGCGGCTCCAAACGCGTGTTATGGGGCCCCTGCGACCCCTTCTCTGTGGAGGCCGACCTGCTCCCAGCACTCGTGCCTCGTGCTAGCGCCTCGCGGCGATGCCCTGCACCTCGAAGCGAGCACCGAATAGCAGGGTGCCGGATCCCACGAATGCACGAGCTGGGAACTCCCGCGTAAAGTAGGTGCGGTAGACCCTGTTGAATGCGTCGAAGTGCGACACGTCGGAGCAGAAAACCTGCACCGACACCAGGTCGTCCATGGTCAGCCCGGCCTGTTCCAGGAGCGCACGAACGTTGTTCAGCACCAGGCGTGCTTCCTCCTCTGCGGTATCCGGAATCGTTCGGTCGGGCCTCCGCCCGAGCATCCCCGAAAGGTACAGGGTATTGCCAACCCAGACCGCGCCGCTGAACGGCATCGCTGTGGTATCCGAAGCCATCCGGGGGTTCACGTAGCTGCGCACTTCCTGAGCGGTGAGCTCACCGGCATCCCAGGTGAGTGCAGCGATGGCGAGCAGGCAGGGGGCGAGCAGCAGGCATCGGGACATGAGCAGGCTCCGCGGCGGGGTCATGAGCATGTGGTCTCGATTATGCCGTTCCGGGTGGGCGGTGGCAAGTGGTGTGAGGACAGCATGCCGGCAAAGTTGCTGGGGAATGCTGTGGCTCGCCGACGCAAACGCTGCCCCCCGCTTGGCTGGCCGGTACGTCGGGCCAACTCTCCGGGTCGCCCACCCCCCCGCCACGTGCTGGAGCCCCGACCACGCTGCAGGACTACCGTCTAGGTGCCATCACCGGACTACGCCCTCTGGCGCGGTGCGGGGCCCCATAACGCCTCGGCGTTAACCTGCGCGCCGCGAAGCGGCGTGACAGGTTCAACGCCTCGTTATCTGGCGGGCTCTCCGATGGCTACCAGGAAGCCAGAGGAAGTCCCTCGACCTGCTCGAAGTGCGGATCACGTGCTGCCAATGTGAGGGCGTGTTGGGTGGCCGTTGCGGCGATCCAGATGTCGTTCTCAGGGATGGGTCGGCCTTTCGCTCTTAGAGTTGTCTTGATACGGCCATACGCTTCTGCGGTCTCAGCGTCACAGCCGAGAACTCTCACGGCTTGAGCGAACTCACTAATCTTCTCGAGCTCTTGGGCGGAGCGTTGCGACTTGAACGCCCCGTAGAACAACTCGCCAAGGGTGATACTGCTTACGAAAACCTCCTCTGACCCGGCGATCTCGTCCCGGATGCCGGCATCTCCGCGGAAGAGATCCGCTACGATTCCCGTATCGAGTAGATACCTACCACTCGTCATCGATACGCTCGCAGCCTTCCTCGATCGCAACCATCATCTCGTTGATCGATTCTTCGGGAAGGGCCCCTGCGAACCGAGTCAGCTCAGCGCCGGGAGTGCCGCGGGGGTCAGCCGAACCTAGGGCACGGAGGAAGTCCCTGACCCGCTCTTGATCGGCGGCGCCTAGCCTCTCCAGTTCCCGGAGAACCTCGTCACGAATCGATGGGCTGATCATTCATTTCCTCATGGTCCCGACATCTGCGTTCGCTCTGATCGTACCTGAAAGCTGTGACGTTCCCCAAGGCTTGGCAACGCTGGCCTTCTCCGTCGAGCTAGCCAGCCACGCTGCCCTCCATGTTCTACCCCGGTTCCTCCACGACGGATACCTACCACCGCCAGATAACGCACTGGCGTTAACCTGCGCGCCGCGAAGCGGCGTGACAGGTTCAACGCCTCGTTAGGCTGAACTGCGTAGGGCGCGGTCTTCAGGGCACTACCTTCATGGCAGGCGCCAACCCAAGAGATTGGAGCGCGACCGTTGCTGCAACAAGGACGACCAAAGCAAGGCTCACTACAGCCCATATTCGTTTGAGCGGAAGACGGTCGGCGGCAGCTCCCAGCACTGCGCCGGCGAATGCCAGTTCTACCGTTTGGCCGACCCACCAGCCAGCCAGAAGACTCACGCTCGCAGTGCTGATAGAGTAGAGGCCAAGTACCAAAGCACCCCATACGGTGGCACCCGCTACGGCTCCCACGAGGAATCCCGCCCTGATCCCGCGCACATGAAGACGTCGAAGAAGCCAGAAGAGCCCTATGGTCAGCATGAGGAACGTCAGGTACCCCAATGGGATTCGGCGGAACGCGTCTTCTGCAGGAAGCAGAAACGGGCTCGGCTCAACGTAAATACGTGCGAGCAGCCCGGCGTGAAGGAATAGGTCGATCGCCACGGAGAGAACCCAAGCCGCAGCAATGGAGGACACCGTCGTCAAGCGGCCAGAGTGCTCAGCGCGTGCGGTGACAACTGCCTGATCGGTCTGACCTATGGACATCGAATCGCTTCCCTCGATATGTGATCGGTTCAGCCTAACGCCTCGGCGCTAACCTGCGGCGCGCGAAGCGCGCTGACAGGTTCAGCGCCGTGTTATACGGATCGCCAAATCAAGGGGGCTCCCCGATTCAGTGGGCGAGAAAGTGGCCGGGACGAGGTTCGGTGGTTTTTGCCGTTCCCGGGACTTGGCATTGGATCGGGATCAGGCGGCGAGAAGGGGGGCCAGTTCCGTCGCTGACGGGGGCTCCAAGCCTAACCGATTGAAGGCTGCGGCAACCTCGTCTCGAGAGACGCTTCCCGGAGATATAATCTCGATGCCCAAGGGCGTTCCGTCCGTAGCGTAATCGATCAGCATCTCTGGGGTCACCCGTTCCGTGCGTGCGCTCTTAAGCCCGGGACGATGCGCTAGGTAGATGTAGGCGGCGAAGGGCTTGCCCTTCCGGTAGGTGATCTGGAGTGAAAGCGTTCTCATGGCTCGCTCGTTCTCATGGCTCGCTCGTGGGGAAGGCCGTTACAACGTACGTTACCCGCTCCTCGCGGTCTGGTTCAAGGACGACGACCCAGCGTCTGCTCGCGTGCCAAGCCGAAACCAGGAATCGCCCCGTCTGTCGTGCGGGCGAAAACTGGGTCGCCTCCTCCAGCATCATCCGGAGCTCCAGCTCCGAGATCCCGCGTTCCTCCATGCGCGACTCAATGTGAGCTGTGAATGCTAGCTCCCAGTCCCACCATTCCGGCGGATTGGTCCGAGGATTCCGCGCCATGAAACCAACTTAAGGCGGTTGCGTGACTCCGCCATGGCTGGATGGCCCCTCCCGAGGTCTCGCCTTCCGTCGCAGTTTCTGATTCCGTATAACGCCCTTTCACCCGCCCACACGCAGTCCATCCCGAGGGCGAACGGCTCGGCCCTGGTTGCGCCTGTAGCCATTCAACGAGCTTGAAGTGGAAAGGCGGATCAGGTGCCAAGGTGCTGGCTCCACACCGGTTTCGCAAGAATCTCGTTCTTGCGTTGTACTGCACCGGTAGCAGTTTAATGCACCGCCCGTGTCCGACCCTTAGGCTGCGCCGCGGTAAAGGAACTCATCGGGACGCGGGGATCGTCACAATCCGTCGAGAGGGCTTCGAACCCCTCGCCCTCCGGAATCCGGCGCCCGTCCGGTGGCTGTGGTGAAGGCGGGACGCTGGGAACACCCACTGCCATCCCCACTCCCGGGGGGCGCCCGGATACTTCCGGGCAAGCGCGGCAGGGAGGGGAACGTTCCCGGCGCCTCGAGCGAGATCCCGCTCATGCATCCGACGGGTTCGGCGGAGCTGCTCCTCGACTTCCGGGACGGCCGCGCGGGGATAGAGGGTAATGCGGTCGCGGTCCCCTTTTCCGACCCGTACCGTGAGTTGACCGCGTTCGGCGTCGGGATCATGAACCCGAAGGTGCAGTGCTTCGTTCAGGCGAAGTCCTCCACCGTATAGGAGAAGGGCGACGATGCGGCCCGGCGGGGACATGCTCGCGAGCAGGGCCCGGACTTCGGGCCTCGTCAAGACCACAGGGAGGCGCCTGGGAACGCGCGCCCGGACAATCGATCCGCCGCCGACTTCCGTATCGAGGGGGCTCCGGAACACATGCCGGAAGAGGAACATCAGCGCCGCCCTGGCCTGCGACCGCGTCGGTGCGGCGACCCGCTGGTCCACGGCGAGGTGACTCAGGAAGTCGTTGACCTCTTCGGAACCCAAGTCCTGCGGCTCGCGGTCCCCAGGATGTGCCAGAAAGTGCTCAACCCAATGCCAATACGCCCGCTCCGTCCTCCGGCTGTAGCGTCGCGTCCGGATGGCGACCCTCAACGCATCCAGGATGGAGGGGTGCGAGGGCGACATGAATCCACTCTCGCCCCGGGGAATGGGCGTGGCCATGCCACCTTGAGACATTCGCGTCAGGAGGGAGCGATGCTCCCTCGCTCACACCACGAAATCGGATGAAGGTGCCGCTTGCATCCGAAGTCGCGCCGCCCCCTCGTCACATCCTCCGGTACGCCGGTCCGCTCCCCCCCTCCCGCGGGGTCCAGAGCGGTCCAACCACATCCGTGGCCTTGCAGTCCACGTAGTTCGGGGCGTTCACGACGAGCCGGTCTCCGTCGCGTTCATAGACCCCCGCCGGGCACAGATGCACGTAGAACTCCGCCATCTCGGCCGAGATGTCCTTCCCTACGATCAGGTGCGATGGGATGTCGTCCCGGGTCTTGTTTCCCGCCTTGAAGACTGCGTCCAGCTTCGAGAAGGTGAGTTTCCCGTCGGGGGTGAACGCGGGCGCGGGGCCATCGAGCTTCTTCGGCTCTGCGGCGTCTTCTTCCACCGAGATCGCCTGGTCCGGCGTCGCCGCCGGCCCTCCGCGGGCGCGCTGGACGGCGGTTCCGCGCCGATCATGACTCTTGCGCCGCCCACAGTTTGGAGCAAGCCTGTCATGGCGCCAGGTTCCCGCCCGGCGCCCCCGCCCCGCCACGGGCATTCAGCTTCAGATTCTACAGACGCGGGACGATGCAAGGGTCCACAATGACGTCCTTCGAGGATCACGATCCGCCCCGCGAAGACGGATTCGCCGAGTCCGAGGTCTGGAGCATCTGCCCCTACTGTGGCGTCGAGATCGAGTTGCTGCTCGACCTGGGCGGAGGCCGGGTGCAGCGCTACGTCGAGGACTGCGAAGTCTGTTGCCGACCGATCCAGCTCACGGTCCGGTGGGACGCGAGCGGCATCGCTCAGGTCGAAGCGGTCACGGACGACGACGGCTGAGCTCCGGTTGCCTCACGTCCTCGAACCCGAGGACTCCGACCTGTCTGACGATTTCACGTGGGTTGAGGACGCGGGCCTTCCCCATGTAGGTGACCTGGATCGTCTGCGTGCCAACGAGTTGACCTTCAAAAGGCGGTTCACTCCAGGCAAACCGTCGGTATATGAGCCGGGGAACCAGGTTTCTCTTCGCCTTCGCGAGTGCGGTAACCGTCGGTGCACAATCCGGCAGGAATTCCTCCCGTAGGATCTCGCCGGGGTGGATCTGCTGACGCTCGAGCGGGTGGGTATTTCGCCTGTCCCCGCGTCGCCCTTGTTCCGCCCTTGCCGTCCATTTTTTGTGGTACTACGTTATGGTACCATGGCCACGCACGAGAAGATTCTCGCCCAGATCCGGAACTTGGAGGGGGGTCTCCACTGGAAGAAGGTCGAAGCGCTTCTCAGGAACCTCGGAGCCGAGGTGTATGAAAGTTCAGGGTCCACCGTCACCTTCGTCCTCGATGGGATGAAGCTCACTGCCGACCGGCCTCATCCGAGGAAGGAGTGCGGCCGCGGGCTCGTGAAGCGCGTGAGGACGTACCTGGATGGGCTTGGATACCTGGCAGCTCCGAGCGCGGAGGAGAGCAATGATTGAGCACAGGGGATACACCGGCGTCGTCGAGTTCGACCCTGAACTTTCGCTCTTCGCCGGGCACGTGATCGACCTCCGGGACGAGATCTACTTCGAAGGGGAGTCCGTCGAGGAACTCACGGCATCGATGCGGCGGGCGGTCGACCACTACCTCCGCGTGTGCGAAGCGCGCGGCGAGGAACCGGAGCGCCCATTCTCTGGGAAGCTGAATCTTCGCCTCGGCTCGGACCTTCATCGCGCAGCGGCCGTCGCGGCCGCGGCCGAAGGGGAAAGCCTTAACGCATGGCTCACGAAGTTGGTTGAATCCGCCGCGGCACCCATGGTCGTTCGAGAGCGACCTCCGACGAAGCGAAGACGGATGCCAACAGACATGAAGGAGACACGTTGAGGCCAATGGATCGGTGGGCGTTCTAACGTCTTGGGTGTAACCTGCAGCGCGCGAACGCGCGCTGGCAGGTTCACACACTCGTTAGACCGCTCATGAATCCACCGGTTGATAGAAGTTCAAGTCCACACCGTTAGGATCGCGGATGCTGAACTCCCGCTGACCGTAGAAGGCTGTGTAAAGATCCCCGGTGAATTGCACGTCCGGTTCGTCTGCGGCTTCCCCGGCGAGCGCAGCATGAGCTCGTTCGAGCTGTCGCTGCTTCAGGAGCGAGTACAAGTCGTCAAGGCGCTCCGTACGTATCCAGAGGCTAAGCGCCGACATCGCGCCACCCCCGGGGTCGGTCGACGGCACAAACATGATCTCGGCATCGCCGAACCTCATGGACGCCCAGTCAAGCTTTCCGTCCTCGCCGTGGCTGCGGGCCAGCGCGAATCCGATCGACTCGTACCATGCTATCGTGCGTTTCATATCCGGCACGCCGAGCATTGGTGTGAGCCTGCCGATCGATGCGCGCACTGATGTGGGTGTTTCCGCCGCAGTTTTCTTGGGCGACGAAGGCTGGTTCGCACCGGCCGCGTGCAGGAGCCGCATCGCTTCGTGATCGCCTCGCAGCATCGCAACGGCGAGCGGCGTGCGTCCCTTTGCGTCCCTCGCCTCCAGTTCCGCCCCAAGTTCGACAAGCGCTTCGAGCGTACGGTAGTGAGTCCCGGTCCGGAACGTCCCACCAACGAGCCCATCCGGCGGTGCAATTACGTAATGCAACGCCGTCTGCTCCTGTTCGAAGCGGGATAGCCGCCGCCTGATCGCATCCGGATCCGTCTCGACCACGCTCCTGAGCAGATTCACATCCCCGAGCGCGATCGCCGAGAACACGTGATGGCGCGCGCCACGCTCCACGAGCAGATTCACTACGTCTCGATGAGGCTCCGCGAACACGGATGCCCAGCCAATCACGTCCAGCTTGTGCAGGTCGCCGGAGCCGTGCACATCCGAGCCAGCGTCAAGCAGCACACGCACCGAATCGAGGTGCCCACCTCCGGCAGCAAAATGGAGGGGAAGCGCGTTGTCGCCTACGTCACGGACGTTCGGATCTGCGCCCTGCTGGAGCAGGAGCCGTACGGCACCCGCGTGGGCCGCCGCGACGTGAAGCCCGGTCGTGCCGCCGCGGCTGCGCACGCTCACGAGTCCGGGATCGCGGCTCAGGAGCTCACGTAGTGCTCCAACGTCTCCAGCGGCGCACGCTGTAAGGAACGCCTCGAGGGCGGACGACGTTCGGCGGTCGATTTCGGCTTTGAGGGCACGCCAACTCGAAAAGCCGTGATCTCGGGCGACGGCGAGCTGCGCTTCAGCCAACCGCGTGTCCGGATTCGTCCGGCGCAGCTCCCGCAGTCTCTCCTTCGCCAGCTTCTTCAGGTACTCGAGGGACGCGCGATCGGGGAGTTTGGAACTTGGCATGGACACCCTTCCTTCCGCAGTGCCCGTTGTCCGCGTTCTCGGGCTGGAAGTCAGGGTCGCTGACCGTCAAAGCGCCTGTGGGTGGGTTCGACCCTTCACGCGGACCGTTGGCCGCCCCTGTCGGCCAACCCTGACTTTAACACAGCGCAGCAGTCACCACCAGAGTTGAAGTAGTAGCGTCCCACGTCCGTTGAGGCGGAGCGGTCTAACGCCTTTGAGATAAACTGCACGCCTTTATAGGCGCGGGTACTTCAGCCCGTGCTGTCCATGTCAGGGCGCGGGTACTTCAGCACGATCTGCGTGGCAGTTTCATCTCATCGTTAGGCGGCAATCTCTTCCATGTCCAACATGGTCCTCCAGACGGCCAGCCAGTCGCCATCCTTCTCCTCGAAGACCCATAGGTCGCGACCTTTTGCTTGGTACTTTTGTCCCGACCGCTCGTAAAGCATTTCATACCGGAACGCGACCACGGCCGTGTGACCGATTCGATCGATCTGCTGATCAAATTCCTCGAACTCGTGGATAGTCGCGCTCTCGCAGAACTCCTTGAATCCCAGTAGGAAGTCCGCGCTCCCTCGAATTCGCCCGGCGAAGCCAGGAAGGATCATGACTATGTCCCGGTGAATCTTTCTACCAAGATCGTCGATGCGCCCTTCGAGCCACGCGCGGTTGATCTCCCGCATCGTTGAAGTAACGCTCTGGAGCGATTCGTCATCCATTGTTCAGTAGGGTAGGTCATTCGGACCAAGGCCAACGTGGTCCGGCTCTCGATCGTCATCGAACTGCACCGCCTCGATTCCGCTCCGCCCCTCCAACATAGCCTTGGCCACTCGATGCATTCCATCCATCACGGCACCACTCGCCGATAGGATGATTGGGTAGGAAAGATCTGCTTCCTCCATCAAGCGAACATGCTCGACCAACGCTCGCCAGGTCGGTAGTTCATGGTCGCCAAACCACTTCTCGTCCAGTTCTTGAATCTGATCCAATGGTACGCGCTTCCGCGGCAACTGGCTGGTGAGTTGGATTAGACGATCCACGTCCCAAGCCAACAGCCCATGATCAGAATGTCGAAAGTAGTACTGCTTTCGCACCAAGCGTCTCCGTAACATCCTCGACGTCGTTTCTGTTGCCGCATAACGCCTCGGCGCTAACCTGCGGCGCGCGAAGCGCGCTGACAGGTTCAGCGCCGTGTTATACGGATCGCCAAATCAAGGGGGCTCCCCGATTCAGTGGGCGAGAAAGTGGCCGGGACGAGGTTCGGTGGTTT
>JBGTMU010000110.1:0-82459 GCA_041743405.1 Longimicrobiales bacterium | reverse complement strand
CCCTCCGCGCCCCCGCGCCTCGTCGGCCCGCCTCATCGCCACGCTGGCGCTGGCAGGTGGGCTCGCGGGATTCGCCATCGTCTTCGTCTACCAGTGGAGTCAGCCGCGCATCGAGGCGTACCAGGCACTCGTGCTCCGGGAGGCGGTCACCGAGGTGATCGGAGGCCCTTCGAGCGCGCGCACCTTCTTCCTGCTGGACGGGGCGTTCACGGATACCCCGGATCTCGGAGCCGACACCGCTTCCGCGGACCGCCTCTACGTGGGATACGATGCCGACGGGCTCCCCATGGGGGTCGCCCTGACCGCCCAGCAGGCCGGCTACCAGGAGGTGATCCGGCTCATATTCGGATACGATCCGGCCACGGGACGGATCCTGGGGATGAAGGTGCTCGAGTCCCGGGAAACCCCCGGTCTCGGTGACAAGATCGAGAAGGACTCGGCCTGGGTGGCGGGCTTTATCGGCGTCTCCACCCCTCTCGAGCCGATCAGGGCGGGGACGGGGAGGGGAAGCGAGGCCGAGGTGGACATGATCACCGGGGCCACGATCTCGACCCGCACCGTGATCGAAGCGATCAACCGCCGGCTCGCCGAGGTGGGCGCGCAGGTCGATGCTTTCTGGCGTGCAGGGGTGCCAGCGCTCTCCCCTGCGCCCCCCGCAACCCCCGATTCGCCGGGAGACACCCCATGAGCCCGCGGGTCACGACCCCCCGTCAGGACCTCCTGCGCGGGATCTGGCAGGAGAACCCGGTGCTCGTTCAGCTCCTGGGCCTCTGCCCGGCGCTCGCGGTCACGAACACCGTTGCGAACTCGCTCGCGATGGGGCTCGCCACCTTCTTCGTCCTTCTCGGCTCCAGCATCCTCGTCTCGCTCCTCCGGCGCGTCGTTCCCGGCGAGGTCCGGATCAGCACCTACATCCTGATCATCGCGACCTTCGTCACGATGGCGGACATGATCCTGGCCGCCGTGGTTCCGGTTATCCACAAGGCGCTCGGAGCCTTCATCGCGCTGATCGTGGTGAACTGCATGGTGCTGGGTCGGCAGGAGGCCTTCGCCTCGAAACGCCCGGTCGGTCGGGCGATCCTGGACGCGGTGGGAACGGGACTCGGCTTCATCATCGCGCTCCTGATGGTGGGCGGTGTCCGCGAAGTACTCGGAAACGGGACCTTCCTCGACATCCCCCTCTTCGGCGATGCCTTCGAGCCCTGGATCGTGATGATCCTTCCCCCGGGAGGGTTCTTCACGCTCGGGATCCTCCTCCTGATATTCGCGTGGTGGGAAGGGCGGCGCCGGGCACCGGTGCATCCCCGACACTGGCCGCACGGCGTCACCGTCATGGTCGACACCGCGCAGCGAACCGAAGTGGAGGTGTGACATGGGCGAGCTGCTGCTGATCTTCGTCTCGGCCATGCTGGTGAACAACTTCACCCTGGTCCTCTTCCTCGGTCTGTGCCCCTTCCTGGGGGTTTCAGCGAAGGTGGGGACTGCACTCCGCATGGGGGGTGCGAACGTTTTCGTGCTCGTGATCACGTCGCTCGCCGCCTCGTTCCTGAACACCTGGATCCTCCCGAGCGCGCCCTACCTGCGGATCATCTCCTTCATCGTGGTGATCGCGTCGCTCGTGCAGATCGTGGAAATGGTCATCAGGAAGGTGAGCCCGGCGCTCTTCCGTGACCTCGGGATCTTCCTCCCGCTGATCACCACGAACTGTGCGATTCTCGGGCTCGCCATCTTCCAGACCAACCGGGGATACGGGGCGATGGAGGGACTCGTCTTCGCGCTGGGCGCCGGGGCTGGCCTCACGCTGGCCCTCGTGCTCATGGCCTCGATCCGTGAAAGAGTCGAGCTCAGCGACGTCCCGGCGGTAGCTCGGAACATGGGGATGGTTCTCATCCTGGCGGGCACCCTGTCGCTCGCCTTCATGGGATTCGCCGGGCTGTTCAGCTCATGAAACGGGGAGAGGGATGATGCCCGGAATGGCTGGTGAATGGCTGATGGTGATGGGAGCCGGAGGCTCCGGCCCCGTGGCGATGCTTCTCGGGGCTGCCGCCATGGCTCTGCTATTTGCGCTGGTCGGGGTTCTCCCCCTCCAGCACCGAACCTGCGACGCCTGTACGGGCGATTGCACCCGATGCCCGCTGGACGAGGAGGACCGATGAGTCGCTCAGGAATGGACCGCCGTGAATTCATTGCGCTGGGGGCGGGGGCGCTCGCGGTAGCGGCCCTGCCCCCGATCCTCCGTCGGGAGGAGCGCCTGCTGCGCCACTCCGTCCCCGTAATGGGCACTCTTGCCGAGATCGCCGTCCCCGTGCGGAACGAGCGTGCGGCGCATGGAGCGATCCGGGCCGCCGTGGCGGAACTCCACCGGGTGGAAACGCTCATGACCCGCTTCCGGAGCGATTCCGATGTGGGACGGCTGAATGCAGCTCCCGCCGGTACGCGGGTTGCCGTCTCACCGGAGACCGCGGAGGTCGCGAGGGATGCCCTCCGATGGGCCGAGGCGACCGGGGGCATTTTCGACCCTTGCCTGGGCGCGCTCGCTCGGCTCTGGGATCCGGAGATGAGTCCGGACGGCACCCACCCGGCTGACCGACGGCTCCCGAGCGCCGGGTTTCTTCGGGAGTTCGCCGGACAGGATCTCTGGCGGCACCTGGCGCTCGAGGGGGATCCGGGCGCTCCCATCCTTCGACGGGAACATGAGCTCGCTCAGCTGGACCTCGGAGGGATCGCAAAAGGGTTCGGCGTCGATGCGGCCGCCCGGGCCCTTTCGGAGCACGGGGTGTTCCGGGCCCTCGTGAATGTGGGGGGAGACCTGGCCGCGCTCGGTGTGGGTCCCGGAGGACGACCCTGGAGGATCGGAGTGCGTGACCCGGAGAACCCTGAGGGGGTCGTCGCGACGCTCGAAGTGGTCGACGCCGCTGTGGCCACTTCCGGCGATTACGTCCGATTCTTCTCGCAGGGAGGAACTCGCTTCCATCACCTGCTGGACGGAGCCACCGCGGCTCCCCGCCGCACCTCGATTCACTCCGTCACGGTGATCGGACCTGATGCCCGAACCGCAGATGCTGCCGCCACCGCCGCTTTTGGCCTACAGGCCGGAATCGGCACGTCCACGCTTTCCCGCATGCACCCGGCACTCCGGGTGGCGCACGCGGGTTGACCCGGAGGAACCGAACCATGGTCATCGACGCACATCTCGCCTACTGCTCGGGCTGCGACCGTCAGGTCCGGGTCATCGTGAACCCGAAGGCCCTGAGGGAGGGGCGCAAACCCACCGAAAAGGACCTCATCTGCATGGAGCATGGGGAGAGCTGCACTGGAAACCTCTGCCCTCTCTTCAACGTCCCGTCCACGGAGATGAAGGAGCGCTTCGGCTCCCTCCTGGAAGGGGCCCGAAAACCCGGGGAGGAAAGCTGAAATGGACACGCAGATGGCCTGGTGTCCGGGGTGCAATCACCCCGTACGCCTCAGTCTGACCGCAGAGCACCCGGGGGAATCGCACGCGAATCTACCCGAAGGCGGCGAGCTCGTCTGCCTCGACTTTCAGGCAGGTTGCAGCGAGGGCACCTGCCCGCTCACCGGGCGCGCCGGGATCGTCATGGGGGTTCGCCTCGCCCGAAGTCACCTCCCTCATGAGGCCCAGACTGTTCACACCACCTGCACCGCGTGCAGCCAGCTCTCGGAGCTGGAAGTCCTCGACGCGAACTACGCGGTGTGCGCGCTCTGCGACAGCACCTTGAGGATCGTGATGCTCACCCTGAACGACGAGACGCGGATCATCGTCGCGGAGTGACGGGGCCCTTCCCTCCACAAGCTCCCACCCGGGACCTGTCACAGTCGAGTCGGGTAGAAATGATGTCTGTGAAGGCATCGGACCGGGATCTGTCCGGTTGACGCCTCTCCCGCAATGCGGAGCCGAACCATGGCCATCGTCAAGATTGTGAAGAAGGATGGGACTTCCACGCGCTACTTCTGGTCCGACAACGACACCGAGGGTCAGACGAAGACTGTCTACAAGAAGGCAGACGACGGTGTCAAGCGGATGCGCGGCGTTCGCTTCAATCCCGTAACCAACCGGATGCGACGGGTGTGACGGCTCTCGAGCGGCCGAAGCCCGAGTTCAACGATCCGGAGGGGCTGCCTCTCCCCGTCGTCTTCCTCTCCGCCTTTCCTCTCCATTCCGGGATGTGGGCTGAGCAGCTTTCGGCCCTCAGGGATCGGAGGGTGCTCGCTGCCGACTTCCCGGGATTCGGACGAAAGTCACCCGGCGAAGCCTCCCTCGACGCCTTCGCGCGAGATGTGCTCGATGAGATGGACCGGGCGGGGATGGGAGAAGCAGTGTGGGTGGGTCTTTCGATGGGCGGATATGTGGCCTTCCGGGTCCACGAACTCGCACCGGAGCGAGTCGCGGGGCTGGTCCTCGCCGATACCAGAGCTGGCGCCGATGACAAGGCCGGACGGGAAAAGCGCACGGCGCAGGCGACGAAGGTCCGGGCCGACGGGGTGGGATGGATGCCGGATGCGCTCCTTCCCGCGCTGCTCGGCGAGACGACTCGGAGCGAGCACCCTCACATGGTCGAGCGGGTGCGCAGGCTCATCGGGGATGCGAATCCGGAAGGCGTCGCCCGCGCCCTTGAATCGATGCGCGATCGCCCGGACTCGACGTCGTCATTACCGGCCATTCACTGCCCGGTGCTGGTCCTGGTGGGGGAGGAAGACACGCTGACCCCCCCCGCGGAAAGCCGGGCCATTGCCGCGGCGGTACCCGACGGAAGGCTCGTCGTGATCCCGGGCGCGGGTCACCTCTCGAATATCGAGGCACCCGAAGCATTCAACCGGGCGCTGGTGAGCTTCCTCGGCTGACGCTCGGCCCAGGTTTCCCCGACCCGACCCGCATAGGAGTTGCCGACGAAGGGAAGCGCGGCGACAACCAGATTCCCGGATATCAGCGTGGTCCCCCCGACTCCGAGTCCTTCGGCGAGTCCCTCCGCTTCAACCTGCGGTAAAGCAGGATTATGGGTGACGGTGAAATCCCCCAGCACTGCCGGATTGGCCTCCGCCGCCGTCCCGATGTTCTCCAGTCCCGAGATGTCCGCGAGCGACTGATTGCTGTCGATCAGGAGATCCTGCACCGTTGACGCAAGGTTCGAGAGTGCATCCAGGTCCTGAAGTGCTCCGTTGAAAATGATCTGCAGGCTCCCCCCGATGCTCGCCAGATTCGAAAAGGGCGCCAGCGAGGTGATCTGCCCCAGACCGCCGAAGATCGCCGAGCCCCCCACCGCTTCGATCACACCGAATCCTGAGAGCGACGTCAGCGACGGCATCCCTCGGATTTCGAAGAGCCCCCCAACCGATTCGAGCGCCCCGAACCCTCCGAGTGAGGTCAGCGCCCCATTCCACCGGATGGCGAATTCCCCCTGGCTCTCCACCAGTTCAGGGAATCCGCTGACCCCGGCGAGCGCTTCGTTGTCATGGATGCGGAGCCCCCCCACCTCCTGCAGTGCACCGAAGCCCGCCACGTTCTGCAGGAGGGCATTGTGCCGGATCTCCAGCATCCCGGGGACGTAGACCAGGGAAGCGAAAGTCGGGATCACCTCCAGCATGGGGTTGTTGGAGATCTCCAGCCAGCCGATGAGAGCCCCCTCGTGATCCGCGGCTTCGAGTCCACCGGGGAGTTCGGAAACCAACGGCCCATCCCCAGGTCCAGGACCGCCGACCTGTTCCAGAGCTTCAAACCCGGTGAGGGATTCGAGCGAGTTGTGGTTGCTCACAAACAGGCGTCCCCAGATCTCCCGGAGGGCAGGGAAGGCCGAGATCACGGCGAGTGCAGCGTTGCTGGATACGGTCACCTCCCCTTCCACGACCCCCAGCATGTCGAATCCAGCGAGCGTGGTGAGCGATTCGTTGTCCCGAACAATGATGTTCCCCTTCACGCGATCGAGGACGGGGAACCCCGGGAAATTCTCGAGCGCCGGGTTGAACTCCACGAGGAGGGCGCCTCCAATGAGGTTCAACCTGGAGAAGTCGGGAAGCGCAGTCAGGGCCTCATTGTTCCGGATGCGGAGATCGCGGAAACCGGGAGGCGGTGGCGGCGGCTCTTCCACCTGGCTCTCGAAGAGGCCCCACTCAATCGAGGTCAAGCGACTGCGAAGCCCCGAGTCGCCCGGGCCGAACGAGCCCAGATCGATCACACACGGGTCGCACCCGCCCCCGGGTTCGAAACCGAACGTTCCCATGCCTACCAGCGCCAGATTTCCGAACCCCTGGACCGAAGTCAGGGCGTCGTTGTCGGTGATGGCGAGTTCCGCTCCGATTTCAGTGAGCTCTGGGAAGCCCGAAAGAGTCGGGAGAGAGGAGGAGCCGGTCACCAGAAGCTCCAGTTCTATTCTCTCGAGTGCCGGGAAACCCGGGACGCTTTCAAGTGACTCATTCCCCGCAAACCAGAGCCCTCCACCCACCTCCTCGAGTGCCTGGAAACCGTCCACCGAGATGAGCGACGGGTTCATGACAATCCAGAGGTCGCCGGGTACAGGGAACTGCGGCCCCTCGGGTTCTCCCACAAAGGCGGGGCTCAGACTCTGTATATCAGGCCCCCCCCCCGGACCTTCCGTCGGCCCGACCTGCCGAAGTGCATTGAACCCACTCACCTCAAGCAGTCCCTCGTTCCGCCCGATGATCAGGACGTCATACACATGCTCGAGCGAAGGAAAGCCTTCCACCGCTTCAAGAAGCGGGTTTTCCTCGATCATCAGGCTGCGGCCGATGCGTTCCAGACTCTCGAACTGGGGGATGCTCTCCAGAACCGGATTTCTACTGATGGACAGGGCTGGGACGAGCCCCCCCCCACCTCCCTCATGGGCGTCCGATACATGTGAGGGGATGGAGCCCGGGAGCGTCACCGGTAGTGCGCCGGGCGTCCACACGGAGTGTGGCAGTCCTTCACCCAGGCCGGCTCCCCCCCCCGGCGCCGGGGCGATCCCGGTACCGACCGTCCGCAGCGCCCCGAATCCCGCGACCTCGGCCAGCAACAGATTGTTTGCGATGCTGAGGGGTCCTCCGATCTCCTCAAGCACGGGGAAGCCTGAAATCCCGGCCAGCTTCGCATTGTCGACAAGGCGGATCTCTCCGGAAACGGACTCCAGCAACGGGAATTCGGGAATCGAGAGGAGCGACGGCTGTCCGGAGAACTCGAGCCGTCCCCCGACGGAGACCAGCGAGGGGAATGAGCCAGGGCTCTCCAGGAGAAGATGAGCCTGGTAGAAGATGCCTCCGATCCCGACTTCAACAAGCGAAGGCAGCCCCGAGAATTCCACGAGGTTGGCGCTGGGAATCAGGATGAACCCCCCTGCGTACTCGAGAAGCGGCCCGAATGCGATCTCTTCCATTGAGTCGATAAGGCCGATTGCCAGGGTTCCGCCCACCGAAGTCAGCCCGGAGAAGGGGGCGAGCTCCTGCAGGACCGGCAGTGCTCCGATCTGAAAGGTGCCGTCGATCATTTCCAGGGCTTCGAACCCCCGGATGGCCGTGACCGACGCGCCGAAGGTCAGGAGAAAAGCCCCACCGACGTCCCGGAGTGCGGGAAACGGGTCGTCGATCACCGACAGGGAGGCATTCCGGGCGATCGAGATGCTCCCGAAGACCTCTTCGATTCCAGGGAACGTCCCGATCTGGGTGAGCGCGTCGTTGAAGCTGAGGTGGAGCCCTCCAAGCTGACTCAGATGCAGGAAATCCGGAACCACTGTGAGAGTGGGATTGCGTTGGACGAAAAGTGGGCCTCCGATCTTCTGGAGCTCGATGAGGGCCGTCAGGTCCGTGATCGATGGGTTGTCCACGATGTGGACGCTTCCGGACACCTCCCGGAGCGACTCCATCCCGGAGAGGTGGGTAAGCGGGCTCCCAGTGCCGCCGATTGTGAGACTTCCTTCGATGCGCTCCCACCCAGCTTCGGCGAAATCAGCCAGGTCGTCTCCATCGAAGACATGCAGGTCGCCGGTGAAGGTCGGGGTGTCTGCAATCGTGACGGTGACGAGAACGCTTCCCTCGACCTCTCCGGCCAGCACCTTGATAATCGCGTTCCCCGCACCCGTCGTGGTGACGAGCCCGGTCTCGCTCACCGTTGCGACTGCATCGTTGGATGTGCTCCACTCCACTTCCGCGTCGGGAATCAGGTTCTCGTTTGCGTCGAACACCTCCACTGAGAGCTGGGTCGTTTCTCCCGCCGCCTCGGCCTCGATCGAGGAGGGAGTGATCTCGAGTGATGCGGGGAGCTGGACGACCGTGACTTCGACGACCACTTCGGGCGTTTCCGTTTCGAGACTCCGGGCGGTTTCACCCTGGGCGGGCGCGGTGTCGATGCGAACGGTCAGGCGAGCCGATCCCACCCTCTCGGCGCGCACCTTGCCGGTCTGATCGACCGTGACCACTTCCACGTCCGAACTTGACCACCTCAGCAGGACGCCGGGCACCTGGACACCTTCACTGTCGACCACGAAAGCGGTGAGCTGCGCCGTCGCCCCGAGCGACTTGAAGGCGAGGGTCTCCTTGCTCACCCTGATGGTGCGCGGAAGCTGCGTTACGCGACCGAGAACCCGGGCTCGGATGGCGTTGGAGACCGCTTCGATCTCCGCTTCCCCGATTCCGACCGCCCGCACCGTCCCCGACGCGTCTACCGTGAGCACGCCGTCGTCGCTGGAATTCCATTGCACTGTCGCCCCGGGTACGGGAAACCCGTTCCGATCGACGGGATCGGCCGTGAGCGCCCGGGTCTCGCCGAAGGCCGTAAATTGAATGGGACCTTCGGGAAGCCCCGCGAGCGCCACAACCTCCTGCACCACATCGATCGAGCCGGAGCCGGTCTTGCCGCCCACCTCCGCGACGATGCTGGCAGTTCCCGGGGCGAGCGCCCGGAAGATCCCTTCCCCCAGATGCTCGACGGAGGGGCTCTCCGATCGCCACGCGATCGTGCGGCCGCTCACAGGGTTCCCCCGCGGGTCGACGGCCTGGGCGGCAAAAGTCGCTTCATCCATCAGTGCGGTGAGGCGATGGAGGGAAGGGGTGACGTCCACACGATCCACCCGCTGCAGCACCACCAATTCCAGCGCGGTAACGTGGAGACCGATAGCCGCGGTGATCCGCACGGCTCCGGGAAGGTGGGTGGTGACCCGCCCCTCCTGGTCGACGCTCGCGATGGCGGGGTTGTCCGAGCCCCAGAAGACGCTGGCGCTTCCCGCGTCCCCCTGGATCTGTGCCTGTACCGTTATCTGCGCGCCCTCCTCGACCTCACCCCCCGGGATCGTGGCGGTCACCCCCGTGGCTCCCAGCGCTTCGAGACTCCCCCTTCCCACCGGGATATCCACGGTCATCTCGCCGGTGGTCGGATCCACGTTGACCGGCCCGAATCGCGCGGACCACTCCACGCTTTCGCCTCCGTCGGCGGCCATGCCACCCGCAACTCCGCCGGCACCACCGGGTGCGTGGATCAGCTCGATCGTTCCTTCGAGGCTCCGGGACTCTCCCTCTTTCAGTACGAGACGGAGCTGGAGCGGGGGCAGGGTTCCATCGGGGTCCAGCCAGATCTGATCTTCCAGCAGCACTTCTCCCGAGACCGCATCCCTAAGGGTGATGTCGACCCGGTGAATCCGCTCTGCGGCCTCGGTGTTCAGGAGGTTCGGATTGCGGATTGGGGCGAAAGAGACGAGGACCTCCGTCGTGACCGTGGTTTCAGGGGTCAGGAGGGTCTGCTCGCAGGAGAGGAGGATCGGGACGAGTGCGAAGGGAAGGAGGGCGCGGACCCCGCGGAGTAAACGTCTTGCCATTCGAAAGCTCCTCTCGATCACATCAGCAGAGGGAGTAAACCAGGGTATTCCGGAGCATGAATACCTGCACAACCCTCTCATGTGCAAGGCGGCCAGTGGCTTGGTGCGAAGCGTTTCCCCGGAATCCGAGGCATCAGGTACGAGGTTCCTCTCCCTCCGAACCGGGCGACGCCGGAGTCTGGTCCGCCGGAGGTAGGCGGATCAAGAAGCGCGTACCCCGTCCGGGCTCGGTCTCGAGGTGGATGCTGCCGCCGCTCTGTTTCACGGTCCCGTACACCATCGCCAGCCCGAGCCCGGTTCCCCGTCCCCGTTCCTTCGTGCTGAAGAAAGGGTCAAATGCGCGGCGGGCGACTTCGGCAGACATCCCGGTTCCCGTATCCTCCACGCAGAGCACGACCCAGCGCCCCGCGGTGAGATCGGGGAATTCGGCTGCGGCCGCCGCATCCAGCTCCTCCTCCCAGGAGGAGAAGGTCAGCGTGCCTCCCTTCGGCATCGCATCGCGAGAGTTCACTGCCAGATTCAGAATGACCTGCACCACACGGTTCGGATCGATCCGGACCGGGGCGATGTCCGTTCCCATCTCGAACTTCACCTGGATCTGTTCGCCGATCAGCCTCGTGAGAAGGCGGCCGGCCTCGTCCACGACCTCCGCGAGATCGAGAGTTCTCGGAAGCAGAATCTGCTCGCGGCTGAAAGCGAGGAGCTGTGCCGTAAGGGCTGCTGCCCGCTCGGCCGCGTCCCGGATCAGGGTCAGGTCTGCGGCCACCTCCGGGTCCGGCAGATCCATGAGGAGCAGGTCCACCTGCGCGCGGATCACCGTCAGGACGTTGTTGAAGTCGTGCGCGATCCCCCCGGCAAGCTGTCCCACGGACTCCATCTTCTGCATCTGGCGCAGCTGCTGCTCCATCGCGGTGCGCTCCGAAACATCGCGGATCACGAAGATCGCCCCGCCCTCGATCCCCCGCCCTCGATCCAGGAGGGACACCGTCGTCTCCGAATCGAAGACCGTGCCGTCCTTCCTCCTCATCAGGATGTCCGCGGCATAGAGTCCCGATGTCCGGAGGGCTTCCGCAGTCTCGGCCTCGATTCGAAGGTAGGCGTCATGGTCCACGTGCAGGAACTCCAGACTCTCATTCCTCAACTCTTCCATGGAAACGCCGAAGATCCCCATCGCGGCGGGGTTCGCATGTCGTATGCGCATCCCCGTCGGGGAGGCGTCGACTACGAGGAGCGCATCCTGAATTCCGGCAAACGTCTCGGTCAGGACACGCTGCATCGACTCGCGTCCGACCGCGTCCCCTACCAGTCGGCCCACGTGATCGAGGAACTGCTTCTCCTGCGGGAGGGATGATGCGTCTCCGCCCGGGAGAACCGGACCCGAGTACGATACCTCCATTCGTCCGGTCACATCGTGGGCCTGGACCGCGACGGAGCGGATGCGGTTGGCTTCATCGAAGCCGCGAGTCTGAATGGAGTATGTTCCCAGCAACAGGGACAGTTCCGTGTTCTCCGGATTCCGGGTTCCACGGGGGACCACCTGCACGACCTCCCACAGCCGATCCTCAATCGGGCGGTCCGACTGGTTCAGGATGCCACCCACCTCCGTGAGGGTCCGAAGTTCACGGATGCGTTGCTGAAGCTCCGCTTCGGTCTTCTTCAATCCGGTGATATCGGAGGAGAGCCCGAGCATCCCGATGGGAGCGCCGGTCGCATCGCGCACCACCGAGTTCGAGACAAGCGCGTGGAAGGAAGTGCCGTCGCGCCGTCGCACCCGGAATTCACCCTCCCAGGATCCGTGCAATCGGATTTCCTCGAGGATCTTCCCGGCGCGCTCTTCCCCCCCTTCCTCGGTCGTCAAGGCGACGATCGGTTGCCCGATAGCCTCCTCCCGGGTCCATCCGTATATCCGCTCCGCCGAGGGGCTCCAATGAGTGACGGCACCGGACATGTCGGTGGCGATCACCGCCTGCCCCACAGCGTCGAGGAGAGTCGCCTGGAACCGGATCTGTCGATCCACCTCGACCTTGTCGGTCACATCTCGCGAACTCGCCACGATCCCCCGGACCCCGGGATCCTGAACGTGGTTCTCGGCGATCGTGTCCATCACCCGCCAGCTCCCATCCGCATGCCGGAGCCGATGACGGAAAGCCCCACGATTGGCGTGCGCCCGGTTCACCTTGGCCATGACCTCGGTAACGGCTTCCCGATCGTCCGGGTGGACGAGCTCCAGGCTGGACATCCCTTCGAGGCTCTGGGGTGCATAGCCGAGCACTCTTCTAACGGAGGGGCTGATGTACCGGATCTCCGCGCTCGCGGGGTCGATGATCGAGATGACTTCCTGAACGATCCCCATCAGGGTTCGCGATGTGGCTTCGACCTGGCGCCGCCGCCGCCGCTCCAGAGCGTACCGGATGGCACGGTCCAGCCCTTCCGGCGTCATCCGTTCCTTTGGGAAGTAATCGGCTGCGCCTGCTTCCAACGCCTTCCGATCGATTTCCGGACTTCCCCCGCCCGTCATGAGAATTACGGGGATATCCGACCCCACTACGGCCGGATGAAGGAGGAAATCGATCCCCGTTCCCGCGCCGAGACGATAGTCCACGAGGCAGACATCCGGTACCGAATCTTCCAGGAGGCGGAGTGCCTCCTTGATGGAGGAGGCCCAGCGCGCCTCGGAGAGCTGGAGGGGAGCCTCCTTCAGCAGCTCCTGGACCAGCTCCGCATCCTCGCGGTCGTCGTCCAGAATCAGGATTCGGACGCCCGGGACCCTTGCCTCCCCGTGATTCTCCACCGGTTAGAAGCGCACCGTGCTGCGGGGAAGCTCCACGATCTCGAACCAGTAGCGCCCGACAGCACGTAGAGCCTCGACAAGTCCGTCGAACTTGACCGGTTTCCGGATGAAGGAGCTGGCACGGAGGGAGTAGCTCCGGCTGATATCCTCGTCGGCGCCGGAGGTGGTGAGGATGATGACCGGGATCTCGGAGAGGGAGGGGTCGGCCTTGATTCGCTTGAGAGCCTCGAAGCCATCCATCCGGGGCATCTGGAGATCGAGGAGGATTATCCCCGGCCGTGGGGCGCTTCCGGGGTCGGAGTAGGCTTTGCGCTGGAGAAGGTAGTCCATCAGCTCTTCCCCGTCAGCCACCGTCCGGAAGTCATTGGTCAGCCGTGCTTCCACCAGAGCTTCGCGCGCGAATTCCCTGTCTTCCTCATCGTCATCCGCCATCAGAATTGTGATCACTCGGGGTTCATCGGCCATGGCACTCACCGGGGTCGGGGGGAGGAAGAATCGGGGAAGTTCAGGGTGAAAAGAGCCCCCTCGCCGGGGGCGGATGTGGCCACGATTCGACCGTGATGGTTCTCGACGATCCTCCGGCAGATGGAGAGTCCGATCCCCGTGCCCGGATACGCTTCCCGGCCATGAAGACGCTCGAAGGGTCGAAAGATCCGGTCGGCGTACTGCGGATCGAATCCGATTCCGTTGTCCTGGACTGTCACCCCGAGGGTCCCGGGGGCTGACGGGTCCACTTCAGCAGTCCCGATCCTGATCCTGGGAGTCACACCTTCCCGGCGGAACTTGATTGCATTGGAGATGAGGTTCTGGAAGAGAAGCCGGAGCTGTGAGGGGTCCCCTTCGAGTTCGGGAAGGGGATCGATGATGACTTCGGCTGCCGATTGCTCGATCGCGGTTTCAAGATCTCCCACAACATCCAGGACGAGTTCTCCGAGCGCCACGACAACCGGAACCGGGGGGGTGCGCCCCAGCCGCCCCAGGCGGAGCATGTCATCGATCCGGTCCTGCATGCGTTCGACAGCTTCGGACATCCTCACAAAGTACTTCCGATGCGTATCGCCAAGTTGTTCCAGGGGAACGCTTTCGGTGATGCGCTGAGCATAGGTCCGGACCTTCCGCAGAGGCTCCTGGAGATCGTGCGAGGCGGCATGGGCGAACTCCTCCAGATCCCGGTTGCTTCGCTCGAGCCTCTGGAGATGCAGCTCCGCTGCGGCGTGAAGCGCTTCCCGTTCCGTTCTGTCTTCGAGCGAGAGGAGAATCAGGCCCCGGTCAGCCCCGTGAAGCTGGAGCTGCCGCGCGTTCGCCACGAGGACGCGCGGTCCCCGCTCGCCGAGGACGAGCCGGAGCTCGAGATCACTGATCTCCGTGCGCTCCGTGAGCAGGGAGGCAAGGAGTTCTCTCAGACGGGGATCGTCCCACTGCCCCCCCGCGAACTCAAGGAAGGGCTGGTGGAGGAACGCTGCGGGGTCCAGATCGTAGTCGCGCAGAAAAGCCGGGTTCGCGTAGAGGACCTTCATCTCGTCGTCGAGGACGAGGAGGGGCGCGCGGACGGTCTCCACGACAGCCCGGGCGAGGTCATCCCAGTCCAGCTTCGACTTCTGCAGCACGATGTTTTCCAGGCCGAAGAGCCGGTGTCCCTGGGGACACCAGGGGCGTGTCCATCATCTCGAGTGGACACAGAGCCCCGCCCCCCAAAGATACCCGAACGCCCTCCGGGCACAAAGCCACCCTTACTTCGTTTTCATCACCCAGACCCCCTTCCACTCCCCTTCGGGCGGATTGGAGGCGAGTTCAGCGCATCGTTCGACATAGCGCCGGGACAGAAGGTCGGAAGGTGCCAGCGCGAGCACCTCCTGGAAGGAACGGGTGGCCCGATCCCAGTTCCCCTCCCGATAGTGCCGTCGCCCCTCCTTGAACTGGTTGAGGGCCTCCATGATGTTCGGGAACGAGTCGGGCGTGTGATAGTCGAGGACTTCGTAGATGGTCACGGGTTCCGACTTTCCCTTCACCACGACATCGTCGACATCGCGGATCCGATAGGTGCCCCTGAGCTTCCGATAGGTGTTTTGGGAAATCAGGATCTGCGCGTGGTACTGCTTGCACGCCGACTCCAGCCGGGCGGCGAGGTTCACACCGTCTCCCATCACCGTGTAATCCATCCGCTTCGGCGATCCCACATTCCCGGATACCACCTGATCGGTATTGAGGCCGATCCCGATATCGATTCCCATGAGCCCGCGGGAGGCCCGCTCTCGATTCCACTCCGAGAGCGTGGAAATCATGGCGATCGCGGTCCTCACCGCCCGGTCTTCGTCATCCGCATGGGGGATGGGAATTCCGAACGCGGCCATGATGGCATCTCCGATGAACTTGTCGAGCATTCCTCCCTCGCGGTGAAGCAGGTCCACCATGAGAGTGAAGTACTCGTTCAGGAGGGTGACCGTCCCCTGTGCCCCCAGCGATTCCGTGATCGAGGTGAAGCCGCGAACGTCGGAGAAGAGGATGGTAGCCGTAAGATCCCGGCCCCCGAGAATCTCATCGCCCCCCGCCAGGAGCTGATCCGCGAGGTTCGGATCCATGTAGCGCGACATCGTGGACTTCATGCGCTTTTCGCTGCTGATGTCCTCGATCATGAGCATGGTCCCGAGCGGTTCGCCTTCGCCGCTCACGAGGGGGGCCACGCTCAGGTTGGTCGAGAGCACCCGGCTCCCGATGTTCAGCTCGGCATCCATCAGCGTCCGCGCTTCCCTCGATTCGACCGTCGGTGCCATCCATTCGAGGAGCCAGGATGAGTCTCCGGAGAAGAACTCCGACCCGGGACGGCCCTCGATCGCTTCGCGCCTCACGTCCAGAATTCGGAGCCCGGCCGCGTTGCAGGTCGCGATCCTCCCTTCCTCATCCAGGGTCACTACCCCGTTCGACATGCTCTCCAGCATGCTCTCGTTGTAGTTCCGCATGCTCTGCACATCGTTGAAGAGCTTCGCATTCTCCAGTGCGATCGAGATCTGGGCGGTGAAGGCCCTGAGGCGCGACTCGTCCGCGCCGGTGAAGGGGCCTCCTCGCTTGTTCAGCACCTGGGTGACTCCGATGATCTTCCCTGACTTGTTCGTGACCGGAGTGCAGAGGATGGAGCGGGTGAAGAAACCCGTCTGTCGGTCCACAGAAGGATTGAAGCGAAGGTCGGCATAGGCATGGGGGATGTTCACCGATTCCCCCGATGTGAACACGGCCCCCGCGATGCCCAGATGGTTCGGGAAGCGGATCTCCATGGAATCGAGCCCCTGTCCGACCTGAGACCAGAGTTGCTTCTCCTTCTCGTCATTCAGGAAGAGGGTGGAGCGTTCCGCATCGAGGAGCCGGGTGGTCTCCGTCATGACCTTGGAAAGCACGGTTCCCAGGTCAATCTCGGAGGTGATTTCCGCAACTACATCGAGGAATCGCAGTTCGCGGCGGGTCGACTCGCGCATCTCCTCGATGGTCTGAGCCCCCTGCAGCGCCACCGATGCCTGCCGGGTAAGCCCTTCGAGGTAGCTCATGTCGCGTTCGGTGAACTCGCCCTCTTTCCGGTTGAGAGCCTGGACCACTCCAATCGTGCTTCCGCGCGCGCTCCGGATGGGAACCGTGAGAAGATTGCGGGTGGTGAATCCCGTCTGATGGTCGATGTCGGGATTGAATCTCTCGTCCGAGTAGGCGTCCGCGATGATCACCCCGCTGCCCGTCTGGAATACATGTCCGGCGATCCCTTCGGTGTCGAGGATGCGGATTCGGACGGGGGGGCGTCCCTGGGCGATTCTGGCGTAGAGCTCCCCGGTCTTGGGGTCGTGGAGAAAGACCGTCGTGCGCTCGACCTCCAGGAGTTCGGTGGCCAGCTCGACGAGCGCCACGAGCATTTCGTCCAGCGTTTCCTCCGCCGCCACACGGCGACCGGCCGCAAGCAGCGCCTCTGCCATCCGGAGGCGGTCATCGGAGGCAAGAGGCGCGTTCATCCGGAGTTCCGGTCGGAGGCCGCAATCCGCTCGAGTTGCTCGCGGAGGGCCCGGATCGTTCCGACGTGCTGCTCGAGTGTGTCGCGATACTCCCCGGTCTCGGCGAGCACGCGCTCCCGGGTCAGGCCCACGGCATCTTCCAGTTCGCGGCGCAGCCTCACGACGGTCGCCTGAAGGTCCCGGATCTCGGCGTCGGCGTCGGCTCGCGCCTTTTCGGCACGCTCGGCGGCAGCGTGCTCCTGCGCTTCGAGCTGGTCCCGCAGTGCAGAGATCCCAGCCTGAAGGTCGCGAACCTCGAGCTGGGCCGTCAGGAGCGCATCCCGGGGCGGCGCAACCTCGGAAGAGATGATGGAATCGGTCACGGTTCGGGTCGAATCGGTGCGGAGTGGGGAATCTCTCCACGGGAGTATAGGAGGTGGAAGGCTGCAAGGCCACACGGGCGCCGGGACCCCCGCCCGGGAGTTGTCACGGGAGGCGTCCTGCGCCATCATTCGGCCTCGTGAGCAACCCGCCGAAACCCGGCCTGGTCTTCTGAGGAGAACGAGCGCGAGTGAATCTGGACTGGTCATGGTGGGCGCTGGCCAGCCTGGTTACTCTGGTAGTGGCCTGGGGGGCCGCGATCGTGGTGATCCGGGTCCGCTCCGACCGCAGCGTCAACCGCCGCCTGGCACTGGTCCTCCTCCTGGAAGGGCTCTTCATCGGGTGTTCTTCGGGGTTCGTCTTCCTGGTGGACCGGCCCGAGGCGGTCTTTGCGCTGGGCGTGGTGGCAACCGCCACCATGGTTGCTCTGATCCCCCAGTACCTCTCGTTCCTGGCGGCCTCCCTCCAGACATCGCTGGTCGCGCCCTTCCGCGGCCGGACGGCGCTCGTTCTCCTGGGAGTGGCCAGCGTCGCAGGCGCTCTCCTCGTCGTGCTCTTCCGCGGGCACTTCGTCACCGAGCCCTACCAGCCGGTGTTCGCACTCTGGAACTATCAGCTTCTTCCCTGGGGTCAACGGGCCTCGCAGCTCCATGGGCTGGTGGCCATCTTCGGCCTGGTGGCCGCAGCTGTCACCTTTCGCCAGTCTCCGAAGGGAAGCCTGCGCCGCACACGCGCCCTCTGGTTCGCCCTCGCCTTCGGCGTGCGAGATCTGTATGCGGGGGTCTTCCAGTTCTTGTATCCGGTAGTCCGGCCGATCGAGTTCTGGGGCGATTTCGTCTACAACCCCGGGCTTGGAAGCATCTACCTCCTCTACGTCCTTCTCCTGACCTACGGAGTGTTGCAGGCACAGCTCTTCGACATCAACCTGAAGATCAAGTTCGCCCTGAAGCAGAGCACCGTCGTGGGCTTCATCACCGGCGCCTTCTTCGTGGGAAGTGAACTCCTTGAAGACTTCATTCCGGTGGACGGGAGGCTGCTGGGAGTCCTTGCCGCGGCCATATGCGTTCTCGCGCTCCGGCCCCTGAGAGTGATCTCGGAGAAACTTGTGAACCGCGTGATGGAGGTGGAAGCGACACCGGAGTATGTCGAACGGAGGCGAATTGATGTGTATCGCACCGCGCTGGAGGGGGTGTATGAAGATTCGGTGGTTACTGAGAAGGAGCTCCGGGTGCTTGCTCGCCTCCGAGAGAGCCTCGGGATCTCCGAGGACGAGGCTTCCCGACTGGAGGAGGAGTTCACCCGGGGAACCGATCGAGGGGACTGACGTGTTCGTGGCGTGGGCTCTCGAAGCGGCTCGTCGTTGCGCGCCGGCCCCCGCCCCCTCCCCCTCCGACCCGCCCTCCTGCCTGGATTCCGTCTCATGAAACGCAGTCGAAAACGCAGCCGAATCCTGATCGCCCTCGGGATCGTGGCCGCGATTGCCGCGTACCTGCTGCTCGATCTGGGAAGCTACTTCAGCCTCGACTTCTTCAAGGCGCAGCAGGTCGCAATCGACGCTTTCCATCAGGAGAACCCGCTCCTCACGATCGGCATCTACGCGGCGGTCTACATCGTTGTGACGGGGCTGTCCCTCCCTGGTGCGGCTCTGATGACTCTGGCGGGGGGCGCGATCTTCGGACTCTTCCGGGGCACGGTGATCGTCTCCTTCGCCTCGACGATCGGGGCCACCCTCGCCTTCCTGCTGGGTCGGTTCCTCCTCCGGGACTTCGTTCAGGCCCGATTCGGCGAGTACCTGGAGAAGGTGAACCGCGGGGTCGAGCGCGATGGGGCCTTCTACCTCTTCATGCTCCGGCTCGTCCCGGTCTTCCCCTTTTTCGTGATCAATCTGGTCATGGCGCTCACCCCCATGAGGGCCCTGACCTTCTACGGGGTCAGCCAGATCGGAATGCTTGCAGGGACCTTTGTCTATGTGAACGCCGGAACCCGGATCGCCCAGATCGATTCACTGGCCGGGATCCTCTCTCCCGGGTTGATCGGGGCGTTCGCCCTTCTCGGGATATTCCCGCTCCTCGCCCGCTGGATCGGCAGGGGCCTCGCAGGGAGGAAGGCGCTTCGTGGATGGACGAAGCCCAGGAGCTTCGATCGCAATCTGGTGGTAATCGGCGCGGGCTCCGCCGGCCTGGTCACGGCGTATATCGCGGCTGCGGTGAAGGCCCGAGTCACCCTCATCGAGAAGGGCGAGATGGGTGGCGACTGCCTGAACACCGGCTGCGTGCCCTCGAAGGCGCTCATCCGGTCGGCGCGCTTTGTTTCCCAGACCCGCCGCCATGCCGAGTTCGGGGTGCGTTCCGCCTCATCCGAGCATGATTTCGGAGAAGTCATGGAACGCGTGCAGCGGGTGGTCCGGACCATCGAACCCCATGATTCCGTGGAGCGTTACGAGCGGCTCGGGGTGGACGTGATCCAGGGAGAGGCCCGAATCACCGGTCCCTGGTCCGTGGAAGTGGGTGGCCGGACCCTGACCGCCCGCAACATCGTAGTGGCGACTGGAGCCCGGCCCTCGATCCCGCCCATTCCGGGGATTGACGAGGTGGAATACCTGACCTCCGAGACGATCTGGTCTCTCCGAAAAAGCCCGGGGCGCCTCCTGATTCTGGGCGGCGGGCCGATCGGCTGCGAGCTTGCCCAGGCTTTCCAGCGTCTGGGCGCGGCCGTCACCCTGGTCGAAATGCTCCCCCGGATCCTGGCCGGGGAAGACCCCGAAGTGTCCAGCTTCATCGCGGAAGCGATGCAGGCCGATGGGGTCAACCTCCTCACCTCGCACCGGGTGATGGCGTTTCAGCGTTCAGGGAGCGAACAGGTCGCCATCGCGAAGTGCGGAGGCAGCGAGATCCGAATCCCCTTCGACTCGCTCCTCGTCGCCGTGGGACGGGAGGCGAGGGTCGAGGGTTTCGGACTGGAAGAGGTCGGCGTCACGCTCCGGAACGGGCGGATCGAAACCGATGCCTGTCTGCAGACCCGGGTCCCCACCATCTACGCGTGCGGCGACTGTGTTGGACCCTGGCAGTTCACGCATGCGGCGTCCCATCAGGCCTGGCACGCAGCCGTGAACTCGCTCTTCGCGAACCCTTTCAAACGGTTCAAGGTCGACTACTCCGTTCTTCCCCATGTGACATTCACCGATCCCGAGGTGGCCCGGGTGGGGCTGAGCGAGGACGAGGCGAAGGAGAAGGGGGTCGAGTATCGGGTTACGACCTACGACCTCGCGGAGCAGGATCGCGCGATCACTGAGGAGGCCGCGCATGGCTTCGTGAAGGTTCTGACCCCTCCGAGGAAGGACCGGATCCTGGGTGCCACGATCGTGGGCGAGCACGCAGGCGACCTCCTGGCCGAGTTCACCCTGGCCATGAAAGAGGGGATCGGCCTGAACAAAATCCTCGGAACGATCCACCCGTACCCGACCTTCTCGGAGGCCGTGAAGTCAACCGCCGGAGCCTGGAAGCGGGCGAACGCGCCGGAGCGGGCGCTGCGCCTCGTCGAGCGCTACCACAGGTGGCGCATTCGCTGACTGCGCCCGCCTTGCCCCGGACACGCAAGCCCCCGTCGCGGTCGTCTCCAGTAGTCGACAGGCCGTCAGTACCCCCACGGCGCGGGCGGAGGCGGAACTTCATCGGTCAGATCGAACACGAATGTAGCGCGGGGCTCCCCGTGACGGGTCAGATGGTACAGGAGCTGCTGGCCCGGAGTAATCGTGATGGTCCAGACGTTCGTGACGGCTTCCGGAAGGAGCTCCGCGGTGAAGGCGTCGGCCGGGAAGCTCTGCTCCGTGGGGGTTCCCGCTTCGGCGGTATCCCCTCCATACTGGGTGACGGGGTCATCAGTGCCATCTTCCAGCCGATGGTCGTGCTTCAGACGGAGCCCCTCCGCCGTGCGCGTCACGATCCAGGTCCGGGAGCGATTCTCGCCGATGTGCAGCGGGATCTGAATCTCATCCGCCTCACACCGACGGACGTGCATGATCATTTCCCCGTCGAAGCCATCGGATGACGTGAGGGTCGCCTCTCCGCGGAAGGCGCGGCCGCAGAGCGCGGTCAGATGGGCGAAGAACTGGTCCTGCGCCGACGCTTCGGTGCTGGCCACGTCGGCGGAGGCGGATGGTTCCCCAGTGGAGGCGGGCGGAGCCTCCCCGTCGGAGCCGTCTCCGCCACACGCGACGAGTGTGAGAGGGAGGGCGAGAGTGACGAGGAGACGGGTCCATCGCGACATGAAATACTCCGGGATTGATGACAGGGTCTGGCGGGCGGGATCAGGCGAGCTTGAGGCCATGTGCCCGGGAATCCTGACAGTGTGCGGCTGCGAAATGGCGGCGTCAAGCGAGGGGCACGTGTGAGGCTGCGCGCCGCGGCTCTCGTTCTGGTGGTGGTTTTGGTCGCCATCGGGCTCTGGCCCACGACCACGCGACAGGGTGTCGACTATGCGGTCGTGGAAAGGCGCGTCCCCCTGTACCAGAAGGGGTGGGCCTTCGTGGACCGGCACCGGAAGACCCGTGCTCTTGCCGATTCCCTGATTGGCGAGTCCCTCGACCCATCCGAGACCGTGCGGCGACTCTTCGACTGGACCCACTCGGCGATCGCTCCCGTTCCGCCCGGGGCGCCGGTGGTGGATGACCATGTCTGGCACACGATCCTTCGGAGGTACGGGGCCGAGGACCAGGCGGCGGATGTCTTCGCCACGCTCCTCGTGTATGCCGGGATCCCCGCGACGGTCTACCTGGCCCGGCATCCGGAATCAGGCGCGAGGATCGCCCTCACCTCATTCCGCCTGCAGGACGAGTGGCACCTGGCCGATGTGCGGCGGGGTCATCTCTTCCGGACCTCGGAAGGGCACCTGGCCACCATCGATGACCTCTCCAGCGCCGACGAGTCGATGGGCGACGGGGTGTACCGGGTACTCCTCGAAACCCCCGATGTCCTCGGTTCCCCGTATGTGAGTTTCTTCTCGCGGCTCCACGCCGTGGGCGACCCTCCGGTTCTCCGCGGCGAGTTGCAGATGCCCGGTCCGCGTCTTCGCTTCGAGGTTGCGCGTCTGTTCGGGAGGGCGCCCCCGGTCGGGTGGGCCTCCGTGCCGGAGGAGTGAGTCCGCAGGTTGACATGAAACCGGTATTGTGTTCGTTTATCCGCATGAACGGATTGAACGCCGAGATCGCTTTGACGCTTCCGGGGATGGACGCAATGCCTCTGGGGGGCGTGGTCGACCATCTTTCGGCCCTCGGCGATCCGACCCGCGTCCGCACTCTTCTCCTCCTCGCGCGCAGCGAACTGAACGTCGGAGAGATCGCGCAGGCGCTCCAGCTTCCACAGTCCACGGTGAGCCGTCACCTGCGGACTCTCTCCGACTCCGGATGGGTGTCGGCCCGGAGCGAGGGTACCCGCAGGGTCTACCGGATCGTCACCGATGCGGGTGCGCTCGGGCCGGGCGTCTGGGCCGGGGTGCGCCGAGCCGCGGGAGCCAGCCCGGAAGCCCGGGACGACTCGGAGCGCCTGGAGGCGGTGCTCGATGATCGCCGCGAACGGGCACGGAGCTTTTTCCGGGATGCCGTGGGGCGGTGGGAGGCCATCCGGTCCGAGCTGTTCGGAAGCCGTACCGAAATCGGAGCCCTCGTGGGGCTCCTGGATCCCGAGGCCACGGTCGGAGATCTGGGGTGCGGAACCGGAGCCTTCGCTTCCCTCATCGCTCCCTCAGTGCGCCGCGTGATCGCCGTCGATCGGGAACCGCGAATGCTGGACGAAGCCCGTTCAAGGGCGGAAGCATTCGCCAATCTCGACGTGAGGGAGGGCGAACTGGAATCCCTTCCCATCGAGACGGATGAGCTGGATCTGGTATTCTGCCTTCTCGTGCTTCATCTCGTTCCGGATCCTCCGCGGGTCCTGGCCGAGGCGGCGCGGGTCCTCCGCCCTGGCGGTACCGTCGTCATTCTGGACATGCGACCCCATGACCGCGAGGAGTATCGGGACGAGATGGGCCACATGTGGACCGGGTTTCCTTCCGAAACCCTCACGGGCTGGATGACCGAGGCGGGGTTCGAAGGGGTACAGCTCCGCCCCGTTCCCCCGGACCCCTCCGCGAAAGGACCGCTCCTCTTCGTGGCCCGAGGGCGCACCGTGAAGTAGATGTGAGGTCTGGGGGTCAGTGCCCCCGGCTTTTGCAATGAAGTCTCAATGGGCTCGCGAGCCCGCCTGTACCACCGACTGAAAGAGAGAGAAAGAGAAATGAGCACAGCAGCGATTTCCGAGGGCACGTCCGTTACGGGGCCGAGCGCGGTGCGCCCCCCCTTCAAGGTCCGCGACCTCCAGGGGTGGAAGCTGGGGCGTGACGAGATCCGCCTCGCCGAACACGAGATGCCTGGACTCATGGCGCTCCGGAAGGAATTCGGGGCGGCGCAGCCTCTGGCGGGCGCAAAGATCGCCGGTTCGCTTCACATGACGATTCAGACGGCGGTGCTCATCGAGACGCTCGCGGAGCTTGGAGCCGACGTCCGCTGGGCTTCCTGCAACATCTTCTCGACCCAGGATCATGCGGCTGCGGCGATAGCGGTGGGGCGCGGAACGCCCGAGAACCCCGCGGGGATCCCGGTGTTCGCCTGGAAGGGAGAGACGCTCGAGGAGTACTGGTGGTGCACCGAGCAGGCGCTCATCTGGCCTGACGGGAGCGGCCCGAACCTCCTCCTCGACGACGGTGGCGATGCCACTCTCCTGATTCACAAGGGTGTGGAGTACGAAGCGGCTGGGGCCGTTCCCGACTTCGACCCCGAAAACGATTCCGAGGAATGGGGCGTGATTCTGGATGTTCTCGGTCGAACCCTCGCCGAAGAGCCTCAGAAGTGGACCGGCGTGGGTGCCGGGATTCGCGGGGTGTCGGAAGAGACCACCACGGGCGTCCACCGCCTCTACGAAATGATGGCTGCGGGGACGCTCCTCTTTCCGGCCATCAACGTGAACGATGCGGTCACCAAGTCCAAGTTCGACAACCTGTACGGGTGCAGGCACTCGCTGACCGACGGGATTCTTCGCGCCACTGACGTGATGCTGGCCGGGAAGGTGGCGGTGGTCTGCGGCTACGGCGACGTGGGGAAGGGATGCGCGCAGTCGCTCCGGGCGCAGGGTGCCCGGGTCCTGATCACCGAGATCGACCCGATCTGCGCCCTCCAGGCGGCCATGGAGGGGTACCAGGTCGTCCGGCTCGACGATGTGCTCGAGACCGCAGATCTCTTCGTGACCGCCACGGGGAACAAGGACATAATCACGGTCAATGACATGGCCCGCATGAAGGACAAGGCGATCGTCGGCAACATCGGCCACTTCGACAATGAGATCGACATGGCCGGTCTGAAGCGTGGCGGGATCGAGCGGGTCAACATCAAGCCGCAGACCGACGAGTTCGTATTCCCGGACGGTCATTCGGTCCTGATCCTGGCGGAAGGACGGCTGCTCAACCTCGGTTGCGCCACCGGACACCCCTCCTTCGTCATGTCCGCTTCCTTCACCAACCAGGTGATGGCGCAGATGGAGCTGCATGAGCGCGCCGAGAGCTACCGGAAGGAAGTCTACACCCTTCCCAAGCACCTGGACGAAAAGGTGGCGAGGCTGCACCTGGACAAGCTCGGGGTCCGACTCACGGAGCTGAGCCCGTCCCAGGCGGCCTACATCGGGGTACCCGTGGAAGGACCCTACAAGCCGGACCACTACCGCTATTGAAATTCATCGCGCTGCGTGCGGGGTCTCCGGACGCGCTCCGGGCACAGGTGCCCGACATATCCACCGAGGGAAGAGGTCGAATGAGGGTGAACAGGAAGGTCTGGATCAGCGGCGTGCTCGTCCTGGGGTTGGTCGCCCTGGATCTGGCCACGAAAGCGTGGGCTCTGAGGGCACTCGCGGGGGGGCGGCAGCTCGATCCGATCGCGGGATTCGTGCCCCTTACCCTGGCGTTCAATCGAGGCGCCGCCTTCGGACTCACCATCGGAGACGACCCGCGCTGGGTTTTCATCCCGATCACCGTCTTTGCGGCCGGCTTTCTGCTCGTTCTCCTGAAGCAGGCTGCCGAGCGGGACCATCTGCGGATCGTCTCGGCGTCGCTGGTCCTCGCCGGAGCTCTCGGCAACCTCTACGACCGCCTGCGCTGGGACCGTGGCGTGGTGGACTTCCTGGGGCCGATCGATCTCGGATTCATGCACTGGCCCATCTTCAATGTGGCCGACATGGCGATCACGACGGGGGCGATCCTCCTCGCGATTTCCTTCTGGAAGGAAGAGCAGCAGGAGAAGCGGGCAGAGTCAGGGCCCGAGGCCGCGGCCGTCGACGCCTGAGTTGCGGCACCCGCAACGCGGCACGCCCCATTCCTCGGACACGCTCCCGGCACTACCCCGGGTTCAGCTACTCTCCCGATCGCCGGGTATGAACCGGAGGAACTGAATTCGTCGTCCCTGCACCTTGACTACCTTCAGTTTCCCTCCGGTCACTTCCACCAGGTCTCCGACCACCGCCACCCGGTTCAGAACACCGAACGCGTAGCCCCCGATGGTGTCGAATCTGTCTTCCGGAAGATCCAGTTCGAGGCGTTCGTTCACGTCCCGGAGCGCCGCACCCCCCCAGATCCGCGTCACCCCGCCTCCTACATCCTGAAAGTCGGGGGGCTCGTCGTCCTCGTGTTCGTCCTGGATCTCACCCACGATCTCCTCGATGAGATCCTCGAGCGTAGCCAGGCCGGCGGTGCCCCCGAACTCGTCCAGGACGATCACCATCTTGGTTCGCTGGTCCCGCATTTCCAGGATGAGATCTTCCACGAGCTTGCCTGAGGGTGCGAAGGTCGGAGAGCGGAGTATCCCGCGAATCTCGGTCGCACCCTCCCGATCCGCCTGCCACAGTTCACGCGCGAGGAGGATTCCAACAACACGATCCACCGTCTCGGAGTAGACCGGGAGCCTCAGGTGGCCTTCATCCAGCATCACGGCCTTGGCCTCCTCGACGGTCGCGTCGACGGAGAGCGCGATCATGTCGGTGCGGGGGGTCATGACTTCGCCCACCGTCACCTGATCCAGATTCATGACGTTGGCCATGACCCTCCATTCCTCCTCGTCCAGCGTGCCTTCCCTGCGGCCAATCTCCGCCAGGATCTCGAGCTCGGCACGGCTCACTGTCGAATCCTTCTCCTTCCCCCGGCCGATCACGCGGGAGAAGAGCGAGAGCGGAATCAGCACGGGCTTCATGACGAGGATCAGCCCGGCCAGGATGTAGGCCGTGGCTGGCGTGAGTTCCTTCCAGTACACGGCTCCGATGGTTTTCGGGAGAATTTCCGAGAAGAGGAGGATCACGAAGGTGAGCACGGCGGAGAAGAGGGCAATCCACTCATCCCCGAACTCTTTCAATGCAAGTCCTCCGCCCATCGATGCGCCCACGGTATGGGCGATGGTGTTCAGGGTGAGGATTGCAGAAATCGGCTCATCGATGCGTTTCTGCATCTTCTGGATGAGCGTTCCGGCGCGGTGCCCCTGGTCGCGCAGGAGTGCCACGTGCGCATGATTGACCGAAAGGAACACCGCCTCGAGGATCGAACAGAGGAAAGAGACGGCGAGGGAGACTCCCAGTACCCATAGTAGCGTGACCATTCCTGTGAGTATCTAAGGGAAGAGCGGGATGGACAAGTCACCCACCTTCCGCGCAGATTCCCCCAATGTCTGAGACCGAGGCCTCCGGAGGGGGGAGTGAAGGGGAACTCCGCCACCGGGTCGACCGAGCGCTCGATCTGGGTTCGAAAGATCGGGACGAGCTTCCCGGGCTCGTCCACCTCAACACCATCCGCTTCCCGCTTCTCCGCCTGCTCGGGTATCAGGCGCTGCTCGTCATCGCCGCGCTCCATCTGAGCATCTTCGATACTGGTGGCGAGTGGGGACGATTCGCTCTCCTGGTAGCTGTGGTCGAGGCCTATGCACTCGTCTCCTGGGCGATACTCTACCGGTTCTATCCGAGATACCCCGCGCTCCGACTGGGCGATCTCTTCGTCGTGCTCGATCTTCCGGTGTTTGTGGCCGTGACCCTCGTGACTGGGGGGAGTGCGAGTCACCTCTGGCCCGTGTTTCTGATACGCACGGCAGATCAGCTCTGGATCGGAAAGAAGAGGGCTCTCCTCTTCGCTTTTCTCAGCACGCTGGCCTATGCGACCGTGCCGCTTTCGGAGGCGCTTCTCCTGGGAAGTGATGTCACCTGGGCCGAAGCGGGATGGAGAATCGCGACCCTCGGGCTGATGGCCCTTCTCCTGGTGGGTGTGGCACGAGAGCCCCTGGACCTCCATGAGCGTGCGCTCGCGGCCCGGGAATGGATCCTCAAGCTGGACCGCCAGTCGCGCGAATTGGAAGAAGCGAGACGGAGGGCTGAAACCGCGAACGAGGCCAAATCCGAGTTCCTCGCCCGCATGAGCCACGAGCTCCGCACGCCCATGAACTCGGTGATCGGGTTCACGAACGTGCTTCTCAGGAACGACTCGCTGCGGGCCTCGGACCGCGGGAGGGATTTTCTCGAGCGAATCCGGGGGAACGGGATGCATCTTCTCGCGCTGATCAACGATGTCCTTGATGTGGCCCGGATCGAAGAGGGGCGTTTCCCCGTTCAATGGGGTCGCGTCGACCTCGGGGCCCTCGTGCAGGAAACCGTCGAGCAATTCCGTCCGCGTGCGCGGGAGGGAGGAGTGGGGCTGAGCTGCAGACGGCCGGAGCACCCCGTGATTCTCCGCTCGGATGAGATCCGGCTTCGCCAGGTGCTCACGAACCTGATCGGCAATGCGCTGAAGTTCACGCCGAAGGGAGAGGTGACGGTGGATCTGGAGTTTCGCCCCGATAACGCCGGATCGTTGATGGCACTCCACGTCAGGGATTCCGGGATCGGGATCCCCGCCGGTGAACTGGAGCGGATTTTTCTTCCGTTCGAGCAGGGGGAAGGCGGGACGGAACGCACGCACCCCGGGACCGGGCTGGGTCTCACGATCTCCCGGTCGATCTGTGAACAGCTCGGTTATGAACTGGAGGTCGCCAGTGAGGCAGGGAAGGGGTCTACCTTCAGCATCCGCTTCCCCGAAGTGCCTCCGACCCGGTAGCTCAACAGTCTCCTGCCTGCAGGAGCGTGCCTGAGCGCGGGTCTGCACCCTGGACTCGGACACGCTCCGGAGGCCGAAGCGGGGCCGCTATCCTCCCACGTTTCTTGCTTCGAGCGAGATCTCCACTGAAGCCAGGGCCCGGGAAATCGGACATCCCTCCTTCGCGCCCTCTGCGTGGGTCTGGAACGACGCGTCATCGAGACCGGAGACCCGGGCTTCGCAGAGCAGCTCGATCCGGACGATGGAGAATCCCGCCTCGCCCTTCTCCAGATGGACCTTCGCCTCGGTCTGGACCGACTCGGGAACGTGGCCGGCCTGGGAGAGGGCATGGGAGAGCGCCATGGAATAGCAGGCGGCGTGCGCGGCCGCGATGAGCTCTTCCGGATTGGTCCCGTTTCCCGTCTCGAAGCGGGAGGGGAAGGAGTAGGCCCCGGTGAGGTGACCACTCTCGGACGAAACCTTCCCTGAACCGTTGGCAAGGTTCCCCTGCCATTCGGCGGTGGCGGATCGAACGGGCATGATGTGCCTTCCTTTCATGAGTGGGGTGAGGGAGCCAGGTCCGAAAGCCCTTTCCGAACGGTGCGGCCCCTCCAGTGGTTCCACAGCCTGTCAACAGCCTGAGATTACCCGTATCGTGCCCTCACGGTCCTCCGCTCCTGACTGTTCCGCGCTCGCTGCACCCAGTAAACTGGGACTTCCTCGTTTCCTGAGACTCTGCCCTGGAATCCATGAACCGATCTCTCAGCCGCTTCCTTCCCGGAATCCCTCTCCTCGCTCTCCTGTCGGGATGCACGGGCGGGGGCGGTCCCGCCACGCCTCCGCCCGTCGGGGCACCACCCGAAGCCGCAACTCCGCGGGCTGGGGCGCCACCCGAAGCCACGTACCGGCTGTTTGTGGGAGCGGAATCTGCGGACCGGATTCATCTCCTCCGATTCGGTCCGGGTGGAGTCGAAGTCGAGCGCACGACCGACATCGGGAGGCTCCCGACCGAAGTGGAGGGTCCCCACGGCGTGGCCGTATCGCCGGATGGGCGCTTCCTCTACATGACGACCGGGCACGGGGTGCCCGACGGTCATTTCTGGAAATTCGACGCCGGAACCGGAGAAAGCGTGGCCGAGCCCATCCCGCTCGGGCGGTTCCCTGCGACCCTCGACCTCACCCCGGACGGACTCTACGCGTTTGTCGTGAACTTCAACCTTCACGGGGCGATGGTTCCCTCCACGATGTCGGTGGTCTTCACCCCGGATGTCGTGGAGGTTGCTCGCATCGAGCTCTGTGTGATGCCGCATGGCGCGCGTACCCACCCCCGGGGGACCCACGTCTACACCGTCTGCATGATGGATGATCAACTGGTCGAGGTGGACACCCGGACCTTCCACGTCTCCCGTCGCTTCTCGGTGGCGCAGGGGGAGGAAGGGCCGATCGCTCCTGGTGAACATGCGGGAATGGATCATGCGGCTCTTGAAGTGGGCGACGATGCCGCGCCCATGTCCGCGACCTGTTCGCCTACCTGGGCACAGCCCGGCGCAGACGGATCGCGGATCTATGTCGCCTGCAACCGCTCGGACGAGATTCTGGAGATCGAGTCGGAGGGGTGGCAACTGCTCCGGCGATTCCAGACGGGAAGGGGCCCCTACAACCTGGCGGTATCCACCGACGGGCGCCTGCTCGTGGTGACCCTCAAGCAGGGGAACGGCATCGAGGTGATCGACTTGGATTCGGGCGCATCGCTCGCCACCCTTCCCACCTCGACGACGGTCGTTCACGGGGTCACGCTGAGCCCCGACAATCGCTATGCATTCGTGAGCGTGGAAGGGGTCGGAGCGGAGCCGGGGAAGGTGGATATCTTCGATCTACGGAGCTTCGAACGCACCGGCACCGTGGAGGTTGGTCAGCAGGCATCCGGGATCGCGTTCTTTCGGATGGACCCGTCGTGAAGGAGTGCGATCCGGCTCGCTCCCGGGGTGCCCCCGCGAATGCCCAGGCGAGTGCGTGGGTTGCGGATAACCCCTGATCTTTAGAGACTTTCGCGGCTCGCTGCGCGCCCCTGAAGGGTGCGTCCAGGCAGATTCAGAACCTCTCTCGATCGGATGAATTCCCGTGTCGTCGACCTCCCCCGCAGCCGCCCGACTTCCTGGCCCCGTCGTGCGCGGTCTTTCGGCGGTCGGCGGAATCGCAGAGAATGTTGCAGAACACGCCGGGCAGATCGGGCTCCTTCTCGGTCGGACCGCCCGGGCAGTCGCGACGGGCCAGGTCTCGTCGCGCTCGGTTCTCCAGCAGATCTATGTGATGGGAGTCCAGAGTCTCCCGATCGTGCTCGTCACCTCCGTTCTGGCCGGGATCGTGACCAGCCAGCAGGGAGGGTACCAGTTCCAGGGATCGATCCCGCTCTACATCCTTGGAAGCATCGTCGTCGCGAGCGTCATCCTCGAACTCGGGCCCGTACTGACCGCAATCGTTCTCGTGGGCCGGGTAGGGGCACGGATCACGGCGGAGCTGGGCACGATGAAGGTGTCGGAACAGATCGACGCCTTCCAGGCCCTGGGACGCGATCCCGTCGCCATCCTGGCCGCTCCCCGGATCCTGGCCGGACTGATCGTGGTGCCGATTCTGGTAATGATTGCCAATCTGGTAGGGGTTCTGGCTGGAATGGTGGCCGCGCGTGCCACTCTGGGTCTCGGATATGACTCATTCCTCTACGGCGCCCGCCTCTTCTGGCACAACTGGGACCTCGTCTACTCCATGACGAAAGCGGTCACCTTCGGTCTCGCGATTCCTGTCATTTCGATCCACATGGGACTCAGGACTCAGGGTGGAGCCGAAGGGGTCGGAAAAACGACTACGGCGTCGGTCATGTTCATGACGCTCACGATCCTGATTCTCGATGCCCTCTTCCCCCCCTTGCTCCTCCAGTGATGATCCGGTATCGCGGGCTCTGGAAGGCGTTCGACCAGCCGGTGCTCACCGGGGTGGACTTCAGCGTCGAGGAAGGGGAGATGTTCGGGATCTTCGGCCCTTCGGGAACGGGAAAGAGCGTGCTGCTCAAGAGCACCGTGGGGCTCACCGAGCTCGACCGGGGTGACGTCCTCGTCGAATCGGACTCCGTCTACTTCGGAGGACGCGACGCGCTCGCACGGGTTCGGCAGAAGGTCGGATACGTGTTCCAGCATGCCGCACTCTTCGACTCGCTCACCGTCTACGAGAACGTGGAAATGGGGCTCACGGAAGCCGAGCTGAAGCGGCTCTCCGGCCGTGACATCACCCGCAAGGTCTGGAGGGCGCTGGAGCTGGTGAACCTCGCCCCCCCCGACGTCATGGAGAAACTTCCCTCCGAGCTGTCCGGGGGGATGAAAAAGCGAGTGGGGATCGCACGGGCGATTGCGGGAAGCCCCCGCATCCTGCTCTGGGATGAACCCACCACGGGCCTCGACCCGGTGAACACGGCTGCAGTGGAGCGCCTCATCATGCGGCTTTCGCGCGAGCTGCGTGTGACCTCGGTGATCGTGACCCATGACATCGAGGGTGGGCTGGAGATGTGTGATCGGGTGGCAATGCTTCATGGAGGGGGGCTCAAGTTCCTGGGCACCCCCGATGGGTTCCGAACCAGTGACGAACCGATTGTGAGGGCCTTCGTGAATCGGGCGGCGGCCATCGCTGCTCTTGATGAGGTGGCAACCGTATGATGCAGCGTGATGAGCGGTCGAACGCAGGCAAGAGCTCGGTCCCAACCGACGAGGAACTCGCGAGGATGACCCCGCCCCAGGCGGGAGGAAGAGAGGTCCGCATCGGGCTCTTCGTCCTCATCGGGTTCATCGGCACGCTCGTGCTCCTCTTCCTTCTCACGGATCCGGCAACCTTCCGCGGGCGCTACATCGTGGCCACGCAGGTGGAAGATGCCGGGGGCGTCCGGCGCGGCGACCCGGTCCAGATGCGCGGCGTCAACATCGGTCGCGTGCATCGCTTCGAGATGGCGCCCGAAGGCGTCCTGATCAGTCTGGAGATTGACGGTCGGTGGCGGATCCCGACGGACTCACACACGCGCATCTCCGGGCTGGGTCTTCTCGGCGGGCGCACCATCGAGGTGGTGCCGGGAACCGCGGAGTCCGTGATCAGCGCCGGGGCGATCGTGCGAGGCGACTCGGGAGAGCGGGTCGAGGAGCTGGCGGAGGAAGTGGGAGGGGAGGTACGTGAACTCCTTTCACGCGCCTCGATGCTTCTCGCCGACAGCACGATCAGCTCGGTTCAGGGATCGGCGGGGGAACTGGACGCGCTTCTCGCCGCCCTGAACGCGGTGGTGGAGGAACAGCGCACCGAACTCCGCGGCCTCACCGCCTCGCTCCTCCGCAGTGCGCGGGAGATCGAGGAGGCTGCACCCGGAGAAGAGCTTTCCCGCGCGGTGGCGCGAGCCGACTCCACACTCGTTCAGTTCGAGTCGGCGGGGGAATCGCTGACCCGCGCCTCTGCCGCGCTCGAGGTCGTGCTCGGTCGTCTGGAGCGGGGCGAGGGGACGCTGGGGAGGCTCTCAGCGGACGATGAACTCTACGATAACCTGACCGCCGCCACGAGTGAGTTCAGGGCGCTTGTTCGCGACATCCAGGAGAACCCGGGGCGCTACATTCGCCTGCGGATCTTCTGAGGCGGGAGCAGAAAGGGCCGGGCGGCGCTCCTGCGCAGCCCGGCCCTTTCTGCGTTTCGGCCTGCGAGCCGATCGCTTCGCCTTACCAGCCCGGCGCGAGCTGGAACCCCCAGTGCGCCCCCTTCTGAGGCCGCTGGAAGGGATACGCGTAGAAGATCTCCAGGATCAGCAGTCCCATCACATTGAATCGGGAGCTGATTCCGGCGCTGAAGACCGGGATGCGCTCGAGCGAATCGCGTGACAGGTCGAACACAGGAGACGAATTCTCGTCCCATGCCACCCCGCCATCGACGAAGGCGACAAGCTCGGTGGGGATGAAGCCGAAGTCGAAGAGTCCCAGTCGATCGGTTCCAATGAGAGGGAGCCGGGCTTCCGCATTCACAACCCCGATCCGGTGTCCGAACAGTCGGTCGAATTGCGGGCAGGATCCGAACTCTTCGGAAGGGATGCACTCCCGGCTTGGTTCGAACGAATAGGAGGAATATCCCCTTACATTCGATTCCCAGCCGAGGAACAGGGGCTGGAGCACGCTCTCCTGGACATCGGAACCGTACCGGCCGAAGTGCAGCCCGCGAATCGCGAAGGTGAGCTCGTTGATCGGGTTGAAGTAGCGCCGCCAGTCAACCGTCAGGGTGTTGAAGTTCAGAGTGCCGAGGGTCTGGCCGACTTCAACCCGATACCGCCCGCCTCGCACTGGCGAGGTGAACCCGAAGAAGGAGTTGTCGCCGACGAGCGCCGCCGATGCCGAGAAGAGGGCGAGCGGATCCGGAAGACCTTCATTCATGGATACTCTCGACCGATCGACCAGCCGACCGAACCGATCGAAGACAATCGTCTCCTGTTCCAGATCGAACGCATACCGCGTGACCCCGGCGGAGAAGTCCACGCGCCGGGTCGTCGAGAAGGGATAGGACGTCAATCCTGCGAGCTGCGTCTGCAGGATCCGGAAGTGCTCCTGGACATAGCGGGTGTTTCCCTGAGCGTCCCGGGACCCCCCCGTCCGGACCTGGAGGTAGGGCATGTGGCCTCCGTTCACCCCCCAGTTCCAGCGGTTCGAGAGGTTCTGGTAGATGAACTGCGCCCCGATATCCTTCACCGTGCCCTGTGCCTGGACGGCCACACCGAGCACCCGATCTCCCAGCATGTCCGAGAAGAACGCCGCCGCAGACCCCCCGATGTAATTTCCGTAGGGGTCCGTCCCGACACCCACCGAGGGCTGACCCACCCAGTCGAGCGTGAGACCCGACTTGTACTCGGGCGAGGCCGCCGGATCGTAGCTGCCAGGAGGAGCAAGAGCCGTTCGTGGATCGTCCAGGTAGTTCATGACCCGTGACAGACCCTCGGGCTCCGCCGGGGGCAGCAGGCGGCCGGTCGGGTCGAGCGTTTCGGCCAGGAAGCGCACCTGCGGGAGATCGCGCGAGTCCATCGAGTAGACGTGAAACTCGAATTCGTCGAAAACCGAGAAGACGACGGTGCCGGTCTCACGGGCCACACTCATGGCTGGGGACATGGCGGTGATCCCGCTCACGGCGGTGGCCACTTCGGTGACCCGCTGGATGTCCCCGTTCTCGAGCTCCAGGCGATAGATGTCGCTGAATCCGTCCGCATCCGAGAGGAAGTAGAGGCCGCGCCCATCCGGAGTGAACTGGGGGTTTGAATGGCGTACGTCTCCGAAGATGTCGAGGGTCTCTGTCGTGCGGGAATCGAGATCATGGAGCGCGAGCTGGATCTCCGAATACGCGAGCAGATCGAAATCCGTCTTCACTCCGCGATCTGTGGCGAAGGCGATCCGGCGCCCGTCCGGAGAGAAGACGGGCTGCAGGTCGGCGTGCCGATCATCGGTGAGCTGCGTCGTCTCCCGGGTCTCCAGATTCAGCAGGAAGAGGTCGGAGATCCCCCCCACATGTCCGGAGAAGACGAGAGTGCGTCCGTCCGGCGACCAGGAAGGGCTGGTGATCTCACCTATGCGGTCCTCCACCTGAATCCGGTCCAGTACGCCCCCCCCCTCGGCATCGACGATCACGAACTGATTTCGGCCATTCGCGAACACGACGAACACGATGCGCTCGCCGTCCGGAGACCATGCTCCGGAGGAATCAATGAAGCGCAGAGCGTCGAAATGGGGATCGGAGGCCGCACTCGACAGTTTCCGGATGACCTCCCCCGTCCGCGCATCGGCCACGTACAGATCCACCGAGAAGATGTCCTTCTCCGACATGAACAGGAGGTGCCGCCCGTCGGGACTGATCGCAGGAGCCACGTTCTGGCGTCCGGCGCCGGTCGACGGGGCCAGGAGCAGTGTCCCGACCTCTCCGGGAGGGGTTCTCGACTCCATCAGCGGACGGTACATCTCCTCGGCGGAAGCCCGCCACCGCACCGAAAGCGTGTCGGAGGAGATCCCGAGGACCTGATCGATGGCGGGTTCCCAGCCCACGCGGAGCGCGGTACGGAAGAGGCGCACGACCATCTCATCTCCGTAGGTCCCCCCGACATAGGTCCAGAAGGCCTGGCCGAAGCGGTACGGGAAGAACCGGGTCTCGCGCGTCATCTGCCGAAGGGTCGGGAAGTCATCCCTGAGGAGGGCATCCCGCAGCCACATCGTGGTGATGGGGTCCTCTCGACCCACGCTCAGGTATTCCGCCATCCCCTCGATCATCCACAGGGGCAGCCCCCCGAGTCCCTGCATTCCACCCCCGCGGCGGGACTGCGCGATGTTGTACTGGAAGGCGTGGACGAGCTCGTGCCCCAGAACGTGATCGGTCGAGGCATAGGATCCGGTGAGCGGCATGATCACCCGGGTCTTGAGCGACTCCGTAACACCCCCGGTACCTTCGCTCAGCGTCGAGGAGATGGTATTCGTCTGCTGGAAGTCCGGGTGGTCCGCGTAGAAGACGAGGGGCTTTCTGGAATCGAACTCATGCTGGAAGAGGCGGGCCAACCGCTCATACCACCGCTCCGCCATCCGCGAAACATCTTCCATCGCCCGCGTCTGGGACGGGTAGAAGTGGATGTCGAAATGGGGGGTGGTGAGCACCTGGAAATCGAAGTTGTCGTACTGGACCTTGTTCCGGCCGAAGTACTGGGCCTCGAGCGAGGCGGGCAGGGCGATGAGGAGGCCGAGCAGGGTTGCCACGCCGACTGTCGCGAACGACCGCAGTGGCTGAACCGGCGGCCGGTACCGCACCCTCGGGGCAGAGATGATCATGGTGAACCTCTTGTAGCTGAGTCGAACACAGTCGAGCGGGCCGCCGGAAACCGGTGCCGTGCCGGGGGGGGGAGGGCACCGGCCTGCTCTCCTACACGGAAGGTCGGGTGGGGGTCCTGCCTGGCTGCAACGCTCACCCCGCCGATCTGGTCCGGCGCCCACCGGGCGTTGCGTCGGGGCGGGCGCGCATCCACAATAGGGCGTCCCGAACTGACCTTCTCTCCATGAACGATTGAGATATCCATATCGTGACAATCCCACTCCCCGACCGCCCGTGACTTCGTCCCCCGTGATCGCCGGCCCCGACGTGGAAACACCGGCGGGAGTCATCCGTCTGGACAGGGTTCAACGCAACCTGCGTCGCACCGCCGCGTACGCGGCAGAGTACGGACTTGCCTGGCGCCCGCATGTAAAAACCCACAAGAGCCTGGAGCTGGGCCGCATGCAGCTCGAGGCAGGGGCGATCGGCTTCACCGTGGCCACGCTCCGGGAAGGGGAGGTCATGTCTTCTCTGACCGATGATCTGCTTCTCGCCTACCCCCCTTTCGGGCGAAGCAAACTGGCAAGGGTGGCTGCGCTCGCTTCGAAGGTTCGGCTCGGGGTGGCGCTGGATTCGATCGAGGCACTTTCCGGTGTGGCGCAGGCCGGGCTCGAAGGGGGTCGCCCGATCCGGGTTCTGGTCGAGGTCGATCTCGGGATGAAGCGGGTCGGAGTCCCGACACCGGATGCGGCGGTCCGGCTGGCTGGCGAGGTGGCGAACAAACCCGGCGTGACCTTCGGAGGGATCCTGTTCTATCCGGGACATATCCGCCTGCCGATGGCAGAACAGGCGGGGGCTCTGGCCACGCTGTCGGACTCGCTCGCGCGCGTTCTCGAAGCGCTCGAGAAGGCGGGGCTCACCCCGAAGGTCGTGAGCGGCGGGTCAACTCCCACCCTGTGGCGCAGCCACGAGATCCCGCGGCTCACCGAGATACGGCCCGGCACCGCGATCTTCCACGACCGTGACATGCTTTCGATGGGGGTCTGTGAAGAAGACGAGATCGCCTATCATGTCCTCGCCACGGTGGTGAGTACCGCGGTTCCCGGTCAGGCCGTGATCGATGCGGGCGCGAAGGCCCTCTCCCGGGAAGAGTTCAGAGGGGGCGGGGAAGGATATGGAGTCGTGGCGGAGCACCCCGAGGTGGTCGTGGCGAGGGTGTCCGAAGAGCATGGCGTGCTCGACCTGTCCGACACGGGGTGGCGCCCGGCGATCGGAGAGCGTGTGCGGATCATCCCGAACCATGTGTGCGTGTCGGTGAATCTCCAGGATCGACTCCTCGAGGATCTGGGAGACGCCGGGTTCCGGCCCATCGCCCTCGAGGGTCGGGGTCGACTGCCATGACCGACCGTCCGAGGGTCCTCCCGCGGCTGACCCGCGCCCGCGCGGAGGCCCTGATCGGCGCGATCGGAGGACGACGTGTCCTCGTGGCTGGCGATCTGATGAGCGACCGGTACCTCGGGGGCGTAGTCGAGCGCATCTCTCCCGAGGCCCCGGTTCCCGTGCTGCGGGTCAGGGAGGAATGGTCAAGGATTGGCGGGGCCGGGAATGTCGCAGCCAACGTCACCGCGCTCGGTGGGCGGTGCGACCTGATCGGGGTCGTGGGCGCCGACCCGGCGGGGAGGGAACTCCTCGACGCGCTCACAGGATCGGGGATCGGCATTTCCGGGGTGCGAACGGACGACTCCCGCCCCACCAGCGTCAAGACCCGGCTCGTCGCCCGCGGTCAGCAGGTGGCCCGCTTCGACCTCGAGTCCGAGGGGCCGGTTCCCGAGGCGATTGAAGCGGCTTTGCGGGACGAGGCCGATCGGCTCCTCGACGAAGTGCATGCGGTGGCGATCGAGGACTACAACAAGGGGGTGATGACGCCCGGACTGATTCGCTCCCTGATCGAGGGCGCGACGGCGCGTGGCCTCCCGATCGTGGTCGATCCGAAGAGGCACCACTTCTTCGATTTCCACGGAGCCACCATCTTCAAACCCAACGCGAAGGAACTGGCCGATGCCCTGGGAGGTCCACTGACCTTCGAAATCCCCGGATGGCTCGAATCCGTGCGCGAACGGGTAGGTGCGGAGCACATTCTTCTGACTCGCGGGGAAGAAGGGATGCTGCTGCACGGCCACCCTCCGGGCTTTGAACAGGGCGAAACCGTGAGCATCGCTGCCACCGCTCGTTCCGTCTTCGACGTCTCGGGGGCAGGAGACACCGTGACGGCGGTGCTGGCGCTGGCGCTCGGTGCGGGCGCGAGCCCCGAGGAGGCCGCGCTCTTTGCCAACGAGGCCGCGGGGATCGAGGTCGCGAAAGCGGGGGTGGCGACAGTTTCCCCCGTTGAGCTGCTTCGGGCTATTCAAGAGAACTCATAATTCAATCATGGAACGAGACCGATCATGAGCAAACTGAACGAGATCAGGACCGAAAAGGCCCCCGCCGCGATCGGACCCTATGCGCAGGCCATCGTGTCGGACGGATGGATCTTCGCCTCCGGCCAGATTCCGCTCGATCCCGAATCCGGGGAACTCGTCGGCGGCGATATCCCCACGCAGACGCATCGCGTCATGAAGAACCTTGCGGCGGTGCTCGAAGCGGCGGGGAGCGACTTCTCTCTCGTCGTGAAAACCACGGTGTACCTGTCCAACATGGCGAACTTCGCCGCAATGAACGAAGTATACGGTTCATACTTCGGCGCCCACAGGTCTGCGCGCGCGACCGTCGCGGTCGCGGGGCTTCCCAGAGGCGTGGACGTCGAGATCGATCTGGTGGCTCGCGTGCGGGGTTGAGTGTCCAAAACCCGTTGCCCCCCCCTCCGGCCCGATGGAGCAGCATGATGAGAAGGGTAGTGTGGTCCATTCTGGGAGTGTTGCTCCTCGGCGGATGTGCCGCTATCGGCGGGGGCAGCGGATGGGACCCCTTCGCCGGAGCGGCGGAGCGTCGCCTGGCCGTGCGCGTGGAGAACGTGAGCCGGGATGACGTGCGGATCACAGCTCTCGCTCCCGGCCGGCGTCTGGAGATGGGTCTGGTGGGCGGGAGGTCGCGACGTGATTTCTCGATCCCCTGGCAGGCGATGGAAGATGTCCGGTTCCAGATCGAGATCGTAGCCGGACGCCGTCACACCACTGTCGGCGTCCCGGTGGCGGCCGGGGACCGAGTCGAACTCATCGTGCAGGATCCGATTCAGCGATCGATCGTCCGCCGCTGAGGGTACGGCTCCGCGGTCAGAACGGATTCGGGTCGGGGTCGCCTGGCTGGCCCGGATCGCCCCCGCCGGAAATGGAGCGCACGATCATCACGATGACCGCTGCGATGCTGCCGAGGAGGAGTCCGGTACGAGTGCGTGAGAATTCCCTGCGATCCAGTTCGAGGATGTCCGGACTCCGGAAGGAGAGGGTGTCGCGCCGGCCCTCGAACACCGTTCCGACGAACACCGCACCCCAGGATATGTCCACCTCGAGCGAGTCTCCCCGGACTCGAACGAGGGTGCCCTCGACGGAGCGCAGGGGCGAACCGACCCGTTCGGAGATCTCCACTGATTTCGCGTTCGAGAGCCGCAGGCGCAGCGCGTCTCCCGGCGACGGTCCGACGCCGACCAGTGGGACATAGGAGTGGCACGCGCTCAGGCCGAGTCCCAGCACCACGAACAGGGCCGGCCCGATCCTGGAATGGATCGGGCCGGCCCCCTTTGCGCGCAGACTGCTCAGCACGTGCTCAGGATGTGACAGTTCGAGGTTCGCTCGATCTGGGCGATCGGGAACAGTGTCCCCGGGCGATTCGAAGCCTCGAAGTTGGGGTTCCACAGGGCTGACTTCGACCCGAACCGATAGTGGTCGTTCAGTCGGCGACCCATGAGATAGAGGTTGGCCTGCCTGGAATGCTTCAACAGATCCAGGGCTGGCATCTGTCCGCTGAAGGGAGTCAGGCCGTTCAGAGCACGCAGGTTGTTGATGTGCGTCGTGAAACCGGCCTGATTCCCCCCGGCGAGCGCGGCTTCGGCAAGAATCAGGTGGAGTTCCCGCGCCGATACGACGGTGAGCGGACCAAACTGTCGTGCCACCACCGCTTCGTTGATGATCGCGGCCAGCCCGGGCGCCGGAATGTTGTCGATCGGGTCCCTGAGGGAGATCGCGGCCACCCGTTTGTCATCCGCCGTTGCGGTTACATACACGTTCGAGGGCCGCAGCTCGAGGCGTTCATTGACCCATGCTCCCCAGTTGTTTGCGATCGTTCCGGCGGCGTAGGTGAACCGGAAATTCCAGTCGCCCGAAACCAGACCGAGCGCCGCCTGCGCATCGGAGGTAGCTCCGGCATCACTCACCAGCGGAGATGCAGGGGTGGTGCCAGCAGGCGTGAGCTTTGCCCGAACCGCCTTGGCATGGCGGGTTCGAGCCCGTTGAGCCAGGATCGTCGCCTGGAGGGAGGTATTCCCGCTGCTCTGCGCGATGGCAAGCCCCGCGGTCAACCTCGCAATCGCCTGATCGTAAAGCCCCATCATACCCTGGGCGCCGAGCGGAGCCCCCGCCTCGGTGCGATTGGAGAGGACGAAGTCCTCCCAGAGATCCGCGACCTGCGTATACATGATCGCCGAGTAGAGCTGGGCACGAGCGAGGAGGGTGCGGTTCGTGAGATTTCCCTCCGCGTCGAACTCGGAAAGGAGCCGGACGGCCTCGTCCGCCATCCAACGTCCCTCCGCTATGAAAGGCCAGGCTGCATCGGAGAATTCATTTGCTGGATCACGAAGGTCTCCACCCTGAAGCTGAATCCAGGCATCGCGTGAGCCGGTGAACACGAGTTCGTCCGACGATGCGCCGTGAAGCAGCACGGTCTCGGCAAACCCGCGCGCTACCGTGGACAGGGCGCCATTCGCGAGAGCCGCGGCTGCCGCGGGAGTGGCCAGGTCGTCCTGGACCAGCTGGTTCGGATTATCGACGTCCAGAAGGCCGTCGCACCCCGTGGTCGCAAGAGAGGTTGCAAGGAGCAGCAACGCCAGCCTTCCGCCGAGGCGAGCCCTCCCGCCCCGGGACTTCTGCTGTTCGGTCATGAGTTCCTCGCTCGAGTTCTGTGGTAGGGGGTTCCGGGGATTCATCAGAAACCTGCCCGGAGCGAGAAGGAAATCCGGCGGGGAATGGGGACGCCCCATCCGACGGTACCGTCCTGGAAGTTGTTATTCAGTCCTCCGCCCACATCCCGGGAGGCCACGCTCAGCTCGGGGTCAGTTCCGGGAAAGCGGGTCCACAGGGCCAGATTTCGACCGGAGACGGTGAAGGAGAGGTTGCTGGCCCCCACCCGATCCGCCCACCCGGCGGGCGCGCGGTAGGTCAGGCTGAGCTCACGCAGACGCACCCAGTCCGCTTCGTGAATCTCATTCAGACCGTCGTAGGGCGAGAGTGCCTGAAGTTCACGCACCCAGGTCTCGGCCGCACGCACCCGCTCATCCGGCGAACTGGCTGGATTGAGCAGGGTGGATTCGACCTCCGCAGCCGCCCTGATATTCCGGCCGATGAGCACGTGCGAGCGACGGAACGCTCCGTCCAGATCGTGAATGAAGAAGTTCCCGGCCCGGTACTCGAACAGCGTGTTGAGCGTCCAGCTTCCGTAGAAGGTCATGTTGGTCCCGAATGCGCCCTGCCAGTCCGGAACCGGCTTCCCGAGGTAATGGAGGAGCATCTCGGGGGTTCCACAGTCCAGCACCAGGGGCTGGAGGACACTCGGGTTCCGTGGCACGGACAGATAGCTCGTGAGCTCCGAGCGCGAGAGGGGCTGGCAGTTCCCGAGGTGCACGGGGATCTCGGCACTCGGGTCGAGCTTCGGCCCGAAGAAGGATCCGGGGGCGTGGCCTTCCATCGTGAACTGACGGTAGCGCGGGTAGGACCCTCCCACCTTGAGGGGCGGCGCCCCTCCCATGTCGGTGATCTCTTCGCGGAGGAATGCGGCGTTCGCAAAGATGCTCGCGGAAAGATTGGGACGGGTGACCGCAACGAACTGCGCCCCGAACTCCAGCCCCCATGCCTTCATCTCGCCGATGTTGTCGAGCTGCCGGAAGCGGAAGCCTCCGGAAGGAGCGAACTGCCGATCGACCATGAGATCGCTGACGGTCCGATTCCAGTATGTGAAGTCCAGGGAGGCGCGGTCGTCCATGATCCCGATTTCGGAACCGAGCTCCCATTCAAGCGTGATCTCGGGCTTCAGGTTCGGGTTCCCGAGGTTCGACGGCGCGACGCCGGGGCCTTCGGACGATGCGAGGGGCGAGAAGGTGGTGAACTGATCGAAGGCTCCCGGTTGCAGCCCCGAGGTGCCGATCGACGACCTCACCCGGAGGGTGGAGATCCGGTTTCCGCTCCAGCCAGGCATCTCGCTCGGGATCACCGAGATACTGGCTTTGGGGTAGAAGGCGCCCCCTGCCGTCTCCCCGAAGGCCGAGTGCTCATCGTAGCGGCCTCCGACCGTGAGAAATGCGTAATCCCGGAATCCGAACTGGTTCTCGGCGAGGATTCCGGCATTGGCCTCTTCGAGGAAGCCCTCGAAGACCGTCTGCAGGGCTCCGGCCCCCGCCACCTCGAGCCCAGGCCCGGGGAACTGCTGCCCCGTTCCCGACTGCTGCCGGGTCTGAGTGAGGAATCCCTGGGCGCCGATGACCGTGGAAGAGGTCCAGTCGCTTCCGATGGTCGTGCTCCAGGAGCCCTTCACGTCGAGGGTGACTTCCCGGTGGTTCCGGTCACTCGCGGTCCGGAAGCCCAGTGTATTTGACCCGGTGAAGTTGTCCACATTCCACCCGAAGGGAATGAAGCGGGCCGCCCGCTGATTCACGAAGTCGATGCCGATCGTCGCGTCCACGGCAATGGTGGGTGTGGCCTGGTACACGGCCGTAAGCGCACCGCCGAAGCGCTGAACGTCCTGATTCGTGCGCCGGTGGTAGTTCTCGCGGGTTGTTGCGAAGGCCGGTGAGCCGAACCGGTTGGTGGCCGTGGCCTTCTCGGGTCGGCTGTTCACCAGGCTGGAGACCACCCCGAAGATGTTGTTGTTGTTGTCCGGAACTTCGTGCGTCGCCTCGGTGAAAGACGAACTCACGCGCAGGCGCAGATCCTGTCGTGGAAAGATCTCCACGTTCGCGTTGAACTGCATCCGGCGATTTTGATCGTTCGCGGTGGTAAGCCCGGGGCCGGCGAAAGAGCTCCCGTCGTATGGCCCGTCCTCGTCGTGCAGACGCCCGGAGAGGTAGTACGTCACCGCCGTCGTTCCGCCCGTCACCGATGCGCTGTAGGTCTGAGCGTAACCCGTCCCGAACAGCTCGGGGAAGAGGTCGACCTCGAAGACCTCGTACGGGCTCACGCTCAACCCGTAGCGGTCCTGGATTCCCTGAACGCCCACGTCGCGGCTCGTGGCGGTTTGCCCCGTCACGAAGCCGGCGTGCTGAAGCATGCGGTCGAGCGGATAGGTCGTGAAGCCCTGTTCCACGCTGACGCTGTATCGGGGGGCTCCACTCTGTCCACGCTTCGTGAAGATCTGGATCACCCCGTTGGAGGCCTGGGTCCCGTAAAGGGTCGCCGCTGCGGCGCCCTTCAGGATCTCGATCCTGTCGATCGACTCCGGGGTGATGTCGTCCAGCCGGGACGGCGCTCCGCCTCCCCCGGCTCCGACGCCGGGGCCGAAGCCTCCCGCGTTGTCCACCCGTATGCCGTCCACGTACACCACGGGCTCATTCGACTGAGCAAGCGAGGACGAGCCGCGGATTCTGAGCCGTGCACCCTCGCCGGCAAGCCCCCCCCCGACGAGCCCGACTACACCGGGCTCACGTCCGGAAAGGATCTCGGACAGGGAAGAAACGGGGGCGGTTTCGAGCTGACCCACATCGATCGTTGCGATCGTGTTCCCGAGGCGGCGCCGTTCAGTCGCCGCGCCAGCGCCCGTCACGACGATCTGGTCGAGTGCGAGCGTGGTCTGGCGCAGACGGAAATCCGCAACGGTGGCCTGTCCTGCGACCACGCGCACGGTGATGGACTGACCCGCGTATCCGATGAGTTCAGCCCGGACCGTGACCTCGCCAGCAGCCACTCCGGAGATCGTGAACTGCCCCCGGCTGTTGGTGAGGGCTCCGGTGGTCGTTTCGGGAATGTACACCTGGGCGTTCACGAGCGGGCGCTCGGTTCCGGCTTCCAGTACGGTTCCCGTCACGGTTCCCTGCTGCGCGTGGAGTGCCATCGGCAGCAGGAAGAGGAATGTGAGGAGAGTCAGGGCTGATCTGAGCGCTGAGGCGGGGAGGCTTGAGTCAGGGAACGACGGCCGAACGGACCTTCGCATGAGCGGACTCCTTTCCGGTGGGGGAGAACCTCGCGGACGGGGGAGGGCGGTCGCCACTCCACACCGACATGGCAAATCCTTGCGATCCTCACCGAAATATGTCAGGCGTCTTCGTTTGTCAACAGAAATGTAAGACTTTGGAAACGGAAAAGGCTGGGATGGGTCTGAACAGCGAGTCTATCCCCGGTTATTCGCCGTAGGGCACCCATATATTCTTCACCTGGGTCGCTTCGCGCAGGAACTCCTCGCCGCTCCCCTCCACGGGAGAAAGCCAGTTCCGCGCCCGCCCATGGGGAACCCAGCTCCGTTTCATGTTTCCGGCCGAGCGTCGCTCGATCTGAGTGGCCCGTTCGCCCTGGCTGCCGAAATACCAGATCCCGTCCACATCGTCGTGATCCGCGAGCACCGGAGCCAGCTCGGTGTGCGGCCCCGTCACAAGGTTGACGACTCCGGGCGGCACGTCCGAGGTATCGAGGAGCTGGATGAGCTCCCCTGCGATCAACGGATAGGTTTCGGATGGAAGCGCGACCACCGCATTCCCCATGGCGATGGCTGGTGCTACGGTGGAAACCAGACCGAGAAGCGGATATGCGGAAGGCGCGACGATCCCGAGGACGCCGAGGGGTTCGATCATCGCCAGGGTCACATTCCGGAAGGGCGTCGCATGCACCCTGCCGTCCCATTTATCGGCCCAGGCGGCGTACTCGAACAGCCGTTCCAGTGAAACCTTGAACTCGAGTTCGGCCTCGTCCCAGGAGAGTCCGGCCTCCCCGATCAGTCGTTCCCGGAGTTCGTGCCCTCGCGGGGCCAGGTTCTCCGCCATGTAGTAGAGGATCTGCGCGCGCAGATGTGCCGGGCTCTTCCCCCAGCCGCCCTGAGCCCGTCGGGCGGCCTCCACCGCGTTTCGGATGTCCTTCCGATTCCCCCTCCCGACGGTGCCGAGGAGACGGCCATCCCCTCCCACCACGGGGAGGGCGTATCCGCTGTCCGGACGCACCTGTTTTCCCCCCACATAGAGCTTCACCGTTCGATCGATGGCGGGGATACCGAGCCCGGGTGATTCCGCCCTTTCACTCGGAGTCGGCACGCTCGCCGCCGAAGCCGCCAGGGCGCGTGAGGTGGGCACCCCGCCAGCGGCCGGGGAGGTCTCTGATTCCCATGCGGGCCTCAGATACTCCACCATACCCTCGCGGCCCCCCTCCCGCCCGAAGCCGCTCTCCCTGTATCCCCCGAATCCCGAGGCTGCATCGAACAGGTTCGTGCAGTTGACCCACACGGTGCCGGCCTTCACCCGAGGGGCCACGTCCAGGGCCAGGTTGACGCTCTCGGTCCAGATCGAAGCCGCGAGGCCGAAGCGCGTGTTGTTGGCGAGCTCGACGGCCTCCGCCGGGGTTCGGAAGGTCATGAGCACCACCACGGGCCCGAAAATCTCGATCTGGGCGAGGGTCCCCGAAGGGGCCACATCGGTGCACAGGGTAGGGGGGTAGAAGAGGCCCTCGCGTGGGACGGCCCAGCTCGGCTGCCAGACGGAGGCGCCTTCCTCGATCCCCCGGTCCACGAGCCCCCGGATCCGGTCGAGCTGAACCGGGGCGACAATGGCACCCATGTCCACGCTCTTGTCGAGAGGATCGCCCATTCGGAGGGTCTCCATGCGCGCCTTCAGTTTCCGCTCCAGCTCCGGTGCGACTCCCTCCTGCACGAGAATGCGGGAGCCTGCGCAGCAGACCTGACCCTGGTTGAACCAGATCGCGTCCACCACGCCTTCCACCACCGAATCCAGGTCGGAATCCTCGAAGACGAGGAAAGGGGATTTTCCTCCCAGTTCGAGGGACAGCCGCTTGCCCGACCCTGCGGTGGCCTCGCGAATGATGCGCCCCACTTCGGTCGAGCCGGTGAAGGCGATCTTCGATACCTCGGGGTGTTCGACCAGTGCCGCGCCGGTTCGGCCGTCACCGGTGACCAGGTTGAACACCCCGGGAGGCAGCCCCGCCTCCACGGTGAGTTCCGCGAAGCGCAGCGCCGTCAGGGGCGTGAACTCGGCCGGCTTGAGCACGACCGTGTTCCCCGCCGCGAGGGCTGGCGCCACCTTCCACGCGAGCATGAGGAGCGGGAAATTCCAGGGGATGATCTGCCCCACCACGCCATGCGGGACCATCCCCGGGAACTCCTTGTCGAGGAGCTGCGCCCACCCGGCATGATGATAGAAGTGCCGTGCCACGAGAGGGATGTCCAGGTCCCGGGACTCCCGGATGGGCTTCCCGTTGTCCATGCTCTCGAGTACGGCGAAGTGCCGGGCGTGTTTCTGGATCCCCCGGGCCAGAGCATGGAGGTGCCGAGCGCGTGCGTGACCCCCAACCTTCGACCACCCTTCGAACGCCGCACGCGCCGCCGCAACCGCACGGTCCACGTCTCCCAGGGTGCCCTGCGCGGTATCCGCCAGACGCTCGCGGGTTGCGGGGTTCCCCACCTCGAGCCGCTCGCCCCCGTCCGACTTCACCCATTCTCCCCCGATGAAGTGGTGAAAGGCGTGGCCGTGGCCCTGGAGCCAGTCTTCAGCCGATGCCGCCGACTCGGGGGCGGGGCCGTACTCCAGGGTCTCGAAAAGTTCTGCGATGCGGGTCATGGGGTCAGGCCATGGGGTGGCGGTGATAGGCGGAATAGCGTCCAGTCACGTGGTGCTCGAGCTGCCGCTCGATGTCCGCGAGAAGGGAAGAGGCACCGAAGCGGAAGAGGGAGGGGTCCAGCCAGGGGTTTCCGAGCTCGTCCTTCATCATGTACATCCAGAGGAGCGCGTCTTTCGCGGTCCGAATCCCACCGGCTGGCTTGAACCCGACCGCGTGTCCCGTCCGCTCCAGGAAGCTCCGGATCTGCCGGACCATCGTGAGGCCGACCGGAAGAATGGCATTCACCGATTCCTTCCCCGTGGATGTCTTGATGAAATCGGCCCCCGCCATCATGCAGACCATCGATGCCCTTGCGACATTGCGCAGGGTTGCCAGTTCGCCGGTGGCGAGGATCGTCTTGATGTGAGCCTCACCGCAGGCCTCTCTGAATGCGCGCACTTCGTCGTAGAGCGCGACCCATTCTCCGTTCAGAACGTGTGCGCGGGTGATCACCACGTCGATTTCGGAGGCGCCCGCCTCGACGGAGGATCGGATCTCCGCCAGTCGCTGGGGAAGGGGTGACAGCCCGTGCGGGAAGCCGGTGGAGACGGCCGCCACCGGGATTCCACTCCCTTCGAGCGCTTCCACCGCGGTTTCCACAAAGGCGTGATAGACGCACACCGCGGCGGTGGTGAGCCCTGCGCCTCCCATTCCCATGGCATCGAGCAGGTCATCCCGGACCGGGTACCGTGCCTTGGCCGCGAGCCGTCGGACGGTTCCCGCCGTATCGTCTCCCGAAAGGGTCGTCAGGTCCATGAGCGACACGGCACGGAGGAGCCACGCAGCCTGCCATTCCTTCTTCACGCTCCGCCGTGTTCCGAAGGTGGCGGCCCGCCGCTCCACCGCGCTCCGGTTCACCCGGATCTCCCGGATCCAATCCAGTTCGAGGGGCACGCCGGGGTTCCTCCCGGGCCCGGCTTCCCTCGCGCCGACTTCGCCTCCCCCGGCCCATCGTGACGATCGTTCGGCGATCCTGGTCATCGGTACATCACTCCCTTCTCATGGATCGGGTGGAAGTCGGGGTGCTCCGGAAGGCGTTCCAGACAGCGTCCCGCGGAGAAACTACCTTGTGGAGGGCCAAGAATCCACACGACGGGAACCCGCCCCGGGGAACTCAGAGATCGGGGTCGACCCCGGGGAGGAAGGGCACGGAATCGCCGGGTGCCAGGATCCATCCGTCGTACCACTGGGCGCGTCGAACTGTCAGGCCGTCGGGCCCTGCCCGCCATGTCATGCTCTCCATCGGAAGCAGAAAGGCCGATCCGTTATCGGTGCCCCGGGGGGAGAAACGAACCCATCCTCCCGCGCCCTCGTCCGGATCCGGCGTTCGAAACCTCCATTCGGCCATGTGGATGAGGGTGTCCCGACCGATTTCGAGCGTCCCGACCAGGTGCGGACGCCGGGTGTTCCGTCCGCAGAATCGGAGGATCCACGCGCCCTCGCTCTCCCTCTCGAACTGGAAGTTGTTCAGTTCTCCGAAAAGCTTTTCCCCGAAATGGAAGGAGAAATCGGCCTCCAGCGGCGGGTAGGACCAGGAGTCGAAGGAGCGTTCACTGTCGGTCCGACGTACGCGGAATGCGTACCCTTCCCGGTCGATGCGGCGCGTCCACGAGAGTCGGAGGAGGGGAGCCGACCCGCGCTGACCGGGCTCAGCCCCGATCATCCCCATGAAATCATCACCGTTTCCATCCAGGGTATCGGTCCGAACCCGGGTGTACGAGGCCATCCCGAGGGTATCGAGGCCCCGCTCATGACCCCTCACCGCCGCTTCCCATACCACACGTGCTTCGGAACTGTCCCCGGCGCTGCAGATGTCCCGATTGGCCTCCACGTCGAATCCCTGAATGGGAAGGGGTGCGGGGCGAAGAATGAGTACGATCCCGGTCTCGCCCTCTTCCACCGCGCGCTCGGTCGGCTCGAACCCGAGGCTGGAGGCACGGAGGATCCACTCCCGGTTGCCGTCGGAGCCTGGGGGATCGAGGGTAAAGCGACCGTCCTGACGCGTACGCGTGGCGGCGACGGGCCTTCCGTCTTTGAGAAGCACGATCTGGACCGAGAACAGCGGCTCTCCGGCCGGGTCCCTCACCATGCCCTCGATCGGGTCACCCCGAACCGCCTCCGCCCGGGCCGAGGCCACGGCGAAGAGGAGGAGTAGAAGCAAAGAATGAGCAGTGAGAATAGCTCGCATGGGGTCGCGAGGCTCTGGACGGAGGGGACTTCAACCCGGTGAAATCCTCGCGGAGCCGTGGTGCACTTCGACATCACCGCGCCCCGGCGGATCACACCACCGATGCTGCGTTGTAGCTGCGAAGGGTCTCAGGGGTTCCCGGGTGCTCCCTCCCAGGCCATTCCGGGATGCACTCCGAACACGAGGGGAAGCAGTACGAACAGGAGGAGGGGGATTGCGAGCGTCACGACCACGTTCAGGAAAAAGCCCGCCTTCACCATCTGGTCCATACGGATCTGGCCGCTCCCGAAGACGATGGCATTCGGGGGCGTGGCCACCGGAAGCATGAAGGCGCAGCTTGCGGCCAGCGCCGCGGGCAGTGTCAGGAGGAGCGGGTGCTCACCGAGGACCAGCGCCAGCCCGGCCAGTATCGGAACGAAGGCTGCGGCCGAAGCGGTGTTGCTCGTGAGTTCGGTGAGGAAGACCATGAGCCCCGTGACGAGAAGGAGGAGCGCCAGGACCGGAAGGGCGTGTCCTCCGACGAGCAGCCCCCCGATCCACGCTGCGAGTCCGGACGATGAGATCGCAGCCGCGAGGGAGAGCCCGCCCCCGAAAAGGATGAGGATGCCCCAGGGGATGCGCTGTGCCCACTCCCAGTCGAGGACCCTCTCGCCGCCCCCGCGGCCTGATGGGAGCAGAAAGAGAACGAGCGTCGACCCCATCGCGATTCCTTCATCCGTCAGGCCGGGTATCCATCCTTCGAGGGCTGGCCGGAAGATCCACGCCGCGGCGGTAGCCCCGAAGACCCAGGCAACCCTGCGTTCCCCGGACGACATCGGCTCCACCTTTTCCAGCCGTGGGCTCGGGGCCATGAAGCCGCCTTCCGCGTTCGGGGGAGCGACGGGAAAGAGATGTCGGGCTAGGAGCCACCATGCGATTGGAAGGAGGAGAAGCACGAATGGGACGCCCATGAGCATCCATTGGGCGAATCCGATGAGGATCCCGAATTCATCCGCCATGAAACCACGCAGGATCGCGTTGGGGGGCGTGCCGATTGGAGTGCCCATCCCTCCGATGCTGGCACCGTATGCGACCCCGAGGAGAAGGGCCACGGCGAGATTCCCCTGACCCGGGTGGTGCCCGTGCCCGCTGCCGGGGAGCGGGATATCCCCGAGGCGGATGGCCGAAAGCGCAATCGGAAGCATCAGTACCGCCACGGCCGTGTTGCTTACCCACATCGAGAGAAAGGCCGAGGCCACCATGAACCCGGCCACGAGGCGCCCGGGCGATGACCCTGCGCGGGAAATGACGGCCAGGGCGATCCGTCGATGAAGTTCCCACCGCTCCATCGCCTGCGCGATCATGAACCCCCCCATGAAGAGGAAGATCACGGGATTTGCGAACGGGGCGGCGGCCTCGCCGATTGAACCGACGCCGAGAACCGGGAAGAGCACCAGGGGGATCAGGGAGGTGGCGGGGATCGGTATCGCTTCGGTGGTCCACCAGGTCGCCATCAACATCCCGACTCCGGCCACCCGCCAGGCGATTGGGTCGAGCGATCCCGGCGGTGACAGGACGATCGTCAGAAGGAGGAGAGCGGGGCCGAGGACGAGACCGATGTTCTTCGGGTTCAAATGGCTGCTTCCCGCCGGGGGTCACGGACGATTGGATCACCCGCCCGCCCACCCTGGGCTCCGGATGGCGCGCGCTGTCGCCGGTGGCATGAGGAGGCCCCGGTTCCGGGAACAAGATCGGACCGGTTTCGAGGAAAGGAAAGAGCGTCCCCTGTCTGGGACGATTTGTCCCGAAGCCGGGCACGGGAAGGCGCGGAATCCTTTCTCCTGAGCAGGTCTCTCATGGCATGGAGGGTGCATCCTGTCCGCAGAGCGGAATCCGGATCCGCGATGGACCTCGACGGCAAGGAGCAACCGATGAAGCGCGTGATGATCCCCCTGGATGGTTCTGAATTCGCCGAGCGTGCGCTGGATCCCGCTCTTCGCCTGGTTTCGCGAGTCGACGGGGAGGCCCATCTCATTTCGGTCGTCTCGGATCTTCCTCCCGTGCCCCTCGCCACGGGTGACGGGGAGCTGGTGTCCCGGTGGTTCGAAGAGGAGGAAGAGCGCGCCCGCGGCTATCTCTCGAACATCGAGGCGGATCTGGCGGATCGGTTCCCCGGCGTTTCGGTGACCGCCCACGTTCAACTGGGTCCGGTGGCACGCACGATCGAGGCGTACGCGGAGGAGATCGGGATCGATCTGGTGGCGCTTACGACCCACGGGCGTGGCGCGTGGCAGCGGGCATGGCTCGGGAGCGTGGCCGACCAGTTGCTGCGCAAGGCGTCGCGACCGATCCTCCTGCTGAGGGACGGGGACGTGGCGAGAATCCTTTTCGAACGGAGCGACTCCCCGTCTCACGTGCTTGTTCCCTTCGACGGGTCCGATGCATCGCGGCTGGTCTTCGACACCCTGAACCGGTTGGGGGGAGAGCGGACCCGGGTCTCGCTCGTGACCGTGCTGCATCAGCCCTTCCCCCTGGCCACCTCCTACCTCCCGCACGCGATTTCGGATGAGCGGCTCCTGACCGAGCGGAAATCCCGGGCCTCCGAAGCTCTGGAGGGGGTTGCGGATTCTCTTCGTGATGCCGGGTGGCAGGTGGAGACCCGCGTACTGGTGGCGGATGATGTGGCCCGAGGGCTCCTGAGCCATGCAGAGGAAGGGGGGGTGGACCTCATTGCGATCGCGACCCGGGGCCGGGGTGGCATCTCCCGCTTCCTGCTGGGAAGTGTGGCGGACAAGGTCGTGCGCGGCGCCTCGATGCCGGTGCTGATGGCGCGGCGCCCTGCAGGCGAGGAGTAGTTACCTCGCCTCGCCGTAGTTCAAGCCATGGCGGATGGCGCGCCCCGGATCACGACGAGAGGGCGCCCAGCTGGGACCAACCCCGCCATCGAGGACCCGCCCCGGATCGTCGGCGAGGTTAGTCCCGGAAATCGGGATCAACCCCGCCGGAGCGAGCCCGTGACGGCGTCGGCGGCCGGGTTAGTCCCGATTTCCGGGACCAACTCCGCCGCGAACACGCGCGATACGGCGGAGGCGGAGTTGATCCCGACGGACAGGGCCCCGAATCCCATCGTGCCCCACCACCCTCTCGCTTCGGCTGTTCTCCGGCGCCAGCGGGCCATCCGGCGCACAGCAAGAGGGCGTGGCGCCACCCGTTTCCGACCCGCGCCCCGCCCGCCGACCTGCTTCATCCGGCCAGGGCCTGTCAACAGGCCGTTGAACTACTGGAGGGGGAAAGGGGAACGGTGAAGTGGAACACCGATCCCCCTCCCTCGCCGTTTTCTGCCCAGATCCGTCCCTCATGACTTCGGATGATTCCCTTGGCGATCGCCAGGCCGAGGCCCAGCCCCTTTCCCCCGGTCTTCTCGGCCCGCCAGAAGCGGTCGAAAACCTGGTCGAGTGATTCTTCGGGTATACCCGGACCGGTATCCGAGATGGAGACGTGGAGCTCTCCCCCAACCGCCTCCGCAGACAGGGTGATCCGGCCTTTCGACGGCGTGTGCTTTACCGCATTCCCCAGAAGGTTGCTGAGCACCTGCTGCATCCGGAGTCCATCGACCCGTACATCGGGGAGCTTCCCTTCGGCGATCCTGTTCTCGACTGACACTTCCTTCACGCGTGCCAACGGCTCGATCATGTCCAGCGCCAGTTCGACGAGGGGAGGGAAGGGTTGCAGTTCGGGCTCGAGATGCAGGTGGCCGGCCTCCATTCGCCGCACTTCGAGGAGTTCCTGGATGAGCTTCCGCATGAGCTCTGCGGAGCGGCGAATCGCGGTCAGGAAGTAGTCGTCTCCGGGTTCGCCCTGCCTGTTCCGGGCCCGCTCCAGTCCTTCCAGGCCGATGAAGACCGCCTGGAGGGGATTCCCGAGGTCATGCGAAACCACCCCCAGAACGTCGTCGCGTGCCTGGAGCGCTCGCTGCGCGTCTCGGTAGAGGCGAGCGTTCTCAAGAGCCATCCCGGTGCGCCGACCCAGTTCCAGGGCCAGCTCAAGATCATGCTCGGCATAGCGATGGGCCGCCACAGACGAAACGAACAACATCGATCCGAGGACCGCCCCTCCGCTCCTGATCGGAACCGCCATCCACGATTCGGGCGAGAGGCTCGCGAGCGCACTCAAGTGCTCGGGTGAACGAGCGACCTCCTGGAGTTGAGATTCGGTCACCTCGGAAACCAGCACCGGTCCTCCCCCATCCGGAAGCTCGAAGGCGGGGTGTGGGTGGGCTCGATCCAGTCCGGCGGTCTGCAGCAGGTGGGCGCTCTCTTCATCCGCTGCCGCTCCGCAGGCTACGACTCGGTGACCGAGTTCCGCGCCTTCCCCGAAGAGATCCACTGCGCAGAAGTCGGCGAATTCCGCGACGGCGAGCTTTGCCACCTTCTCCGCGAGGGTATCGGCCTCCAGAGAGGCCGAGAGGGTATCTCCTACCCTGGCCAGAAGGAGCTGGGCGTCCTCGACCCGCTGCCGGTCCGTCACGTCCCGCAGGACCACGGTGAACAGGCGTTGACCATCGAGATCCAGCTTCAGGATGGAGGCCTCCGCGGGAAACTCCTCCCCGTTCTTTCTCACACCCGAGATCGGGTTCCGGTCACCCATCCGTCGCGCCTCGACGTCCTGCTCGCCGAAACGCCTAATGTGCGCACGGTGGCCGGAGTGGAACCGGGGCGGAATGAGACATGCAAGGGGCTCCCCCATCATTTCGGCCGGGTCATACCCGAAGATGGCGCGCGCTCCCTGATTGAACAGAACGATCCGCCCGGCTTCGTCGACCGTGATGATGGCGTCGGATGCGAGCTCGACAATTCCGGAAAAGCGGGCTTCCGAACTCCGCAGGGCTTCCTCGCGAGCCATTCGGATCGCGTCCTCCGCCTCGAGCAGGCGATGCCGGGCCTCGAGCGCCCGCTGCTCGGTCACATCGATCCCGGTGCAGACGAGCACTGGCGACTCGTCCGAGGCCTCCTCCAGCATCGTGTAGGTCCACACGATGTCCACGCGGTCCCCGGCACGATTGATCCACGGGAGATCCAGCGGCGCCAGGTCGGCACCTTCCAGGATCCTGCGGAACAGCACCTCCGCACCGGCGCGCTCCTCCGGATGAACGATTTCCCAGACTTCCTGACCCAGAATCTGTTCCTTCGGGACGCCGGACGCCCGCTCGGCCGCCCGATTGAAAAGACGAACGCGCGCGCTCGTGTCGAGCGCGATCACGGGGGCCGACAGGGTTTCGAGCACTACCAGGTAGAGCTGTTCGCTCAGTGGCTGGGCGTCGGATGGCATCAATGGAGAGGGCGCGGAGGGAAGGGGTCCGCCTCTCGGCGGGACGGAGTGTGTGGTTCGGGAAGGTACGGTGCCCCCTTTGACAGGGAAAGCCGGAGAGGCGACCGTCCGTATACCGATGACAAAATGTCCCACCGCGCCCCGGGCCCTCACCCCGCAGCGACCGGCGCTCACCTCCGAAACCCTTGCAGGACCAGCATGATCGCGGCTCGTGTGGAGGAGTCCCATTTCGGCACGGAGTTTGTTAGCCTGCCAGGGAGGGCGGGCAGGCGAATCGCGCCCCGCGGGCCGATTCGTCGGTTCTCTCACAGGTCGTCGCTCAGACAAGGAGTGCGAAGATGCGCACCGTTAGGGACATCATGCAGACCGAAATCATCACCATTCGCAAGGACAATACCGTTCAGGATCTCGTGAAGGTACTGGGTGAGGAGGGCGTCAGCGGAATGCCGGTCCTCGATAGGGCCGGGAAGGTGGCGGGAGTCGTCTCACACACGGACGTGGTGCGGTGGACCGCCCGGGATCGCGAAGTCTCCGGGGGCCCCGCCTTCTGGGCAGATCTGGAACTGGTCCCGGACGGAGATCCGGATGCCGACGACGACCTGCAAACCTTCTTCCTCGCCCCCGAGAGCGCGACCGGCGTTCTCCCGCGCGTGGGCGTAGCTGACTCCACTGAGATGGGGGAAGCACTGGTGGAAGAGATCATGACCCCGGTGGCCTTCAGCGTGGACCCGGAGATGCTGATTCGGGAACTCGCGGAATTCCTTGTGCAGGGTCGTATTCATCGGGCACTCGTGGTGGAAGAGGGTCGGCTGGTGGGGATCGTGACCGCCTTCGACATCCTGCGCGTGGTTGCGGGGGATCGATGACTCCGCCCCCGGACCGGTCTGAGAAGATCCTCATCGTGGAGGACGAGGATGTCATAAGGGACCTCCTTGCCCATTGTCTCGAAGAGGAAGGGTACCACGTCGACGCGGTCGAGTCGGGGGAGGCCGGACTGGCCCGACTCGACGAGGACGTCTTTGACGTGGTGCTCCTCGACCTGAACCTCCCCGGGATGCACGGGATGAATGTGCTGTCGGCCGCGCCAGCCACCCAGACGGACGCCCAGTTCATCGTCATGACGGCGTTCGGGTCGGTCGACACCGCGGTCGAAGCGATGCGTCTCGGCGCATTCGACTACATCAACAAGCCCTTCCGGACCGCGGAACTTCTGATCACACTCCGGCGTGCCATCGAGGAACGGGTTCTTCGCCGTGAGGTGGCGAAGCTGCGCACGAGCCCGGGGGCCGAGATCCGGAACCGGATCATCGGGAAGACCCCCGCGATCCAGCGCGTTTTCGACCTTATAGAACGGGTGGCGCCCACGCGCGCGAACGTCCTCGTGCTCGGAGAGACGGGGACGGGAAAGGAGCTCATCGCCCGGGCGATTCATGATGCTTCCGACCGCTCGAGGAAGCCCTTCGTGCCGGTAAACTGCTCTGCCCTGACGGAAACCCTTCTGGAATCCGAACTCTTCGGTCATGTGAAGGGGGCGTTTACCGGTGCGGTACAGGCGAAGAAGGGGCTCTTCCAGGTTGCGCAGGGCGGAACCCTCTTCCTCGATGAAGTCGCCACGATTCCGCTCGCGACACAGGTCAAGCTGTTGAGGGTCCTGCAGGAGCGGACCATCACTCCGGTGGGCGGGACGGTCGGGGCCAAGGTCGACTTCCGGCTGGTGGCCGCCACCAACGAGGACCTCGAGTCGCGGGTTCGCGATGGGAGCTTTCGCGAAGATCTCTACTACCGCCTGAACGTGTTTCCCATCCGGGTGCCCCCCCTGAGGGAGAGGCGGGAAGACGTCCCCCTCCTCGCGAACGCATTTCGGCTCCGATTCGCCGAGGAGAATGGACTGGAGGCTCCCGTCATCCTTCCGGACACGCTCGCGAGGATGATGGGGTACGACTGGCCGGGGAACGTGCGTGAACTCGAGAACATCATCGAGCGCTCGCTCATCCTGCACGCCGGAGCCCGGAACCTGCCCTTCGAGCCCTCGTCGGGCGCCTTTGCCCCCACCGGGAGTGCCCGCGAGCTCGCAGGGCGGGCGCGCGAGGAACGGTGGTCGCTGGATCAGCTCGAACGGACGTACATCCTCGAGCTCCTGGACGACGAAGGGTGGCACCAGGCCAGGGTTGCGGATATTCTCGGGGTCAACCGTCGGACTCTCTACCGGAAGCTCAAGCGCTATCGGGAGGAGGGAGTGCTGCCTCATAGCTCGAACGGATCTGACGCATGAGCGTCTGACGGTGTGGGGACTCCGGGGGTGTCACGCACCCGGGTGTGCGGCGAACAGACTGCGCGTGGGAATCAGGCTTCCCGTGGGGTCGAGGGGGTGGATCGGAGCTGGTGTTCCGGCCGGTCTTCAAAACCGGTGAGCCCGGGCAACGCCCGGGTGGGTGGGTTCGATTCCCATCCGCTCCCGCCACCTCCCCCCGCGCGCCCCCACGCCGGGCGTGTTGCCTCGGGCGCCGGGAATCCGCCATCTTCCGACGGTTCAGCACTGTGATCCACCGTCGGAGCGGCCCGGCCGATCCGCCGCGAACGCCTCCCCTCAGCGCCAGCCCGCGTGTCTGACTCCATTCACATCATTGCCAATCCGAACTCGGGGGGAGGGAAGGGCGCCCGGGTGGCCCCGCGTCTTCAGGCACGACTCGAGGCAGAAGGAATACCCTGCGAGCTGCACCTCACCCGGGCACCCGGGCATGGGGTCGAACTCGCCTCGGCTCTCGCCGACGAGGGGGTATCCCGTGTTCTGGCAGCCGGGGGCGATGGCACCATCCACGAAGTGGCGAACGGGCTTCTCCTCGGGAGAGGTACGCCCCCCCCTCCCCTTGCGATCCTCCCCGTCGGGACCGGGAACGATTTCCATCGGATGCTTCGTGCCGACGAAGGGCTCGACGCGATCGTCGCAGTGCTGAAGGAAGGGGTGATCCGGAACTTCGAGGTGGGCCACGTCCGGTGGCACGACGGGGAAGCCTGCTTCGTGAACCTCCTCGGGGTGGGCATCGACGTGGCGGTTCTTCAGCGCCGGTCGGCTTTCAGCCGCCTTCCTGGCCTGACCCAGTACCTGGCCGCACTCGCTTCCGCTCTCATGACGTTTCGGGCCCTTCCGCTTCGAATCGCGATCGGGGGTGTCGGGGGGCGTCCGGCTTTGGAGACGAGGGCCGATACCCTCCTGGCCGCGATTACCGTGGGGCCCTCCGTGGGGGGGGGATTTCTGCTTTCCCCGGACGCCCTTCCGGATGACGGGCTCCTTGACTTCTTTCAGGCGGAAAAAATGAGCGTTCTGGAGGTCTGCCGGTACCTTCCCGGGGTGGTTCGGGGTACCTTGAAGGAGAACGAGCGGATTCGCCGCGCAAAAGTCATTTCGGCCCGGATCGAGAGCCCTGATGGGTCGGATCTTTCCTTCGAACTGGATGGAGAAGTGATGCCCTTCACGTCTCCCTTCCTGGAGATCACGGTGAACCCCAGCCCACTTCATATCCTCGATCTCCCGGTGGGGCTCGCGTGAGGCGGGGCGTTGCGGGCGTGTGGATGGTGGGAGTCCTTCTGGCGGCGACACCGCTCGGCGCGCAGGAGCCCGCTCCCGCCGTCCCGGCACCCGATTCTCTCGTCCTCGAAGCGGATACACTCGTCTCCCCGGCGGACACCCTCGCCCCGGCGCTTTCCCCCGCCCGCGCCTTCCTCCGGGGCCTCGTTCTCCCAGGATGGGGGCATGTGGCCGCGGGCTCATACTCACGGGGGGGATTCTACGTGGCGGCTCAGTCGGGGACCGTCTGGATGATCGCCAAGTCCGCCTTCCGGAGGCATCAGGCGGATCGGCTCCTGTCGCTGGAACGCCAGGCGGCGACCTCTAGGATAACTGCGTCCGGATCACTTCCGCCGGACAGTGTGGCCCTGCGCGTCGATTCCGATGTGGCGGTGCTCGAGATCCAGGAACTCCGGGACGCACGCAGGCAGCAGGTGGAAGACTGGACCGCGCTCGGGATATTCCTTGTGCTCCTCAGCGCGGTGGACGCCTTCGTCTCGGCCCACCTGATGGACTACCCTGAGCCTCTCTCGATCGAAGTGAACCCGGGTCCCTCTCCAGGCGCGGTCGAACTCCGATTCGCGTTGCCCCTCGGAGGGCGATGAAGCTCTGAGGCGCCAGTACGGTGCCACAGAGATCCTGCGGCACGTCACCCTGCGTCAGCCCTCCCAGTAACACAGCTCCGGTGGCTGGCCGAAGGCGAGCCGGACGAAGGAGGCGTGGGTGACCCAGTCACCCGAGTTGAGGTAGAACCGCCCGGGAGCGACCTCGACGCTGACGGGGGAATGGGTGTGGCCCAGGAGGACGAGATCGAGGGAGTCGTCCTCAAGGAGCCGGTCGCGTGCCCACCGTTCGAGCGCACCGGTGCGGTGCTCAGGGCCCGTTGGCACCGTCTCGTCTGAGTCGCCGGTTCGCGAAATGGCGCGTGCCAGTGCCGCCCCGAGATCCGGATGGATCCACCGGAAACCCCACTGCGTGATCCGCCCTCGAAGGACGTTCCTCAGCAGCCGGTATCCGATGTCTCCCCGACCGAGTCCGTCTCCGTGTGCCACCAGCGCGCGACGCCCACCCAGCGAGAGAGTCACCGGATCACGGTGGAACTGGACCCCGATTTCGTCGGTGAGGAACGAACCGCCCCACCAGTCGTGGTTTCCCCCTACCAGATGTACATCCACGCCCCCTTCCACAAGTCTGCGGAGGGCCGTGAGCGTGCGCATGTGCCCCCGGGGAATCACGGACCGATATTCGAACCAGAAATCGAAGAGGTCTCCGTTCAGGACGAGTGTCCCGGCCTCCTCGGCGGCACGCTCAAGCCAGCGGTGGAAGGCCTGACTCATCTCGGGTGATGTACCCCCGAGGTGCACGTCGCTCGCCACGAGCGCGGTTGCATTCTGCATGGGGGCCAACATAGCGATCGCGCATCGACAGGGGGAACCCCCGGGTCCCGGCGGGGGTCTTAGCGCACGGCGCCGCGGAACAGGGGCGCCGCGGATGCCAGGGCCAGCACGGAGATCGCCCCCGAGTGCCGCGTCCCCAGTTTCGCAATCGAAGGCCCCGAACCGGGAACAAATGCCAATCTCTCCAACCGCATCGAGCGCCAGGGCACGGATCGCCTGCCTGGTCTGTCTGATCGTCACGGCCGGGTGTCTGCCCTCCCCTCCGCCCTCCCCTTCAGCGCCAATGGACGCCGGACGGGTTGAACGCGGGGCGGTCAACGCTTCGATGATCGACCACCCCTACCGGCTCGAGTTCGAATGGGCCATGTCCGAGCCCTCGCTTCGACTTCGGGGACGGGGAGTCGTGAGGTTGGAACCCCCCTTCCGGGCGCGGATCGACCTCTTCACCTCGAATGGCGAGAGGGTGGCGGCGGCGGCGCTCATCGGCGACGAGATGCGGGGCGCTCCCGGTCTCGCATCGATTCTGCCGCCCCCTGCGCTCTTCTGGGCCTCTCTGGGGGTAGTCAGAGCCGGAGGGGATGCCGCACTCATGCGGGCTCTGGGGCGCGACAACGACCTCACGGAGCTCCTGTACCGCGTTCCACCGGGTGAGCTCCGGTACACGCTCAGGGGTACGGAACTTGTCGACCTCGCTCTCCTGACCGGAGGCTCCGTAGGCGAAGAAGTACGCCTGCGCCGTGCGGCCGGCGAGCGATTCCCCCGCGAAGCGATCTATCGTCACCTGGGGGAAACGCGTGAGCTCCGCCTCACCCTCCAGGTGGTCGAACAGGTCGAAGCGTATCCCTCCGCCGTATGGAATCCGGAGGAGTAACCCGATGTCTGACAGGCGACTCTCGACTCCCGTGGGAAGCGTGGCGGTGCTCGTGCTCCTCGCGATCGGCTCGTCCGGGTGCAACTACACGTTCCAGGCCGGCTCCGGCCTCCCTTCCCATGTTCGGACCCTCGCCGTCGTCCCCTTCGACAACGACACCGGCCGATTCGAACTTTCGCAGGAAATCCACCAGGCTCTTCTGGACGAACTCCCGCGCACCTTCCGAGTCCGAACGGCGGGAGAAGGAGTCGCGGACGCCGTGGTTCGCGGGTCGATCCGGCGGTACTCGGTGGATGCCCCCTCATACCGTCCCGGAGCCGCGGGCGCGGCAACCGAAGTGATCGAACGGCAGGTCAACGTGACGGTGCAGGTCGAGATCGTTGATCGGGTCAACAACGTCATCCTCTGGGAGAGTACCTCCCTGGGAGGAAGGGGAGAGTATCTCGAGGCCTCCCAGCTCGAAGAAGACGGACGGCGCCTGGCCATCGAGAGGATCGTCCAGGGGATCGTGGACGGCCTCCAGTCGAACTGGTAGAGCGAATCGGCATGCTCCGACTTGGAACCCGGGGGTCTCTGCTTGCCATCGCACAGAGTCGAAACGTGGCTCGGCAGATCGAAGCGCACCTGGGAATTCCCGTGGAGATCCGGATCATCCGAACCCGCGGCGATGAGATCCAGGACCGCGCACTTTCCGAGATTGGCGGGAAGGGGCTCTTCACCCGAGAGCTGGACGAGGCCCTGCTCCGTGAGGAGATCGATCTCGCGGTTCATTCCCTGAAGGATCTCCCCACCGAGTTCCCGGACGGGTTGGCCCTGGGCGCCGTTCCCGAAAGGGAAGATTCGCGCGATGTCCTGCTGGGGCCGGCCTCCCGCGTGGTCTCGCTTGAGACCCTCCCGAAGGGAAGCGCGGTCGGAACCGGCTCGCTTCGTCGGAGCGCCTTCCTCCGACTCCATCGCCCCGATCTCCGGATTCTCCCCATCCGCGGAAACCTGGACACCCGGATCCGCAAACTGGACCGGGGCGATTATGATGCCATCGTGCTCGCGGCAGCCGGCCTTCGACGACTCGGATGGGGAGATCGCATCCACGAAGCCCTCGACGAGGGCGCCTGGCTCCCGGCTCCCGCGCAGGGTGCGCTGGGCATCGTGGTCCGGGCCGCAGACTCCGGCGGGACCTCCTGGTTGAGGACGCTCGACCACGAACCAACCCGATGCGCGGTGACAGCCGAACGTGCGCTCCTCCACGAGCTCGGGGCAGGATGCCAGCTCCCCGTGGGAGCGCTCGCTCTCCCATTTTCGGATCGGGTGAGGCTCCGGGCGATGGTCCTGGATCCGGATGGGGGTCGATTGGTCCGCGCTCAGGCGACGGGCTCAAGGAAAGATCCGGCGGAGCTGGGACGCCGAGTGGCCGGGACACTCCTCGGACGGGGCGCGGACCTCCTGCTCGGAGACTTGAAGGCTGCCCTGGTGCGCGAAGGATGAGCCCGATGCCGCGCGATCCAGGGGCGAAGATCTTCCAACGATCGGAGCTCGTAACACGGTTCGGGCGACCACGGGAATACCGTCTGGTCTTCACCAACGGCTGTTTCGACCTCCTCCATAGAGGGCACGTGGCCTACCTGGCCGAGGCTCGCCGCCTGGGCGATGTACTTCTCGTCGCGGTGAACACCGACCGCTCGGTGCGGAACCTCAAGGGAGCCGGGCGACCCGTCCAACCCGAGGCGGATCGGGCTTACATCCTCGCTTCGCTTGAAGCCGTGGACCTCGTGACCCTCTTCGATGAAGACACTCCACAGGCTCTGATTGCGGCCCTGCTTCCGGACACGCTGGTGAAGGGAGGGGACTACCGTCCTGAAGAGATCGTCGGGTCCGAGACCGTACTGGCCGCTGGCGGTCAAGTCCGCGTCCTCTCCTTCTTCGGTGGCCGCTCCACCTCCGGGATCCTTGCGCAGCTCGGCGCAGATCCCCGTTGAACCCGCGCAGTACCCGATCGTGACCACTTTCACGCCGTTCCCAGGAAGTTCTGATGCCTCGTTCCAATCGATCCCTCGACCGGCTTCGCCCGCTCGAATTCGTCTCCGGTGCCGCTCCTTACGCCGAGGGTTCCTGTCTGATCCGCATGGGAAGCACCCACGTACTCTGCGCCGCTTCCGTCGAAGAGGGGGTCCCACGGTGGCGCGAGGGCTCGGGAGCCGGATGGGTCACCGGTGAATACGGCATGCTCCCACGTTCGACGCACACGCGAATGCCCCGCGAGAGAGCCGGCGCGAAGGGGCGGACGCAGGAGATTCAGAGGTTGATCGGGAGGGCGCTTCGCTCAGTCACCGACCTCTCGGCGATCGGGCCTCGGACCATCACCGTCGACTGCGATGTTCTCCAGGCTGATGGAGGTACCCGGACGGCAGCCGTCACCGGAGGGTGTGTGGCGCTCGCTCTTGCCCTCGATGGACTCGTCAGGGAAGGGAAGCTGGAGCGCTCACCGCTCCAGGAGATGGTGGCCGCCGTGAGTGTGGGCCTTGTGGATGGCCAGCCGCACCTCGACCTCGACTATTCGGAAGATTCCGCGGCCCAGGTCGACATGAACATCGTCGCCACGGCCGGAGGCGCGCTGGTGGAAGTGCAGGGCACGGCCGAAGGGGACCCCTTCACTCGCGGCGAGATGGATGCGTTGATGGACCTGGCCCTCGGAGGAATCCGCGACCTGGTCCGGGCTCAGTTGCGGATTCTCGAGGAGCTCGCGTGAAGGTACTCGTTGCAACCCGGAGTGCTCACAAGCTTCAGGAGATCCGGGCGATCCTCCGGGACTGCTCCGGGATCGATCTCATCGACTTGACAGACGCCGGAGTCCCGGAGCTGCCCGAGGAAGCCGGAATCGAGGCATTCGAAACCTTCGAAGACAACGCGGTCGCGAAGGCCCGGTACTTCGCCGGACGTTCGGATCTCCCGGTCCTGGCCGACGATTCCGGACTCGAAGTGGATGCCCTGGGTGGGGCGCCGGGTGTGCATTCGAAGCGCTTCGCCCCGGAGGGGGTGGGGTCGCCTGAACTGGATCAGGACGAGCGGAACAACGGACACCTCCTCGCGATGCTCGAGGGCGTAGATGACGAAGATCGGACCGCGCGGTACGTGTGTGTCGCGGCACTCCTCCTCTCTCCGGATGCCGATCCCATCACCGCGCGTGGTGAGGCGGAGGGCGTGATCCTGGAAAGTCGGCGGGGGCAAGGCGGCTTCGGGTATGACCCCCTCTTTCTCGATCGGGAATTCGGGGTGACCTTCGCCGAGCTCTCCGCGGACGAAAAGGATGCTCGAAGCCATCGGGGACGGGCCTTCCGGGAGCTCGCGAATCGGATGACGTGGAAGTGAATCTTTCGGCGGGGATTCCGGAGGAAATCGGCCCGAACGAGGACGCGTCGGCGCTTCGCATTCGATGGAGAGACGGACACGAGTCCCACTATCCCCCTCGATTTCTCCGACTCAAGTGCCCCTGCGCCGGGTGCGTCGACGAGATGACCGGCCGACCCATTCTTCGCCCCGACGGAGTGGACGAAGGCATCCATCCCCTCGCCATCCATTATGTAGGACGCTACGCGATCCGGTTCGACTGGAGCGACGGCCACACGACCGGGATCTTCCCCTTCGAGTTCCTGCGGAAGATCTGTCCGTGCCCGGAGTGCGGCGCAGGTTGACGAGGCCCCGTTGGTTGAGGGGCGCTTCGTGGAATGATGTCTCCCGACTTCCGACCCTCATGGCCCTTCGCTAGCTTACCCCCCATCGGGAAACCCGGCGGATCGGTTCTCTCGACGGGGCGTGGCGCAGCTCGGTAGCGCGCCTGCTTTGGGAATAGTTTCCCAACCTTTTCAGGGGCATCCATCCGGCCCCATCCGTTCCCAGATAGTCCTTGCGGTTACTGGAATATCTCCCCATACTTCCTTTCAAGGGCTTTCATCCGGTTCCGTGCCCTAAACCGGATTCCGTGCCCTAAACGTGCCCGAATGGGGTTTCTGTGACCCCGGAAGGTGACTCGAAAAGGGAGGGGGAATGGCCAAGCTCAAGCTCACCGCAAAGGGCGTGGAGAAGCTCTCGACGCAACTCCCGCAGGAGGACTTCTGGGACATGTACACCCCCGGGCTCCACCTCCGGGTTTCGGGGGCCACGGGGCGGAAGACCTGGCTCGTGCGCTACCGGGCCAACGGCTCCCAGCGGCGGGTCAAGCTGGGGCGCTATTCCGAGGAGTCGGTTCCGGATGCTGACCTTCTTTCCCTTGCGGACGCCAGGGCGAAGGCGAGGGCCTACCTCTCGGCCGCCAGCACCGGGACCGACCTCCGGGCAGTGGAGGAAGAGAAGCGGGAAGCCGAGGCGCTCAAGGTCGAAGCGGCGGTCGCCTTCCGCGACCTCGCCGACGAGGTACTTGAGGCGCTCGCGCGGAAGGGCAGGAACGGGGAGCCGACCCGAGAAGCGACCCAGCGCGAGCGGCGCCGGATTGTGGATGCGGAGCTCCTTCCCGTGTGGGGTGATCGGGAAGCGGGAGGGATCACTCGCCGGGATGTCGTGCTCCTCGTGGAAGCGATCGAAAGGCGGGGGGCGCCGGTGCTTGCGAATCGGACGCTCGCCCTGATCTCTACCCTCTTCAACACAGCCCTTCGAAGGGCCATCGTCGGGCTCGAGTTCAACCCGGCCCACATGGTGGACCCCCCGGGAGTTGAAGAGGGCCGGACCGTCTACCTGAAGGTGCCAGAGATCAACGCCGTTTGGATCGCCACGGAACCGGAGGGCCTTCTCACCCGAGCTGCGTTCCGGTTGGCGCTTCTGACCGGCCAGCGCATCGGTTCCGTGCTCGCCATGCGATGGGATGGAATCGAGGGGGACCTCTGGACGATCCCTCCCGAGCACTTCAAGGGCCGGCGAACGCACCTTGTGCCCCTTTCCCCCGAGGCCCTCGCCGTGCTTCAGGAGCTCCGAGAGAACTCGGTGAGCGACGAGTGGGTCTTTCCCTCCCGGGCCGGGTCCGCGAAGCCCCACCTCTCGAACCTCGGGAAGGCGCTCAGTCGGATTCGGAAGCGCTCAGGGGTGAAGGACTGGACGATCCACGACTTCCGCACCACCTGGAGAACCCACGCGGTGCGCTCCCCGGACGAGCGGACGGGTCCAGGCCTCGGGGTTCCCGCGCACGTTGCCGACGCGGTGCTCGGTCACAAGGAGGCGAGCCTCGGGTTCGGTCGCTACACCGGAGACCAGCACCTCTACCTGCTCGCGGAGAAGCGAGCGGCGCTGGAGAAGTGGGGATCGTTCGTGCGAAAGGCGGTGAATGGGGAAGGGTGATCGGGACCCCTTGCGTCAGCCGGGAGTCGGCCCCAGGTTAGAACAGATTCACTAGTTAGGCCCCGTGCGCGGGCCTCCCATCCCATCGAGGGGAACGGGGGGCAGGGTGCGCACAAAGACAACTCATTTTCGCCAGAGGGCGACCAGCGGACCCACCGGGTGCCGCGGTCGCCTTTTTTTGTACCCTGCGGTCGGAGGATGGAGGATGCCCCGTAACGCACCACACCGCACCGAGCGGATCACGATCCGGATCCGGGCCCACGAGGCCGCAAGGATTCGGGGCGCTGCGCTCACGGCCCGGGAAACACTCTCGGAGTGGACCCGGCGCCACCTGCTCAATGCCGCGCGGGCGGAGCTGCTCCGCGCACCCGACGCCGGACCGGAAGAGACGGCATGAGTCGCCTTCTCCGACTCCCCCAGGTGGTCGAGCGTACCGGCCTGTCGGAAACGACCATCTGGCGATGGGAGAAGGCAGGGAAGTTCCCGCGCCGCCGACGCCTGGGACCGAACTCCGTCGCCTGGGTAGCGGACGAGCTGGAGGAATGGGCCGCCGCGCTCCCGGTAGTGGAACTGGGGGACGAATCGGGGTCGGAATCGTGAACGCCTCGCCGGTCGACACGCGGACGGTCCGCTCCATCGACGTTCCGATCGGTTCGGGGCGCCAGACGCTCCGCATCTCCGCCACCTTCGCCGAAGACGGCACGCCGGAGGCCCTGATCCTCGCTCTCGGGTTCGGGGGTGTGGGTGGCGAACCCTTCAACCGTCCAGGGTGGTGCGACCTCCCCCTCAGCCTTCCGGCCGATGCAATCCCGCAGCTCCGCGCCGCGCTGGAAGCCTTGGAGGCAAGACCGTGAAACTGATGGCTGAATCGACCCACGCCCGCTTCGCGGCAATCCTCCGAATCCTTCGACGCCGTGGGGTTCGGCCCGGATTCCTCGAGATGGGACTCGCCGCCGACCTCGCGATGGCAGAGGAGAATCAGGACGCCGCCGAGATCGAGCGGCTCCGGGCAACGCTGAAACTCGGGCCGGATGAGGTCCCCAGGTGATCGACGTGCTTCGCCAGTGGCTCCGGGAAGTTTGGTTCTGGTGGACGTGGTGGAGAGGGGGGGGTGGTCATGCCTGAGACCACCGACCGAATCGCGGCGCTTCTCCTCCAGTATTCGACCCGCGTCGAAGACACCGCGCACGCGACTGCGAGAATGTTCGCTCAGATCCCCGAGCGCGAATTGATCGAGGTGCTGCGGAACGGAAACGGCCCCTCCGCGTCGGAAGTCCAGGAGGAGCCCACCCGGTACTTCCTCTCCCTCCGTGACCTCCTGGACGATCCGGAGATCCTGAAACCGCCGCCGCCCGTGCTTCCGCGCCTCGTCTGGCGGGGGCGCACCACCCTGCTCTCCGGGCGTGACAAGCTCGGCAAGAGTTCGGTCGCTGCGGACGGAGTGGCTCACCTCTCTCGGGGGAGCGGATGGCTCGGGGAGAAGGTTGGAGTCGGGAGCGCGATCGTCGCCGCACCCGATGAGGCCCTTCCTGACACCGTGCGCCGGCTCTCGGAGCGGAACGCTCACCCGGACATGGTCCGCGTCCTCACACTCCGGCCAGACAACATTCTCGCCGCGATCGAGGACGCCCTCCGGGAGGAACCCGCCGATCTCGTCGTGATCGACTCTCTGGCCGAAGTGGCGCGCCTCATCCTGGGCCGCTCTCCAGAGGACGGAGACTCTTCGGGCTGGGGTGCCGTCGTCCGGCCCTTCGTCCAGCTCTCCAGGGACCACGACTGCGGGATCCTGCTACTTCATCACCCCCGACGTTCGGACGATCAGTACCGCGGGAGCCTAGAGATCGCGGCGGCGGTCGATTGTCTCTGGGAGATGGTCCCCCCGAACGCCGGAGAGGACCCAACCCTCCGCCGATTCCGCGGGCGGGCGCGGTGGCAAGTCGAAGACTTCTCCATCCGCATGGATAGTGAGGAGCGATTCCTGCTGGGGTCAGGCGGCGAGATCCCGCTCGAGGCCCGCGTTCTCATGGACGTGCGCACATACCCCGGGACATCGAGGGCAGATCAGTTCCGGCGCCTGGGCGGCCGGAAGGCAACTCACGTTGCCGCCGTGAACCGGATGCTGGAGACGGGCGCGGTTGTGGAGCGTGGCGCCGGGCTCTTCGAACAGCGGGATGTCGAGGAGGTACTTCTGTGAGTCACCTTTCTTGCTGGGCACCCGTTCCGCGTTCCCCCTTTAGGGGGGGTAACGGGAACGTCAGGGGCCGGAACCGCCGGGAACCGTTGTGGGAACTGGACGGAACGAGTGGGAACGACCCTGGGAACGAGATACCCGGGAACGACCTCGGGAACGACCTTGAGGGGGCACCCGTCCAGCCCGGCAGCGGAACCCTTCCCGGCGTTCATTCCTCCTGCTTCCTCGCCGCCGGTTGCCGCTCCCGAAATGCACGAACCGGGATAGCGCGACTGCTAACTAAGCAGGGCGGGGAAGGCTCAGGAGCGTTGCGGTGCATGGATCTTGCCCTCGATAGTGGCAGTTTAGGGCACAGACAGGGCACGCCGGGGGAGTTTCGGTCCTTGACCGGCTCTGTTCCGGACGCGCATGTTTCAGGAGGAAAATCCATTCTGGCCAGAGGGCCGTCCGCACCCCACCGGGGGCGCTGGGCGGCCTTTCTCGTTTCCGGGGGTGCGGTGCCGTTATGACGGAGAGCGAGGATCGAGAGATCATCCGCACGTGCGGAGACGCCGGTGGACGGACGGCGAAGGGGACGCCGTGCCGATCGCACATGAACCTCGGCGAGGCGGGGCTCTGCCTCTTCCACGATCCGCTCCGGAAGCACCTGGCGAAGGCCGCCCAGGCCGCCGGGGGACGGGCTCGGGGGGAAGCGATGCGCCGGGAGAGGGCCGCCCTCCCCGCAGACGTGCCCCGTGCCCCGCGCACCCTCGAGGACGCGGAGAAGGTGGCGAGCTGGATCACGCATGCCGTCCTCATCGGGGAGATCGACGTGAGGGTTGCGGAGGCCGCGACGAAGGCGGTCCGGCAATTCCAGCTCTCGGTTGAGAAGCGAACCCTACAGGACCGCGTCCGCGAGCTGGAGAAGGCACTACGGGAGGCGAGACGGTGACGACCGCCCGTAGCCTTGACCGCCTCGCGGAACAGATCGGCGAACTCCAGGAGCGCCGCGGTGGGTCCGTCTCGTGGGAGGAGCTCCGGGGGTTCCGGGGTCGGTTCCCGGAGTTCTGCCGGGAGATCCTCGACTTCGATCTGACGCCGCAACAGGCGAAGGCGTGGAAGGCGATCCAGTCCTCCGGCGCGAGTCAGGCGCTCGTCATGGGCGGCAACGGACTCGGGAAGGACCGACTCGCCTCGGCGATCGCGATCTATGAGGCCGTCGTGAACGACTCGCTATCCATCCTGACCGGCCCGACCGAGCGGCAGGTTCGGGAGGTGCTGATGCGCCGGGAGGTGGCGGGTCACCTTCGGCGGGCCAGGGGGAAGATCGCTTACGAACTCTTCTCGCTCGCGGTTCGGTTCCCCGGCCTGGAGCATGGGGAGATCCTCGCCTTCACGGCTGCAGATCCGGACCGATTCACCGGCCACCATGCCCCGCGTGTGTGCGTGTTCATCACGGAGGCCCAGGGCATCCCCCTCGAAATCTTTCAGGCCGCGCAGAAGTGCAAGGTGGGGTCCGGGCTCATCCTCGCGGTCGGGAACCCCAACCGGGCAGAGGGGGCGGCCTACGTGGCCTTCCGCTCCGGAGCCTGGCTCACCGACAACTGGAGCGCCTTCGATCATCCGAACCTGCTCGAGGGGCGGGAGGTGATCCCGGGGGGACCGACGCGCGAGTGGGTCCAGGAGATGGCGGACGAGTACGGCGAGGATTCCGCCTTCTACGTGTCGGCGGTGCTCGGGCAATGGCCCGCCGAGGGATCGGTCGATGCCCTTATCCAGCGCTCATGGATCGACGCCGCGTTCGAGCGTTTCAAGAAAGGCCCGAACTACCGCCCCCGCGAGCCGTTGGTCCTCTCTCTCGACGTGGCCCGGTCGTTCGATCGAGACGAAAGCGTTGTCGCCGTAGCGCAGCCCGGGACCGTGTTCGCCTTCCACTCGTGGCGCTCCCGGGATCTCGTGGTGACGACCGATCGCTTCCTCGCACTCGCCGAGCAGGAGGACGCAGCGTGGCGACGGATCGGGCATGGAGGATTGCGGCTCGTGGTGGACGCGGCCGGGATCGGCTCCGGGGTCGTGGATATGGCCCGAAACCGGGGAGAGTGGGTCGCCGAGTATTGGGGCTGGAACCCCTCGCGAGAGCGGAGATTCGCGAACCGGAGGGCGGAGGACTACTGGCGCCTCCGCTCCGGCTTGGAGCTCGATAAGACGACACTCCCACCCGACGAAACGCTCGCCGAGGACCTGCTCGCGATGGAGTGGACCATGGACTCGAAGGGGCAGATCCTGATGCTCGCGAAAGACGATATTCGCCGGAAGCTCGGACGATCGCCGGACCGGGCCGATGCCGTGGTCATGGCGCTTTCCGAAGCCGAACCGTCGAGGCGTGCGACCACGTTCCGGCATCGTGTATGAGCCGCGGCAGTGGATCATGGAAACGTGGGGGGAGGTTGCATCGGCGGAGCGCCAACCGCCGGGCGTAAAGGAATCGTGCTGGCCTTCCTCCCCCCACCACGAAAACCCAAGGCGCAGCGCCGAGCCTTCAATCGGCGCCAGAATGGAGGGCGACAATGTTTGAATTGACGGAGGGCTTCTTGCTCGTGCGGCACGACGGGGACGAACGTGCCGATGACCTGGTATCCGCTCAGGCAACGCACGCGAGCGACCTGGAGGCACGGCTCAGGAAGGTGCGCGAGGCCCAGTCGAAGATCATGGGCGATGTGAACCTCACGGGCCCCGGTCGGCGTGCGCGACTCACGGAGATCGGAAGGCTGGCGGTCAAGGAGATCGAAGGCCTCCGCGTCGATCGGCTTTCCGCGCTTCGGACGCGGGCCGAGCGAGCTGGGGCCATCCTTTCGGATGTGATTCGGCATCGCCTGGACGGGGACCGGGATCCGGAAGAGGTCCGGCTCATAGAGAGAGAGATCCGTGACCGTCTTTCGTCTGTTGGGGAGTTTGAGGCCGAACAGATGTACCTCGAAGCCGCGCGGTCGGGCGATACCCTGACGGTTCGGGCAATCGAGCGAGCGCCCGCTCCCTTCGCGATCGTGTCGAAGGACGCTCTTGAGGAAGGGCGTCACCTCCACGCCCGGGCGATCAACCCGGGCGGCTACCGTCACCTCCAGGAGCTTGAGGCGGCGGTGGGGTCGATGGAGTGGAACAGCCGGGCGGCGGTGGCGCGGGTTACGACCCTGACGGGGGTTGCCCCCGACCCGCTGCTCGAGGAGTTCCAGAGCACGGTCTCGCTCGAGGGGGGTGAATGATAGCTACCGGCAGACGATGGGAGTTCGTCCGGATCCTGACACAAGGCCGATCGGTTGCCGAGCAGCGGGGCCAAGTACCTGAATCCACGGTCACCGATGCACTGACCGCGGTCATCAGGGGCGCGACGGAGGCGGTTGTCGGCGCGTCCGCTGCGTCCGAGCTGGACGTTCTGATCGTGCTCCTCCGAAGGGGCCAGAAGGGGCCCTGGGCGCTCCGGTACCGGGACCTCCGCGCTCCGAACCGCCCGTGGTGTGACGGGGGCTCGCTGAAGTTCACGCCAGGGGGGCGAGAAGTGTTCGATCTCGTCCGCTCGCTGCCAACCGAGGCCGTGAACGCGATCCGCCCCCTCTGGAGCGAGGATCCACTCTATCGCGCTCGAATGGACCTCATGGTTTCCGCGCAGAAAGGAGGCTCTCGTGCCTGACGTTGCAACGCTCAGAGTGGAGGTAGACTCCCGCGCAGTAGAGAAGGGGGAGATGAAGCTCACCACCTTCGTCGGGGCCTCAAAGCGGGCCGAGTCCGCGACCGTGAGCCTGGGGCGGGTGACCAGCGAAGCCGCAGCCGTCCAGGAGAAGCGAAACCAGGCGACGGAGCGGGGCCAGCGGGCCATGGAGGCGGATCGCCGGGCGCAGGAAGTGAGTGCCCGCCGCATGGCCGACGAGGAGCAGATGCGAGCTGAGTCTCTTCGACGACTCGAAGAAGCAGAGGTTCAGTGGCAGGCGGAAAAGGCCGCTCGGGAAGCTCAGGTCGCCACCGAAACCGTGGACCGCTCTCAGCAGGCAGCGAGGGATTCGGTCAGTGCCATGGAGCAGGTGTTTCAGGCCGACATGGCGCGAATCAAAGAAGCCATGGCCCGAGGGATGATGACCAAGGCCGAAGCTGCACAAGCGGGAAGGGATGCGGCATCGGACTACAATCGCGGCGTGCTGGAGGTGCTCGATCAGACCGAGGGTATCCGTGCCCAGAGGTCCGGTGCCGTGTTCACGGAAATCGCGGGATCGCTGAAACACGTCGACAACGAGGGCCAGCGGGCGGGCGCGTCCATGGGCCGCCTGAATCAGACGCTGGTTTCTCACCTGCGACAGGTTACGCAGACAAGCCCCGCCGTTGGCCAGCTGGCAAACGTAATCGGGTCGATGGCACTCGGTGGCGCCATCATGACGGGCGTGCTCGCGGGTCTCGCGGCCCTGGCGATTGGCTGGAGGCGCATCACGGAAGATGCCCGCGAGGCCCGGAAGGCGCAGGAGGGGGCTCGCGAGTCTCTGGAGCGAGTCATCGAGACGCGCCGAGTTGCCTCGCTGGGCCCGGGAGGCGCGATCCAGGAAGACGCACAGAAGCAGCGCGATCGAATGGCGGAGCTGGAGCGGCGGATACAGGCCGAACGGGCCAGCTTGGCGACGAGTGGCGTGACCGGCATCGATTCACCGCGCATCGAGCGAATGCAGCGAGAGTACGACGAACTCCTCGAAATCGTGAGGGGGGGCGAAGAAGCGATCCGCGAACTCCGGAACCAGTCCCTCGCCAAGCAGCAACTCGACTTTCACAGCCAGCAGCGGCTCGCGGCGGCGTCGGAAGCGGGTGACGAAGAACTCGAACGAGTGACCAACCAGCTGCGACGGGAGAGCGATCTCCGCGTCTCAGTGGCGGGAGCTGTAGGCGAAGAGCGGGAAGCGATCATTCGCCTCGTAAACGCCCGCCACGATCTCATCGCATCCATGCAGGAGACGGACCGCGCGAGCCGCGACGAGAAGGACGCCGCCCGTGAGGCCGCTCAGGAAGCCGAGCGCCAAGCCGATACCTACCGGCGAGCCCGCGAGGTTTCCGAAAACACCCGCACCGGCCTTGTGCAAGAGATCGCCGACCGCGAGCGCGTCCTCGAGGCCTACGCTCGTGGCGCGGAAGCCGTCGAGGCTGAGGAGCGAGCCGTCGCCCGTGCCACGGCCATCCGTCAGGCGTCCACCACCGCGATCGCGTCCCAGCGAGTCGAGATTGAGGCGATGGCGGGAGCGCTCTTCGACCTGGGCGTGGCCGAACAGGAAGCCGCAGCAGCAGCCGCCGCCGCGCAGAACGACGCATCGGCTCAGCAGCAACTCGCGGACGTGCAGGCGCTCGCCGCGATGACCCTTTCGTTCGTCGGCACCCTCGAAGAACTGGAAGCCGCGCAGACCCGGGTTCGCCGCGAGCAGGAGATGGCGGCCGAGGTGCAGGAGCGGCTGGCGGGAGGGACGGCGCTTTCGGAAGCCGCCATCCGGAAGGAAATCCAGATCCGGAACGATGCCGTCGACGCGATCGTGAATGAGACCCGGAGCCGGGGTGATCTGGAGGCCGTGCAGGCCCGCGCCGCGAGCCGTGCCGGGGAACTGGACGATCTCAGGAGGCTCGTTGAAATCCACTCCCGGTACAGCGACGAAACCGAGGGGCTGACGGAAGCGGTCACGGCCTACAACCGGGCCATGTTCATCCGTAATGCCGTCGAGGCCGAGCTTCGACAGAACAAGGGCGCGGACACCGACGCGCTGAAGGCTCAGGCGGGCGAGATGTTCGACCTGGCACAGAAGCTCAAGTCGTTCGGCGAAGAGGGTGAGAAGGCCGCGGTCCGCTGGGAGACGGCCATGCTCTCCGCAGCGGGCCGGGTGAACGACGGTGTCGGTGGGGTGATGCAGTCGCTTCTCGGCTCCCTGTCGCAGGTGGGGGGCGCACTCGGGACCGCGGCGGGGGTCGGGGCCATGATCGTCGGTCTCGTGGGTGGAGGTGGTAGGGATCGCACGCGCGAAGCAGAAGAGCAGCGTCGGATGGCCGACGAGGCGGGACGGGCCGCGGACGCGCTACGGGAACTCACGCGCTCCGTGCGGGACGATCTCGGCACGCGGCGGCTCGTGATTGACGGCCTCAATGAAGAGGCCGAGCGCAGACGCCAAAGCCTGAACCAGCGCGACGAGCGTGAAAGTTTCCTCAGTGGCTTGCCGTATGGTCAGGCGGTCGATCTTGGCACGCGCAGCATGCTCGAAGGGGTGGGAGGGTGGTCTCCCGAGGAGCTGGAGGCGCAAGTGGATCTGTTCCGCGCCATCGGGTCCGATTACGGAAACGCCGTGGCTGCGTGGATCGAAATGGCGTGGGTACAGGCGAGGGAGCAGGAGGCACTCGCCGCCGAACAGGCCCACCGCGCCGAGGAGGCCGCCGAACGCCGCCGTCAGGAGGAAGAGCGCCAAGCCGCGTTCTCGGTAGAAACCGACGCGAACCTGGGCGCCCGCGAAGCCTCGCTATGGGGGACCGATTCCGAGGCGTTCATCGCCGCTGCCGAGGCTGTCGCGATCGCCGAGCGGAATCGGGTTGATGCCATGCTTCGGGCGGGGGAAATCTCAGAGGAGCAGGCCCACCGCTGGTTTGCAGTCATCGACGGCGAGTTCACGCGAGCTGTGGATGGGTTCGCGGAGTCGGTGAAAGCATCGACCGAAGCGACCCGAATGGCGCAGGAACAGGCGATGCAATCACTGGACCTCCGGTACCTGATCGCGCAGGGAATGGACGAAGAGGCGTTCGCCATGCGCCAGAATCTGGAGATGCGGAAGGCCATCGCGGACGGGTACGACGAGGAGTATCTCGATTTCCTGGCGAAGATTCAGGAGATCGAGCGGACGAAGCGATCGGAGGGGCCGGAAGTGGAACCCGGTGGAGCCGCGAGGCGTGCCGCGACGGATGTGACCCGGCGCGTGGGGTCGATCACGACCTCCCAGGCCGACAACCTCCTTTCCGTGAACTGGAGTCAGCTCAGCCGCCTGGACGAGATCGCGCTCAATACCCGGTCGCTCCGAGGTGACGGGGTGTCGTTCTCCCCGGGGACGGCGGGTTCAAGGAGTGGCGGGGTCAGCCAGGTGTTCTCGGTCACCCTTTCGTTCCCGAACGTGACCGAGCTCTCCGAAGGCGATGCGCGTGCGGCCGGCGAGGCCCTGAACCGCGTCCTCGGCCAGAGAGCCCGTGAAATCGCAGTCAGCGCGGGGGCTGAATGAAGAAAATGGCAGACCGTGACCGGAGTTGCGGGAGGGGTCCGGGGGTGAGCGGTCCCCGGGTGCGGAAACGTGTTGCGCCGCGCCCCTCCCGTGACCCCGAGGGTTGCTCATGATCCCCCTTGCGCTGGATCTCTCGCTCACGGCCACGGGCTGGGCCGCGCCGGGCGCCTCGGGGGTGCTCTCCCCTCCGTCAGGCGTGGTTAGGGGCCTGGAGCGCCTTATCTGGATCCGTGACCGGGTGCTGGGGCTCGTGAATGACCACGGGGCCGACGTGGCGGTGCTGGAGGGCTACAGCTTCGGGCAGGCCCGGGGAACGTCTCAACGGCACTCCGCAGGCGAGCTCGGGGGCATTGTGCGGGTGGCGCTCTTCGAGGCCGGAATCCCCGTGGTGGAGGTTGCCCCGGCCAGTCTCAAGAAGTACGCGACGGGCAAGGGCAACGCCCCGAAGGAGGCCGTCCTCGCGGCAGCAATCCGGAGGCTCGGCTTCGAGGGTCACGATCACAACGAATCGGATGCGCTCTGGCTTCTTCACATGGCGCTGGACCACTTCGAGGCGCCGGGGTGCGTGGATGTGCCGAAGGTCCACCGGGAGGCGCTGACGGCCGTCCAGTGGCCCCACGTGACGGCAGGAATCGAAACATGAATCCAACCGAGGGAATGATATGCGAAGTGTGAACCGGATCGCGCTCCTGGGGAACGTCGGCCAGGTGCCAGAGGTGCGGACCACCGCAAGCGGTCAGAAGATCGCGAAGGTGTCGCTCGCCACGTCGGAACGCTGGAGCGGGAAGAGTGGCCAGCCGGAGGAGCGCACCGACTGGCACCGGCTCGTCTGCTGGGGGCCACTCGCGGACGTGGTGGAGCGACACGTCTCGAAGGGCGACCGACTCTATATAGAGGGCTCGATCCGCTACTCGACCTCGGAGAAGGACGGGGTGACGACCTACTGGACCGAGATCAACGTCCGCGAGCTCGTGATGCTCGGTGGCGCGTCGGGGAGGAGCGATCCCCAGGGTCGACCCGAGCCCGTGGATGCGCCGGCGGGGATCGGGGATCCGGACGACGACCTCCCGTTCTGACCGTGGTCATGTTCGCGTGCGAACACTCCGGCCGTGCTGAAACGCGAAGGCCCCCCGCCCTCGAGAGAGAACGGGGGGCTTGGGCGCTCCGCGGTGGGCGTTGAGAGCGGCCTCGGGTGGGTTAGCGGCTACGCGAGGAGGCTCAGGCGAGCCTTACCTGCCTCCGGGGCGCTCACGATCATGCTCATCGGGCAACCCGCGGAGAACTCGCACACCGCGCAGGCCGTGAGGCTCCGTGTGCGGCAGTAAAGGTACGGAAGGACAGCCCTCACGGCCGGGATCCAGTTGGGGCCGAGATGGCGAACCAGGCAGACCGGCCATTTCCGGTCCCCGAAGTCGACCAGCAACGTATCCCCTTTCCGGGCGCCGAGGTCCGGAATGGGCTCGTACTCCACGTCAAGGATGATCTCCATACTCACTCCCCCGGTTCAGTAGGCACCGCGAACCGACGCTTGAACAGAAAAATGAGCTGCTCGGCGGCGTGCAATGCCTCGGTGCCCTTGGGGTAATCGTGCTCCGAAAAGGCTTCGCCGTCAGTCGTGATCTCCGCGCCCTCTGAGGACAGGGCCAGCAGGGCCGCGATCGCCCGGAGGAGGGCTACGGCGTCATGGTACCGCCACTCCGCGCTTCCTCCCGTGTTGGCGAGTTCCCTCAGCTTCTCTGCGGACCTCATGAGCACCTGACCGGCCTCAGCACGGATGTACCAGTTGAACGGGTCGCTGGCTCCCTTCGGGGCCTGCTCGGTCACGGCCTCCGCCAATAGCAGAGCGGCTCCGGACGAGGCCGGGATCCAGTTCATGGAATCGGCGAGGTCGGCCGCGTCCTCCGGGCTGCGTTCCACAGTCCGGTCATTCATGGGCCATGTCATCGGGCTTGGGCTCAGTCGACCGGGCAGAGCCCGTAGGCCCCCAGAACGGCTTCAGGACCAACCAGAACTCATCGAGGGCGGAATCGAGCTCGTGGATAGCCTCGCTAGAAGGCGGGGCGTCGAGTGCTTCGATGAGGGTCACGACGGCCAGCGCCTTCTCCACCAACTCCGGCGACTGCCTCATGGGGCTCCAGTCCCGGATGAGGATTGAAACCGCCGCGGTGTCGTCCGGTGCGACGATCGGGAAGGTGACGGGCGATGGGGTGGAGTTGCCACGCTTCCATGCGTCCGGGTCGGTCTCCCAGGGGGCGCGGCCAGCGCGGCCGTCGTCCTGGGGGCGGGATGGGGTGGTCATTGTGGGGCTCCTCGCGAAAAAGGTTGCATCATTCAGCCGCGTAAACGAACTTACTACAGAGTGGAGGAGTCGTCAACATTCTTTTTACAGGCACCATGAACTTCCGCGAAGCGATGGATCTCCTCGGGATGACGGCGGTGGAGGTGGCCGCCGAGCTCGAAGCCTCTCCGGCCTCGGTTCGCCAGGCTCGACTCGACCCCGACGCCTCGGGTTATCGGACCCCGCCGCCGGGGTGGGAGAAGGTATTCGCGAGGCTGGCACGCGAACGATGCCCGGACCTCAAGCGACTGGCGGAGCTGGACAAGGGGTAGGCGGTCGGCCCCCTGTGCCCTATTTTCTCCCCATGCGGCGATTCATCCCCCTTTATGACGGCCCTCGGGGCACGGTTTCAAAAGTGTGCCCTATCTGTGCCCTAAACGAGAGAACACCCGGGGCCCGAAACCCCGGAAAGCGTTGAGAGAGTAGGACGCGGGGCGTGGCGCAGCTCGGTAGCGCGCCTGCTTTGGGAGCAGGAGGTCCCCGGTTCGAATCCGGGCGCCCCGACTACGTATCGAAGAGTGAAATGGTGTGCGCCGGATCGGCGTAGCGCAGCGGAGCCAATCCGGGCGCCCCGATTATTTTCAGCAGTTCCGGCGGTCAGAACGTCCATGCGATCGAAGCGTCCCGGGGACACAGCGCCCGGATGAGAACCGGAGGTTCGAGCCGAGGCGGCCAATCCGGCGAGGCGCGAAGCGCACCGGCCCGCCCTCCGCCGACGCGAGCGAGGATCGCGAAGCGACCGCAGCTCCATCCAGGCGCCCCCATCGACCTATCGAGGCACACTCCAAGGTTGACATGGATCAGGGGCCGCCCGTACTCTTGCCACGCCACAATGGAACGGGGCGGGATCCGCAGGCAGGCAGCATCGAGGGGACCCGACTCTGGTTGGGGCCCCTTTCGCATTTCGGGCCTCGCGCATCCGTTCCACGCGCGCCCGTCCGGCGCCGAATTCGATGTGGCAGCCCGACGCGGGGGCAATCATCCGCGGTGTGCGGCAGGCGGCTCCGAGATGCTTCGACATCCCGCCGCTGGCGGCACCTACCAGGAAGGGGTACAGCAATGCGCACGTCCGGGATCGTCAAGTGGTTCAACGACGCCAAGGGATTCGGATTCATCACGCCCGAGGGCGGCGAACGGGACTGCTTCGTCCATCATTCGTCCATTCAGGCCGAGGGCTTCCGCACCCTGTCTGAAGGGGAGCGCGTCGAATTCGAGCTGGTTGAAGGCGCAAAGGGCCCGGCAGCGGAGAACGTCACAAAGGCCGGATGAAGTTTGGGCTCGGCTGCGATCCGTCGAGGGGCGGCAGGTGCAGACGCGCCGGTCGCCCCCAGCTATTTCGGAACCCTTGAGTAGAGGGGCCGTCCGAGGCGCGCGGGAGTAGGGCAGCGGGGAGTTTGGGGGTCGGTGGTTGCGGATTTCCTTTTTCGCATTCTTGTAGGGAGGGTTGCCAAGGGCTTGTTCTTGGTGTAATCTGACCACAAGATGAGGAGATCCATGATGCCGAACCCCGACGGACCCAGGGGCGACGAGGCGACCGAGCTGCGCAAGAAGAAGCACCGGGGCCTGCGTGCGCTCAAGCTCCCCGAGGACGCGCTCCCAGGTTCCCTGGCACTCACGCATACGAAATGCGGCAAGCCGCAGTGCCACTGTGCGGAGGGCAAGGGGCATCCGGGGTGGCAACTCACGTTCATGGTGGACGGCAAGAAGCGCGTGGAGCGTATCCCGGCGGAGTGGGCCGAGGAGGTGGGCCGGAGGGTGGAGGCGGGACGGAGTTTCCGGGAGGCGGTGGGCGAGATCCTGACGGCGAACGCAGAGCTTCTGGTTCTGGAGCGCAAGCAGCGTGCGAAGAGGCGAAAGAAGAAGAAGTGAACCATGAAGGGGCCGACGCCGCGTCGGCTCCACGAGTACCTCACTCGACGGCTCCGGCTTGGAGACTACCTCCAGGCGCCCGGCGACGGGCGAAGTCTTCCCCAGATCTCCGCGAGTTCGCTGCTGTGGGCGCTGATCCTGGGGAAGGCGCTGCGTGTGGCCTCCTTCCACGGGGTGGAGATGCTGAGTCGGATGTGTCCGGGCGGGCTGGGCGTGGCTCGGTCCTTCGGCGACGATGCCCTCGCGTACTTCACCGCGCGGCTGGATCCGGAGCCCACGCGCCGCGCCCTCGTGAGGCTCGTGCGATGGGCGAAGCGCAACAAGGCGTTCGACGGCAGTGTCAGGATCGGGCTCGCGATCGACGGGTCGGGGGTGGGGCGCAGTCGGAAGCGTACCTGTGCGCTGTGCCACGCGCAGGGCCAGGGCTACGGGCACAAGCTCGCGGCGATCAGCGTGGTCGGGGCCGGTCTTGATCTGCCGTTCGACGTGGAGTTCTACGGGCTCGGCGAGAACGAACTGACGGCGGCCAAGCGCCTGCTCGAACGCGCGATGAGCTGGCTTGGACGCCGGTTCGCCGACTATCTGGTGGTCGACGGCCTCTACGCGGGCGCGCCGTTCCTGCATCTGGCCGGCGACCTGGGCCTTCCGGTGGTCGCCGCGCTCAAGGACAACCTTCCCGAACTCCGTCAGGCGGCACAGCGGCGCTTCCAGAACACGCCTCCCCATCTCCGGTTCGCCTACAGCGGTAGCTCAGTGGAGATCTGGGACGCCGACGATTTCATCGCATGGCAGGAGCTGCGTTGGCCGCGGGTGCGCGTGCTGCGCTACCGCCACGTGCGCCCGGATGGCCAGGTGTTCGACGCCTACTGGCTCACGGACCTGCCCCAGCGTCGAGTCGGATCACGCGCCCTGTTCCGGATGGCCAAGAGCCGCTGGTCGATCGAGAACCACGGCTTCAACGACGCCAAGAACCGCCACGGGTTGGCCCACATCGCGCATCACCACCCGACCAGCGTGGTCGCCCATGCCCTGCTCACGTTTCTCGCCATGTGCCTGGAGCGCCTGTACCGCCTGCGCTATCTCAGGCGTGGCACCCATCCGCCCTACACGGCCATCCAGTTCTCCCGCATCCTCTGGCTGAACCTCCCCGTCTGCGAGCCCTACGACACAAGTTGAGCGCCAGGTCGTAATCTCCTGGCCCACGTGATTGCCTCGGCGGTGCCCCTCTCCGCACCGCGGCCCACCCCCGTCTCCCCTCGCGTCTCCCGGCCCCTGCGACGATAGCTCGCCTCCCTCCATCGTCCTGCCATCCCCGTCCCCGTGCCTCAATTCCGCGTCCGGACTCTCCTTTCCGGCCGCTCTCACCCCGTTGGGCCTCCCTCTCGGACCGAGGTTCCGAAATCGCTGGGTCGCCCCTCGATGCGTTGACCCCCCGCCCGAGAGTGGTAGCTTTGAGGCGACCGAGCCGGGCCCAGCCCCCCCGGTCCCCTGCGCTCGTAGCTCAGATGGATAGAGCATCGGCCTTCTAAGCCGAGGGTCCCAGGTTCGAATCCTGGCGGGCGCGTAACCCCTCGAAGATTGACCCGTTACCCGACAGGATCGGCGGAGCGAAGCGGAGCCCATCCTGGCGCATCCACGCCGGAAAGAGCTACCTGCCCAACGGAATCGCGGAGACGGTCCCCGCCCGTGGACGTCGCGCGGTGGCTTGTGGGCGAGGACGCGGACGCCTGACCTGCGCGGGATGGGCGAGTGCGCAATTCGCATGGTTCGCGGGGACTGCATCCCCGGCTCGGCCGTCGATGTACCGTTCGTGGCCGCATTCCGTCGACAGCGGAACATCCACCGCCACCACGACGGTCGATGTTCCACTGGTGCGCCCGGCTCGATCCACCGTTGGAGCATCCACCGCCACCACGACGGTCGATCTTCCAGTGTCGGCCACAATTCGTCACGAGTGGAGGATCGACGGGCGTTTCAGCGCCACGCCCCTGCCCACACCGAGCAGGATCCCCACAGGAGGGGCGGAGCGAAGCGGAGCCCATCCTGGCGGGCCCGGGGGCGAGTGCTCACCCCGGTGCGTAGGAGGTTCCTCGGAGGCACGCGACAGGCCCGCGCACGCGCCGGGCTCCCCCAATCGGCCATGGCTTTACGAGCCACCCCCCTCCGATTAGCTTAGCTTTCCCTTCGCGGCCGGGTAGCATGAAGGACCGGCTCAAGGGACACGGTGGGCGTAGCTCAGTCGGTTAGAGCGCCAGGTTGTGGCCCTGGAGGTCGCCGGTTCGATTCCGGTCGCTCACCCTGGCACGAAGAGGCTTCGAAGTTTTTTCCGGTAATCTTTCCGGGGGGTGTTGACACTGCCGAAGCCCTCGATTAGTATAGCTGTCTGGCAGGGAGATGGGGCCGCATGGCGCCGGATCGCTGCACCGGAATCGGAAGGCAAGAATCCGGACCAGATCAGAGAGTTTTTTGAAAATCAGGGTTTAGAGAAAGTGAGTGGGCTCACGTCCGGCAGGCGCTACGTCTTGCCGGGAAGGCTCTTCGGAGCCAGTGAGAAATCAAACGTAGATTCCGAATGACGATCTTGATTTGAGATCGAGGTCAGAGTTCGAATAGAGCTGTTCAGACACTTTACGGAGAGTTTGATCCTGGCTCAGGACGAACGCTGGCGGCGTGCTTAACACATGCAAGTCGAACGAGGACGACCCTTCGGGGTCGAGCCGAGTGGCGGACGGGTGAGTAACACGTGACTAATCTGGCTCCGAGCGGGGGATAACCCGGGGAAACCTGGACTAATACCGCGTACTGCCTCGTGATCGCATGATCGTGAGGTGAAAGCAGGCCTCTACTTGTAAGCTTGTGCTCGGAGGGGAGGTCGCGGCGTATCAGCTTGTTGGTGAGGTAATGGCTCACCAAGGCTACGATCAGTAGCTGGTCTGAGAGGACGGCCAGCCACAATGGCACTGAAACACGGGCCATACTCCTACGGGAGGCAGCAGTGGGGAATTTTCCGCAATGGGCGAGAGCCTGACGGAGCAACGCCGCGTGAGGGAGGAAGGCCTGTGGGTTGTAAACCTCTTTTCTCAGGGAAGAAGTTCTGACGGTACCTGAGGAATCAGCATCGGCTAACTCCGTGCCAGCAGCCGCGGTAAGACGGAGGATGCAAGCGTTATCCGGAATTATTGGGCGTAAAGCGTCCGTAGGTGGTTACAAAAGTCTGTTGTTAAAGCCCACAGCTCAACTGTGGAT
>JBGTMU010000109.1:0-6370 GCA_041743405.1 Longimicrobiales bacterium | reverse complement strand
GGTCCGCGGGGTCGAAGTGCACGATCCCGGACCGGCCGCTGGAAGAGATGCGCACTTCGGCACCCTCGGGGGGTGCGCCCAGGCCAGCCCCCACGAAGACCGTGCGCCGTCTCCCGGACGCCGCCTCGCGCAGGAGCTCCGAAGCCTCCTCGTCGGTCGTCGGCGAGATCGTCCGGACTTCGCCCTCCGCCCCTCCCGTCTGAGCGCGGATCCCCACATCGCCCTCTCTCGGCCCACTCATGCCCCGTACCCATCGGGGAGCACCTTCCCCGGATTGCAGAGGCCGGTTGGATCGAACACCGCCTTCACCCGCGCCATGGCACTGAGCCCCTCATGATCGTGCACGAGCCTCATGTACTCCCGCTTGTCGAGCCCTACCCCATGTTCGCCCGTGATCGTCCCCCCGGCCTCGATGCACACCGCCATGATCTCCTTCGAGGCCCGCTCAACCCGTGCCAGCTCATCCGCGTCGCCCCGGTCGAAGAGGATGTTTGGGTGCAGGTTCCCGTCTCCCGCGTGGAAGACATTTGCAATGCGGAGCCGATGATGGCGCCCGATCTCCCCGATCCGGGAAAGCACCCAGGGGAGGCGCGTGCGGGGAACGGTGGCGTCCTGAACCAGTAGATCCGGGGCAATGCGCCCCATCGCGCCGAAGGCCTTCTTCCTGCCCCTCCACAGCGCATCCCTCTCGTAGCCGTTCGCGGCAATGCGCACTTCCCGGGCCCCTTCCCCCCGGCACGCCTCGCTGGCCTGGATCACCTCCTCGTCCATCCCGGCGAGAACCCCGTCAAACTCCACGACCAGCGCGGCTTCCGCATCCACCGGGTATCCGGCCGCGAAGATCGATGCCTCGACCGCCCGGATCGTCTCTCCATCCACGATCTCGAGCGCAGCGGGAAGCAGGCCGCGCGCCATGATCGAGGTGACCGCGCGCCCGGCGTCTTCCAGGGAATCGAAGATCGCGAGAAGGGTGCGAACCCCCTCCGGCGCCGGCGTCAGCTCGACCTCGATCTCGGTGGCGATCCCGAAGCACCCTTCCGAGCCCACGAAGAGCCCGACGAGATCGAGGCCGCCGCTCTCACCCCCCTCCCCCCCGAGTTCGACGACTTCGCCGTCCGGGAGCACGACCGTGAGCCCGGTCACGTAGCGAGAAGTGACCCCGTACTTGAGGCAGTGTGGCCCTCCGGAGTTCTCCGCCACATTCCCTCCGAGGGAGCAGGCGGACTGGGACGAGGGATCGGGTGCGTAGAAGAGCCCGTGCGGTGCCGCCACGCGCGTGAGCTCGGCGTTGATGACCCCGGGCTGGACTCGCGCTCTCCGGTTCACGGGGTCCATGTGGAGCACCCGGTTCATCCGCGCGGTCGCGATCATGACCGCACCGTTCAGGGCCAGGGCGCCTCCACTGAGCCCCGTGCCCGCGCCTCGGGCCACGAAGGGGATCCCGGCCTCCGCGAGAATGCGGACCACCCCCTGCACTGCACCCGTATCCCGCGGAAAGACCACCGCTCCGGGCCTGTGGCGGTACTGGGTGAGAGCGTCGGATTCGTACACGAGAAGCCGCTCCGGATCGCTCACGATTCCATCACTTCCCACGACGGACGCAAGGCTCCGGAGGGTGGCGGGGGAGAGGGTGTGAAGCGGCTCGTTCAAGGGAATCCAGGAGTCGGCTCGATGGCGGCTCAACCGCCTCCGAGGGTCGCCCGCGCCGCTTCCACGAAGCGCCTCGCGAGCACGCGATAATACTCGTCGGTCTGGAGGATCCTGCGTTCCACCGGGTTCGTGAGGAAGCCCGCCTCGATCATCACGGTCGGAACCGAGGGCGATTCGAGGAAGGGGGCAGTCCTGGGCTCAAGCACCACTGCGAGCCCCTCCCGCTCGAGCGTTTCTCCGAAGACCCGCGCCGCCTCGAGGCTCGATGGCGCCTCTTCACTGAAGTAGATCTCTGCACCATGGCGGGCCGGGTCGTCGCTCCGGATCATGTGGAGCATGATGAGTAGCGAGGCGTCCACGGACTCCGCCAACGCTCGACGATCGGCCCAGGGCACCGCGTAGTCCCCGGATCGCGTCAGACGCACGTCGAAGCCTTCGCGCACGAACTCCGCGGCAGTCACGAAGGCCAGGCGAAGAACGAGATCCTTCTCCACCAGGTCATCCACGACGACCCCCGCTTCACTCCCTCCATGCCCCGCATCGATCACGATCACGGGCCGCTCCTGGGCATCGGCGCCTGGGGCCTGGACGAGGGCCAGGAGAAGAAGAAGAAAGGCGAAGACGAGACGTGTTGAAGGGCGCATGGTTCGGACCGTCGTTGAAGGGGAAGGTGCCACGCGGCGAAGCGTTGGCACCCTGCCGAAGGGTACCCGACCGCGCAGGGCCGCGCCAGTCGGCCAGCGCTCGGCCACCGCCGCCTGCCCCGGGCCGGACCCAGTCGCCTCCCGGGGGTGATCGGGCTATCATCCTGCCCAGACTCTCATCCTCCGCGATCCGCTGCGGCCCGCCGCCGGGCCCTGGACTACTCTCTACCCATCTGGCACATGTCCCTTCCCTCCCGGTCCAACTGCTCGCTTCCCGCGACTCTCGGCCTCGTTCTCATCACGCTGCTGGCGTTCTCCTTCCCGCTTCAGGCACAGCGTACCTCGTCCGCAGCGACTGCCTGGTTCTTCCCCGAGGGCCAGACCTTCGACGCGTCGATCCCGAGCCCGGAGCAGTTCCTCGGGTACGAGATCGGGGCTCTCCACACCCGCCATGACCGGATCGTGGCGTATTTCCAGGAGCTCGCGCGTCTTTCGAATCGGGTGACCTATCAGGAGATCGGCATCACCCCTGGAATGCGCGCGATGCCGGTCATCACCATCACGAGTCCGGAGAACCACTCCCGCCTCGAAGAGATCCGGAGAATCCATCTCGCGGCGGCTGACCCGGCGACCCCCGAAGCTGACCTCCCCCCGCTCGCGGAGCGTCGCGTGATCGTGCATCTGGGCTACGGGGTGCATGGCAACGAGACCTCGTCCAGCGAAGCGGCGATGCTCACCGCCTACTGGCTCGCCGCGAGCACGTCGTCCGATGTGGCGGAGTACCTGGAGCTCGGGGTCTTCCATGTGGAACCGGTCCTGAACCCCGACGGAAGGGACCGCCATACGCACTGGGCCAACATGCACCGCTCCGACGCGCTCGTCGCCGACCCGCTGGATCGCGAGCACAACGAGGCCTGGCCCGGAGGGCGCACGAACCACTACTGGTTCGATCTGAATCGCGACTGGCTCCCCCTGGTTCACCCGGAATCGAAGGCCCGGATCGACTTTCATCACCGATGGAAGCCGAACCTGGTCACCGACTACCATGAGATGGGGACCAACGCGACCTACTTCTTCGAGCCCTCGAAGCCGGAAGGCTCCTGGAATCCACTTCTCCCGGAGGAGCTGTACACCGATCTGACGGTGCGGATGGCGGACTACTGGGCCGAGTCGCTGGACGAGATCGGATCGCTGTACTTCACGAAAGAGGTCTACGACAACACCTACCCCGGGTATGGATCGACCTACCCGAACTTCCTCGGCGGGCTGGGGCTGGTCTTCGAACAGGCGAGTTCGCGGGGCCACATTCAGGAGAGCACCCATCACGGGGAGCTCCCATTCGCCTTCCCGATCCGCAACCATGTCCGCACCGGGATCGCGACGGTGCAGGGGGTCATGGCCGAGCGGGAGCGCTTCCTCCAGTATCAGCGCGACTACTTCCGGAGCGAGATCTCGGAAGCCGCCGACTTCCCGGTCCGTGGATGGGTCTTCGGCGATCCGGAAGATCCGGGCCTCAACCGCGAGTTCATGGACCTTCTGCTGCGACACCGGCTGACGGTCCATGAGCTTGCCGCCGCGGTGGAGGTGGGAGGAAGGAGCTTCGAGCCGGGTCAGGCCTGGGTCGTTCCGAGCTCCCAGTCCGGGTATCGGCTCGTCCGATCGATCTTCGAGGCCACCGACAGCTACGCCGACAGCGTCTTCTACGACGCTTCCACCTGGACGATGAGCCTCGCGTATGGGATCCCGCATGCCGCGCTGGAGGGTGGAAGCGCGCTTCCCCTCGGGAGCGCAGTGACCGCCCTTCCCCCCGTCCCCGGAGTCACGGTGGCGGGTCCGGCCCGCGTGGCTTATCTCCTGGACTGGAAACACCACTACGCGCCGAGGGCCCTTCAGTATCTGCTGGCCCGGGGCGTGAGGGTGGAGGCCGCATTCCAGCCCTTCACCGCCCGCACCCGTTCCGGAACCCATACCTTCAGCGCTGGCTCGATCTCGGTGCCCGTCGCCACTCAGACGAACCACCCCGCATCCGATCCTGACGCACTCCTGAGCCTCGTGCGGGAAGCCGCAAGCCACGCGGGCGTCCCCTTCCACGCTCTGGATTCAGGGTTGTCCGTGGAAGGAATCGATCTCGGAAGCGGGAGCTTCCGCCCCATTCCGCACGCGCCCCGCACCCTCATGCTCGTCGGTCAGGGGGTGTCGTCGCTGGAAGCCGGGCAGGTGTGGCACCTCCTCGATACCCGTGTCGACCTCCCGGTCGTGAAGGTCGATCAGGACCAGGCCGGGCGCATCCGGTTCGAGGATTATGATGTCCTTATCCTCGTTTCGGGAAGCTATCCCGCCCTCACCGGAACCGTTCTGGAAGAACTGCGTCGCTGGGTCCGGAACGGTGGAACGCTCGTCGCAATCCGGTCCGCAACCGAGTGGGCGGTGACGAATGGCTTTGCACCGCGCATGGCCGAGGCGCTGGAAGAGCGCGACCCTCCCCCCGAGCGGGAGCCGGTGGGGCGCAGGGACTATGCGGACGCGGGACCGTTGACCGGAGCCGAGCGCATCGGGGGCTCGATCTACCGGGTCGATCTCGACACCACCCATCCGCTGGGATTCGGATATCAGAGCCGGGAACTCGCGGTCTGGCGCGACCATGAGATCATCTTCCCCGAGAGCACGAACCCGTTCTCGACCCCCGCGCGCCTCACGGACGACCCCCATCTATCCGGGTACATCTCACCCGCGAGCCTCGATCGGATCCGCGGTTCGGCCTCCGTCGTGGCCGATGGGATCGGGGGCGGGACGACCGTCCTGCTCGTGGACAACCCGGTGTTCCGGGGATACTGGTACGGGACGAACCGGCTGCTCTTGAACGCGATCTACTTCGGAAGGCATATCGGAGTGCCGGCGGCGCCGTAGGGGCCGAATCAGTTACTGCCTTTGAAACTGATCATCAATCCGGCCGTGACGGCTGTTGCTTCGACAAACCCGTCGAAGGACTCCCGAAACCGCTCGTCTCGAATCCATTTCTGAGAGAGCCCTACCACAATTCCGTATCTCTCACCAAAGCTGACTGTCGCGTCGGCTCCCACACTCCACGAGAGCGACCACTCACGATCAAATCCGTCTCCAGTTTTCCTGAACGCGCCGATCATGCTGTTGGCAAACCTCGTCGATCCCCCTGCGCCGCCGATCCTTATTCCGACATCTGTCTGGCCAGCCAAGCCTGGAGCGCCGACGAGGAACCCTCCGAGTACTGCGGCGGAGGTCAGGAGGTCACGCAACGGTCTTCTCACGTCGTTCACCCGCCCTGAGCCTCTGCGTGAAGCCGGATTCCGAGAGCCCCGACGACCTTGAGGATCGTGTCGAAAGACGGCGTACGCTCTCCGGAGAGTGCCTTGTACAGGCTCTCCCGGGAAAGCCCTGCATCTCGAGCCACCTGACTCATGCCCTTGGCTCGCGCGATATCCCCGAGCGCCTTCGCCACAAATGCAGCGTCCCCGTCCGCCGCCTCCAGCGAGGCCTCGAGGTAGGCGGCCATCTCCTCGGGCGTTCTCAGATGTTCCGCTACGTCGTAGCGTGTCGTCATGGTCTTGGGCATACTCTACTCCTCGAGGCCACGAGCCAGTCGCAATGCAGTACCCGGGGCCATAGTCGATTCGAAGCTCCGAGACTCCTTCACCCACCGGTGCCACGTCGCCGGGGTTACCCGCGGCAAGTCGCTCGATTCTCGCGAGCACCCGAGCTCGGCCTCGAATGTCCCCGCAGTCCGTCGATGCACCGGGCGAAGATCTCGGTCTCGCGAATCTCCAACTTGCCCGAGTGTAGCCTATTGGCTACATCACGTCAACGGGGTGGTTCCCCCGGATGGGGTACTCCGCACCCCCGCGTCTCCCGCTCCCTCATCAACCCCCCAGCGTCCCCCCCCATTACTCGGACACGCTCCTGGGGCTGGCGCTCCCCCGGATCATCCCCACGAGGGCGCGCCCAGGCGGGATCAACCTCGCCACCGGGGCCCCGGTGCGGATCGTCGGCGGGGTTCGTCCCGGAAATCGGGATCAACCCCGCCGGGGCGAGCCCGTGACGTC